>NZ_JBXWOX010000005.1:0-295571 GCF_059611125.1 Ruegeria sp. CDSB029
TAAACTCAAACAGAAATCGAACCAGAGCCTCCGTTACGAAAACGCCTCAGCTCTCCGAAAAACTCTGAAGACGGACAGTGCAGGGACCGGCTGGTAAATTCAGTTTCCACCTCAATCCGGATAGTGCAGCAGCGGATGCAGACTTGATTGTGCTCGATGAGTGCTCAATGGTTGATGTAAACTTAGCGCGTGACTTAATGTCATTCGGAGCTCCTATCCTCGCACTCGGTGATCCTGCCCAGCTGCCGCCGGTGGCCGGCGAGGGCTATCTCACCAACGCCAAGCCTGACGCCATGCTGACCGAAATCCACCGTCAGGCCAAGGACAGCCCGGCCTTACGACTGGCGATAGACATTCGTGAAGGAAAACCGCTGAAATACGGCGCCTATGGGAACAGCCGTGTGGTGCCGGACGGAAGTCTTGAGATCGATGAGATATTGGATGCGGACCAGCTCCTTGCAGGTAGGAACGTCACTCGTTTCCACTACAACGAAGAAATCCGCAGGGCCTTGGGGCGCGCCGGCGACCTGCCTGAGGTTGGCGACCGCCTTGTGTGTCAGCACAATGACCATGGCCTTGGTATCGTCAATGGAGGCATGTTCACGGTCGTCTCAGAACCGAAGAATTCCCGGTTTTCGGGGACTTTGTTGTTGGAACTGAAATCGTGCGACTTCCCGGATCATGAAAACTACCGCGTACGTGTGCATCCGGAGTTTTTTACTGACGACGAAAAGAGATTGGCGGACAAGGAACGGAAAAATTCTCAGCAGTTTAAGTATGGTTACGCGTTGACAGTTCATAAAGCCCAAGGCAGCCAGTGGGACCACGTGATTATAGAGGACGAAAGTCACATCTTCGACAAATATGCGAGGAATTGGCTCTATACCGCCGTTACACGGGCTTCTGAAAGCGTGACGCTGGTCACACGCCTTTAGAAGCATTTTCATACGAGAAGCAACATTGGGCAGACACTTTCTGCCCAATGTTGTTGCTCCCTGACGCTATGTCCATGGGAGCATTGAATCTCAAAATCTCGTGGTGCCAGAACGCATCCACAGGTTATTTCTGTGACATCGGTGGAATTCACCCCGCTTTGCGTCCGTACTTCATGCGAACTAAGCCATTCACATGGTACCTGCCGATCGCACAGCGGGCTTCAAGCTACCGGTTTTCTGAGCCGAAAAGGCGTCCGCCCTGTTCGTCAATCACCTGCTTCGCCTTTGCGATGCTGAAGCTTTCAGCCTGATCCCGGCTTTCAAAGACATCCGCCCTGATCACCGTATGGGTCTTGCGATCTCCGTCTATGATCTTTTCGATACGGGCCAATAGGCGGTATTTACCGCCTTCGGGCATCAGGTCGGGGAAAATCTCGAACCCCTTGTACGAAACCGGCTCCGGCTCAGACTTTTCGCTGACACCGAAAAGTTTAGAAAAGAGGGGCATTGGGCGGCTCCTTTCAGTACTGCTAGGATCGGAGACTAGCGCCGCTTAAGACAGGCGTGTAGCTTCTCCTGTTATCAGATCACTGGTCGTCGATCTTATAGTACGCTCTGTTCGTGGTCTCAAACGTCCCGATCGACAGCGAAAACCCTTTCCTCCGCACCAATCTCACATTTGCGGATCGGCCCAATGCCGACCTTGAGCGAGGCCTTCAGATGTTGCAGCCGCAGCCCGCTTTGCCGACATTCGCTGCGACAGCAAAGCCTGGGCGAGCCTGAATTCACAAATCACGGACAATACCGACTTTTGCAGCCACGACTTTTGCTCTTGCCGAAATTGCTCGCATCCGCAGCGGTAGATTTTTCGGCCGAGCAGTGCTTTCCCGTTTGCGGCTTTTCTGTTGAGCGAACCCAGCCAGAGTTCAGCAATCCTTTCGCTGTAATCAGCGTTGAAAATCGAACGCCAGTGAAGCGGGTTGTCAAAAAGAGAAAACGAAATTCCGTTTCGGAATTTAAGTAACTTACGCGATTAACAAAAACGACATCGGGTCGCTCGCAGGAAAGAAAAAATGAGGAAACAGGTTTGACTAGTTCCCAGTCCATTGAGCACTTCTCATGCATGAACGTCGAATACCAGAATGGCTTCGCCATGCGCCAGCACCAAGTGTGCGGGGATTCGCCATTCTGGCGGGTACAGAGGCGATTGCCAGGGGTATTTTGATCTCTGTCTTTCCGGTAGCGATGTACAACGCGCTGAAGGATGCGCGATTTGTGTCCGAAATTTATTTCGCCATTGGCGCAGTTTCACTCTTGATCGGTCTTCTGGTTCCCTACCTGATCCGTTTTGTCCCAAGGAGATGGGTCTATGTGTTCGGCACTCTTTCGTACGTCGCGGGCGCGGTTGTGACGACCGTTGCGACCCCTGCTGCCGTTATTGCGGGGCTCGCACTCACGACTTTCGCCGTTGTGACGACATTTGTGTGCTTCAACGCCTATGTGCTCGACCATGTTGCCAGGATTGAACTGGGACGTTTTGAGACATCTCGGCTTTTCTACAGTGCGCTGGGTTGGACGGCTGGCCCTGCACTTGGCGCGATATTGTACGAATGGTGGCAACCTGCACCGTTCCTGATTGCAGCCGGTGCAGCGATTGTCATGCTTCTCATCTTTCTTGTTATGCGCCTCGGAAACGGCAGGCTGGCACATTCTAAACTGCGTTGCGACAAATCCCCTATCTTGCTGAAAAGCAAGGAGAACGGAAATTGGCACACACGGAATTGGATCTGCACGAGCGGCGCGCCATTGAGGACATGTTGAATGCAAAGATGCCCGTCAGCAAGATTGCGGTCGAGATCGGCAGGCATCGGTCCACGGTTTATCGAGAGATCAACCGGAACCGTTTCGAAGACTCCGAGTTGTCGCATCTGAGTGGCTACTATGGCGTCAAAGCACAACGAACGGCGCAGTCCAGACGCGCTCGGCGGCGAAAGCTGATCCGTTTGGAAAACCTGCGCGCACATGTCATCGACCGTTTGATTGCAGGTTGGACGCCGGAACAGATCGCGGGCCGCCTCGGTTACGACGATCAGCCTGTCCGGGTCAGCCACGAGACGATCTACGCCTATGTCTACAGCCCCGAAGGCCAATCCGAACAACTGGCGCGACACTTGCCGAGCCGACGTAAGAAACGCCGACCGCGTTATGCCAGACGCCCCAGAGGCCAGGTTTTCCCGCCGGATCGGTCCATTCACCAGCGCCCGGAAGGCGTAAAAACACGCGAAGAATTCGGCGATTGGGAAGGCGATCTGATGATCTTCGAGCGCCACACGGGTAAAATGAATGCCGCCTCGTTGGTCGAGCGGAAGACCCGGTTTGCTGTGCTGTTCCGCAACAACGACCGCAGTTCAGCGCATTTCATGAACAAACTGATGGATGTGATGGAACCCCTGCCCCAACCAGCACGACGCTCGATTACATTTGACAGGGGTTTTGAATTCCGAGAGTGGCGCAGGCTCAAATCGGGCATCGGTACTGAGAGCTGGTTCTGTGATCCTCAAGCGCCCTGGCAGAAGGGGTCGGTTGAAAACCTGAACAAGCGGGCCCGCCGATACCTTCCACGCGACACCCAACTCGCGGCGCTCTCAAATCGCAAAATGAAGGCGATTTGCGACCGCCTGAACGGAACCCCGAGAAAGTGCCTCGGATGGCAAACTCCAACCGAGGCATTCAGAGATGAACTCATGAAGCTGAGATAGCGAGAACCGTCGCAACGACCCTTGAGACTTCTGCTCATCACCAGAAGCCAATGCGCTCCCGCAAATCCGTTCGCCTATTTCGGGAGGTTTTTTGCGCAACCGCGATTGGTTGCCGGATGGGTATTCGCAGTCGTTCGTTCCTGCGGGTGGTGGATTTATGTCGTATATCTGCCCATCTATGCGGTTCAGAACGGGCTAGGCAGCCAGCTTGGAGGGATTGCTTTATCGATTTCCAATGCCGCCCTGTTTTGCACCCCGCTGATGCTTAGGTTTATGCAGCGCAGTTCGGTGCGCGCAGCAGTCAGAACCGGATTCCTCATGTCCGGGCTGCTGTTTCTTTTTGCTGGAGTTCCATTCGGAATCCCTGAAGTCACAATCGCGTTCTTAATGATGGGCTCGATTTTCCTGATCTTGCTTGATGTTTCCGCAGGTTTGCCGTTCCTTCTCGCAGTCAAACCTTCCGAACGAACTGAGATGTCAGCAATTTACGCGAGCTTTCGCGATGTTTCGGGTATTATTACACCTGGTGCCGCCTGGCTGGTTCTTCTCGTGGCACCGCTCTCTGGCGTGTTCGCCGCGGGTGGCGCGGGTTTGCTTTGGACGTGGGTTCTGGCTCGTAAGCTGCACCCCCGGTTGGGTCAGAAACGCATATCTGTCGAAAGTACTTCAAAGGCAGCTGGCAAAGTTGCTTCTGATATGGTGAGCCTGCCAAACTTAGTCCATGAGAAATCAGTCGCCAGTCGCTTACCGACGGATACATAATAGAGGCCAGCCATTGAGTGACCAAAGCAACTCAGGCGTCAGTACCGTGCGGATTCCAAGATTTAGCAGATACGTTGGACTACAGGAAATGCCATTTCAGCGAATATGTTAAAGGCAAGCCTAACACTTTCGACTCTGTTTCCTACACGAAAGGAATCGTTAGCCTTGTAGTCTCGGACTCTAAATTAAACGAGTACGGAAAACGTTAGCGAAACGCCGGGCCATGTGCCCAGACCGTCAACGAATACCGATCACCATTCTCAACCGGTGTCACTTGATGCAACAAAAAGCTTGGAAAGATGGTCGCGCTCCCCTGATGCCGGCTGGCCGTTACAGCATAAGCGCCCGGCATAATCTCCAAGTCACCGCCGTCGTACATCCCGGGTTTGCTGAGCTGTACGACCATAGACAGCTTTCTTTTTTGGGCAACGGGCCCGTCGCCAATATCGGAATGCCACGCAAAATGACCACCATCTGATCCTTTGTAGCAGGCAATCTGCGGGCTTTCCGCGAACTCGCGAAGATCAAAGGCAAACTTGCTGGTGTTGGAGCGACGAACCAGATTGATCAGGCGTGACATCACCCAATCAGAGCCGTCGACGTCGTCCAGCCAAGTCACATCCGCTCTGCGCAGATTGTGATCCTTGTATTGCCCGACAAGCAGAGCCTCGTTCGCCGGGGCTTTTTGTGATGCAGCAACAATTTGCTCACATTCCCGCGCGGTAAATGCACCGGGAATCGAATGAACTTCCAGCATTCTGTACACCGTTTTTGATTGGTACTGGATTTTGCCAAAACACACAGAAGGCGCTGCGCTGTTTTCGACCTAAGAGGCCGAAAGCGACGTAATTTTTTTCCATAATCTCGAATGTTTTCGGTCATGCTATCTGGAGCGGGAATTCCTCTTCGGTGCGCTCGGATCCCAAACGGTATGCGATGCGGGATCAGGGGACGCGAGTATTGCGTCACCTGTGACTGTAATATCCAATGTTCAGGCCTTGGATTTCCCTCAGCCTCCTTTGAATCGGTGATTGTGCCCGCGCCAAGGAAGTTCGCCGGTTGTGTCCCACTCATAATCGCTCGGGCGCAAACGTCGTTCCCGGTTTTCTTTTTCCGGGTCGAATTCGGACGGGTCCCATACCTCGGCGGCATCGCCCCAATCTTGTGGGATTTGCAAATCCTGCTGTTTTGCTACCGAGCGCTTCACGACCCCGAACCGTTGTGACGCAATGAAACGCCTTATATGTTCGGTAACGCGATTTACCCAGCGCCTATCCATCGATTCCTCCTTTCCCTCCACTTCGTTAGTTTAGGAGATCAATGTTCGTTTTCGGAGTGCAAAACCTTATGATTTTTTCTCAACCATGTTATCGACGATCTGAATAGATGTTTGTTTTCAGTATATTGTCTCTTTGAGTGTCAATTCCTTCGATTTGGCAGACTTTTATACCTCCTTATACTGATCTGGTCTCGATGGACGGCCGTGGAGAGAAAAATGCGTTTGCAAAGGTCTTTTGGTTGGAGGTACTGGGCCATCTTGGGCGGCGTTTTGATGGTCGTGGTTACCGCAGGTCTAATTTTCGAGTCAGGCAAAAAGCAGCCCGCAGCAACCGAAGCCCTGGAGGCTTCAGAAAACTGACAATTCGCCTACTAGATGGTAAGCTGCGAGTAGTCCGCTATCTCAGGCCGTGACGGGAAACTGTTCTTTTGCAAAGGCACTCAATAGCTGGGCGGCCTTGCAGGCGAGGCTTTCAGGATCATCGTCTGCAAAAACGGCATAGGCGGCATAGGCAAACCGAGGAGCATCCTCAATCACCCTCAACCAACCGGTTTCGACTTCCTGCGCAACTACCCGCCAGGGGAAAAATCCGGCTCCCGGCTGGGCTTTCAAGTAGTTCAGGCCAAGAGTTCCAATACCAAGCTGCAACAATGGCGTCGGAATTTCCGGAAAGTTCAGCAGGTGATCGGCGCGGAATTCTGGCCCCCAGTCGATCAGAACATAGTTTTCTTCAAATGGGCTTCGCGAGGTATCAAAATCGCTGCTTACGAGTACGAAATCATCTTCGAACAACTGCATTGCGGTCAGCCCGACAGTGTTTCGCGGATCATACATCACAGCCAAATCCAGCGCGCCCGCAGTCGTTTGGCTTAGCAATGTTTCAGTTGAAACCGTAGACCCGTGAACCGCCACATTCGGAAACGCTTGCATCAACTCTGGCATCGTGTCGATCAGAAACCCATCCCACAAGCTGGGCACAGCGCCGATTTCCAGAGCAGCTTCCACCGCATCAGGCAGGGAGGCGTCGATCCGGGCTTGTGTCCAGCACCTGACAAGTGCCTGCGCGTGTTTATGAAAGCGGTGCCCCGCAGGAGTAAGTGTAGCGCCCGATTTTCCGCGCTCGAATACTGGTCGGCCGAGCTGTTGTTCGAGTGACCGAATACGCATGCTCACTGTTGATTGCGTCACGTAAACCTTGTTGGCAGCCTCCAGAAAACTGCCCGTTTCGACAATCGCCAGAAATGTGCGCGCGAGTTCAATATCCATGGGGTATCTATTCGATCTTCTAATATAATGCATGAAGCAATTTCGCTATTCAACTAAAACAGTATGTGGCAGATTTGGCTCGTAGCATGAAACTGCTGCCGCTGTTCGGTTGCGACCCTAGGGTCTCAGAGTCCCCCATCTCGAAGTGAGTGTCGAAGAACGGCTCCCGGCAGCGCGAAGCATCTTTCATGCTACACGACTTGCCTCACCTGATCGGGAACGTATTGGCCTGCGTTCCCGATCCAAATCGCCGCCGCGCTGTCGTCGCTGTTGCGCGTAAACTGGCTGTTCTGCTCTATCGTATGTGGGCAGATGGCACCGAGTTCCGTCCGGTGACGGTGGAGGGCACAGCATGATCTGAACCGCCCAACACCAAAACTGAACGGGGTCGTCCTCATCGGGCGAGGTTCGTGGATGAAGCCGAATATGGCTGATGCGCAAAGAGAAGCGCGTCCCAAAGCGAGGCTCTCCACTGCCAATCCGACACCTGCGTGCAGCGATGTCCCACGCGGCATCAACCAGACTGCGAAGAGAAGCCTGATCCGGATGAGTGACAAGCGCCCCGATTAAGAAAGAAAAACGAGCTTGACCGATATCCCCAATTAGAGGAACTGCCTTTCGTTACCCCAAGCAAAGCTACAATTTGGCACTGAAAGCAGACTGTCACGAGTGCTCAAACAACATACAAAAAATGTCATTGGCGTGCCAGAAGCGAACTCATGACAAAGTCCTCCACACAGCCAATTTTCGCGATGACCATAATTGCGAAATGATAGTTGGGTCGCACCTAAAACGTCACCGATAGTCCGGCAGGACGGAAACCGGCTTCACTTCACTACGCCGAAACACGCCAGGTGCACCCGGATCGTTCCATCGAAATAAAGTGATGTGCCAAAGACCCGGACGCCTTCGTGAGGGATCAATCAATCCGATATGCCCGTCTGCTCTGATCCGATCAGCAGCGAACCATGAGGACGGATCCCTACCGGCAGTTACGAGTTTGCGCCAGGGTTGACTGGCAAGCGCATAGATATCTGCGGCCTCGGGGCTGCGCAAATCGAACAACGCGCATCGTTCCACCTCGAAAGTCAGCACAACCCGCGGGCGATCATCCTTCCTGACGTCCTGACCAATAGCGACTTTTGCGCTTTCGACATCAGGGCTCAGATACAAAGCGTCCTGCCCCCGGCGATTGAACCGGGCGGCTGGGCGATCCGGTGCGCCGCGCATGAGGTGAACGTCTGGGTCATCGGCCCAAACAATCTTTACGAATTCTCCGGAAACTTCTGTCAGCATAACGGGTGGCACTGATCGTTTGCGCGTCGCGTTATAGGAAAGACGCAAGGCGGCAGGGGTTTTCTTAGAGCAGAGAAGACGAATGATATCTTGATTGAAATCACTTACTCATGTTTCCTCGCACTGTGTTGCATTTCCAAAGGCCTCTCGCATGACGGCTCCAAAGATCGCCCTCCTTGGCGCAATTCTCGAGTCAAATCGCTTTGCACCCCCGGCTGATTTGTCAGACTTTAAGTCTCTGACATGGCTTACAAGCGATGCTTTGATGTCTGAAGCCAGATCCGCGACACCAAAGCTGGCAATAGAATTTGCGGCCTTTGTCCGGGCGATGGATGCTACGGGCGACTGGACGCCGGTACCCTGTATCTTGGCAGCCAGCCATCCCGCAGGTCCAGTACGAAAAACCGTAATCGAAGAGATCATAGTGACTTCGGAAGACATGCTTCGCTCAGCTGGCCCTGTTGACGCAGTCTACATCTGCAATCACGGCGCGATGGTTGCCGAGCATGACCACGACCCCGACGGTTTGTTGATGTCACGTATTCGCGGAGTTGTTGGACCGGACGTACCTGTCATTGCGACACTCGATTTGCATGCAAATATCTCACAACGGATGGTCGATGCCTGTGACCTGATCGTCGGCTATCGGACAAATCCTCACGTCGATCAGATAGAACGTGGCGAGGAAGCCGCCTTTTCGCTGCGCCGGGTTTTGGCGTCGAGCGTCCGGGCCCAAACCGCACATGTCAAACTGCCTCTTGTTCCCGCATCCGTAACACTTCTAAGTGCAGAGCATCCGTATGGCACGCTGATCGACCACGGTCAGCGACGACAAGCCGAAAGTCGAGGTGAGATCGTCAACGTATCAATCTTTGGCAATTTCCTTTTCTCAGACACGCCTGACAACGGTTTGAGCATCGTTGTCACTGCGCGTGAGGACCAGAAGGCGGCCAATGCACTGGCGGAAGAACTAGCAGACATGGCCTGGTCTTTGAGAACGGATTTCGTTCCGAAACTGACATCCGTGACGGAAGCGATCTCGATTTCCGCTGACCAAGCGCGCACGCCTGTGATTTTCTCCGATGCCGGTGACAATCCTGGTGGCGGCGGCAGTGGCAGGACGACGGAACTGTTAGCCGCTCTTCATGCGGCAAAAGTCGAAGAATGCCTATTCGGTTCCTTTTGTGATCCGGAACTTGCGAACGAAGCCCATGGCATCGGTGTCGGCGGCAAATTCAGGGCACGATTCAACCGGTCTTCCGATTCCAGCGCATTCTGGGAGCAATGGGATGTGCCTTTTGAGGCGGATGCAGAGGTCTTGGGTCTCCATAATGGAGATGTGGTAGGTGAACTGGGCATGACGGCTGGTCGGAGATTGGCCCTAGGGCCATCCGCTGCGCTTCGTATTGGCGGCATCACCGTGGTGGTGATCACCGATCGCACACAGACTGCCGACCCCGTGTTCTTTCATATGTTCGGGCTGGATATTGCGTCTGCCCGGACTGTTGTTGTGAAATCCCGAGGCCACTTTCGGGCCGGGTTTTCCAACTGGTTTGGGCCGAACCAGGTATTTGAGGTCGACACAGGAGGGCTTACGTCGCCAGTTCACAACCGCTGGCCGTTTGCAGGCTTGCCACGACCGAACTTTCCGATGGACGTCGATACCTCGCGGTAGGCTCAAATGCTGCGCTAGACGGGCTCTGAATATTTGTCGTGTGGCGTCGTCAATTTGACAAACTGCATGAACTGGCGGGCAAGCTGTGACGGCGGTCGGCCTGATGGTAGAACGAAGCTGGTGTCATAAAAGATGGCGGCGTCAAATGGCCTGACTACAACACCATCCATCCCCGTCGACAACAATGGGAACGGGTTGATGAGTGTCACGCCCAAACCCTCACGGACGAGCTCCAGAGCGGCCATGTTCGTTGCCGTTTCTGCAACTTGTTTTGGCCGAATTCCAGCGCGCGCAAAGATCTTTTCGGTGATCGCTCGCGTCCCCAGCCTTCGCAGAAACTCGATCAGCGCGACGCCTTCAAGGTCGTGCGGCGTTACCACTCGTTTTTCCGATAGCGGATGGTTGTTCGGCATGGCGCAGACCACCTGACTGCGGCGCCAAGGCATTAGGTGAACACCCGTTCGTTGGATCATCGCACTCGTCAAACCAAGATCATAGCGGAGGTCGAGAATGCCAGCGACAAGCACGTCCGTGGCCTGAATATCCAGTTGAAGCTGCTTTCCTTCATTTTTCTTGAGAAAACTGGCCACCCTGGAGATGACAAAGTGATGCGCCAGAGTTGGCGGCACGATCAGGCGTAACGGCTCGTTATCCGGAGTAGCCCATTCTGCACCCTCGATGTCCGCAAGCGTCTCGAAGATTGGGTCCAGTTTTTCGTTGAGGCGCAACGCTTCGTCGGTTGGGTCAATGCGTCCCGACCGCCGGAGAAACAAAGACCGTCCAACTCGGGCCTCGAGTTGCGACAAGGACCGACTAACGGCAGACTGAGAAATCCCGAGACGCCGTGCGGCGCCGATTGTCGTCCCAGTTGTGATCACGGCTCTCAGTGACTCGAACTCGCGCAGTCTGTGCCGGTGTTCCGTCATGCTGCATTCCTCCCCCGGTATGATCGATTGAACATCCAAACTCTTGGATTGGTCTATGCAAAATTGCATAGCATTGAGTATTGGCAATGATTTTTGCGGTAGCTAGCCTTTTTTAATAGGGCGCGGGGTCGGCCAAGGATTCGCCTATTCACAAGCGCCAAACAAACAGGGAGTCTTTTTGATGAGGAAACTCACATCTGCGACAGCTGTCGCTGTCGGCATTTTGGCTTTCGGCGTCGGTGCTGTTTCGGCCGAAAAACTGACGATCGGCCTCGCTTCGGAGCCGACGTCACTCGATCCGCATTTTCACAACCTGGGTCCGAACAACGCGATGTCCGTTCACATCTTTGACCGGCTGATCGCGCAGGATGAGAAGCAACGCCTATTGCCAGGTCTTGCCGTGTCATGGGAGCCGATTGATGAATTGACTTGGGAGTTCAAGCTGCGTGAGGGCGTAAAGTTTCACGATGGAAGTGACTTTACGGCGGACGATGTAGTCTGCACCATGGCGCGCGCGCCGGACGTACCGAACTCCCCATCGGGATACGGCACCTATCTCAAGGGTAAGGAAGTCGTCAAGATTGATGACTACACGGTGCATTTCAAAACGGCCGCACCTTATCCGTTAATGGGCAACGACATTTCCACGATCCCTGTGATCTCAGAAGTGGGCTGCGAAGCAACGACGGAAGACTTCAACGCGGGTACGGCCGCCATCGGCACAGGGCCGTTCAAGTTCCAAAGTTACACGCCGGGTGAAAGCATCGTGCTGGTACGGAACGACGACTACTGGAGTGATGCACCGATCTGGTCCGAGGTGGAATTCCGCCCAATCACGTCCGGTCCGAGCCGTGTTGCATCGCTTCTTGCCGGTGACGTCGACATGATATCGGGCGTACCAACGACCGATATCACAACACTTCAGGGCAATGATGGTATCCAGCTGAGCCAGGGCGTGTCCAACCGAGTGATCTATCTTCACATGGACCAATTCCGCGAGGATTCACCCTTTGTGAAGGCCAACGGTGGCGGCGATATCAAGAACCCCCTCATGGACGTCCGCGTCCGCAAGGCGATCAGCATGGCGATCAACCGCGATGCAATCGTTGAGCGTGTCATGGAGGGGGTTGCCCTGCCCGCCGGCCAGCTTCTGCCCGAGGGGTTCTTTGGCGTGTCCGACAATCTGGACGTCGTGGCTTATGACCCGGACGGTGCTAAAGCGCTTCTGGCTGAAGCCGGTTATCCCGATGGATTTGAAATGACAATCCATGGGCCGAATGACCGTTACATCAACGACGCCAAAATTGCCGAGGCAATTGCGCAAATGTTGACCCGTGTTGGCATCAAGACAGCCGTCGAAACAATGCCGCGTTCGGTATACTTTGGACGCGCGTCCAAAGGCAGCCCAGAGGGTCTGCCGGAGTTCAGCTTTATCCTCGTCGGATGGGGCGCGGGGTCCGGCGAAGCGTCCTCGCCTCTCAAATCGCTGATCCACACCCATGACAAGGATGCGGGCTTTGGATCATCGAACCGTGGCCGGCACTCGGATGCTGAAACCGACGCACTGATCGAAGAAGCCCTGCGAACAGTCGATGACGCAAAGCGGCAGGAACTGCTCGCTGCGGCGACAGAGCGCGCGATCGAGAACGTGGCGATCATTCCGACGCACTTCCAGGTCAACACCTGGGCGGCCAAAAAAGGTCTGAGCTACATCCCTCGGACCGACGAATACACTCTCGCGACAGGCGTCGTGAAAGAGTAATCGCAATGCATCCGGGCCGCCTTCGCAGCGGCCCGGAGCCTTTGCCCAGGGAATGTCCTCATGACCGTTTTTGTCATTCGCCGATTGCTGCAAGCAATGCTTGTTGTCTTCCTGATGTCGGTGATTGTCTTTTTCGGCGTCAATATCGTTGGTGACCCGGTCTACATGCTGGTCAGCCCCGACGCGGATCAGGCTGACATCGAAGCTGCCATTCGACGGCTTGGATTGGATCGGTCAATTTGGGAACAGTACTGGTTGTTCCTCAAAGGTGCTGCACACGGTGACCTCGGCGACAGTTTCGTCTTCGGTGAGCCCGCGCTCAAACTGATCCTGCACCATATGCCAGCTACGATGGAACTGGCGTTCAGTGCACTCTTTCTTGCCATCGTGCTCGGTATTCCATTGGGGCTTTATGCCGGGCTCTATCCCGATAGCCCGCTGTCCAAGGGCATCATGGCTGGCTCAATCCTCGGGTTTTCGCTGCCGACTTTTTGGGTGGGACTGATGCTCATCATGTTGTTTGCCGTTGAACTCAGGTGGGTCCCTGCGACAGGGCGAGGTGACATCGGCTCGTTTCTCGGGATTCACAGCAGCCTTTTCACGCTCGACGGGTTGAGCCACATCTTCCTGCCTGCTCTCAACCTGGCGCTTCTTAAGATTTCACTGGCAATCCGTCTCACCCGAGCGGGTGTCCGGGAAGCGATGGGACAGGATTACGTGAAGTATGCCCGGGCCAAAGGGCTTTCGACCCGACGCATCATTCTGGTGCATGTAATGAAAAACATCATGATCCCGGTAGTGACCGTCATGGGCCTTGAATTCGGCAGTTTGATCGGGTTCTCGGTGGTGACTGAATCGATCTTTGCATGGCCGGGAATGGGCAAACTGCTGATCGACGCAATACTGCAATTGGATCGGCCTGTCGTCGTCGCCTATCTGATGATCATCGTACTGTTCTTCGTGCTGATCAATCTGATCGTCGACATACTCTACTCGATCCTCGATCCGAGGGTTCGTTTGCAGGATCAGGGCGCATGACCGACACCGTCACAGATCATTCGCTGACCCCTGCCAAGTCCCCTAAAGTCGAGACGCCGTTCCAGCGTTTTCGGGCCGAGTTCTTCGAAAGCAGGATCGCGACAGCGGCGCTTGGCATATTCCTGATCATCGTTCTTTTAGCCATTCTGGCGCCCTGGATCACACCGCAGAACCCCTACGATCTTGGTCAGGTCAGCGTCATGGATGGGCGCTTGCCTCCGGGTTCCGAAGCATTCGACGGATACACAATGTGGCTCGGCTCAGACGGGTCTGGACGCGATCTCTACTCGGCAATTCTCTATGGCTTGCGTATATCTCTGACCGTTGGGCTTGCATCTGGAGTGATTGCCCTTCTGATCGGTATGGCGATCGGTCTGATCGCGGCCTACGCCGGTGGCCGGACCGAAGCGTTCATCATGCGCATCGTGGATCTTCAACTGTCGTTCCCGGCATCGCTGGTTGCGCTGATGATGGTTGCGGCACTTGGTAAGGGTGTCGACAAGATCATCCTCGCCCTCGTGATCGCGCAATGGGCCTACTACGCCCGCACGGTTCGCGCGACCGCGCTTGTCGAGCGTGGCAAAGAGTATGTCGAAGCCGCGCAATGCCTTGGAATATCACGACCCCGGATCGTCTTTCGCCATATCCTTCCGAATTGCATGGCTCCTCTGATCGTCGTCGGCACGGTGCAAACCGCCAGCGCGATCTCATTGGAAGCGACGCTTTCGTTTCTTGGCGTAGGCCTTCCACAGACTGAACCGTCGATTGGGGTGCTGATCGCAAATGGCTTCGAGTACATGCTGTCCGGGCGCTACTGGATATCCGTTTTTCCCGGCGTCGCTCTGTTACTGACGGTCGTGTCCATCAACCTTGTGGGCGACCATTTGCGCGATGTTTTGAACCCGAGGTTGAAGAAATGACGGCAGTACTCGAAGTCAGCGGGCTGAAGACCCATTTCTTCACGCACGCGGGTGCGGTCAAGGCCGTGGACGGTGTGGATTTCACCATTTCCAAGGGCGAGGTCATGGGGCTGGTGGGTGAGTCCGGGTCAGGCAAGTCGATCACCGGGTTTTCCATCCTCGGGCTGATCGATCCCCCCGGGCGCATCGTCGATGGGTCAATCCGTTTTAATGGTAACGAGATCGCGAACGCACCGGAAGAGCGCCTCAAAACCTTGCGTGGCAACCGAATCTCGATGATCTTTCAGGATCCGATGATGACGCTCAACCCGGTCCTGCGCGTCGATACGCAGATGATTGAGGCCATTCTTGCCCATGAAAACGTCAGCCGCCAAACCGCCTGGGAAAGAAGCCGCGATGCGCTTGGTTTGGTCGGCATCCCATCGCCGGAAGAACGATTGCAGGCCTATCCGCATCAGCTTTCCGGTGGGATGCGGCAGCGCGTGGCGATTGCGACAGCTTTCCTGAACCAGCCGGACCTCATCATTGCCGACGAGCCGACGACCGCGCTCGACGTGACAATTCAGGCACAGATCATCCACGAGGCGCAGAAGCTGACGAAACGTACGGGAACCGCGATGATCTGGATCACGCATGACCTTGCCGTTGTGGCAGGGCTCGCGGACCGGATTTCGGTGATGTACGCCGGACGGATCGTTGAGCAAGGCGGTATCGACGATGTGATCGACCGTCCGTTGCATCCCTATACGGTTGGGCTTCTCGGATCGGTTCCGACGGCGAACCGGCGCGGGCAACGTTTGTTCCAGATCGAAGGGATGACGCCAAACATGCTCGCCCTGCCTGAAGGATGCGCCTTTGGACCGCGTTGTCAGGCCCGAACGGCAGCGTGTTCCAAGCGACCCCCGATAGAGGACGCAGACGGTCGCCGCCTTCGCTGTTTTAACCCGCAACGCGCGGAGGAGAAGGCATCATGACAGAACCGCTCGTCGAAATCCGCGGCGTTTCCAAGCGCTTCACCAAGCGTTTGGACGTCGCGGGGAAAATCGCGCAGCGACTTGGCGCGAATATCCGGGAAGAAACGGTCCATGCTGTCGATAACGTGAACCTGTCGATTCAAAAGGGTGAGGTTCTGGGATTGGTCGGCGAATCCGGCTGCGGCAAGTCCACTTTGGGACGTGTTGTTGCCGGCATTCACGCTGCAAGTGACGGACAGATGTTCTACGAAGGCAAAGATGTTGCGACGTTGAACAGCGCCGACAAACGCGCGGCGACCCTCGCAATTCAGATGATCTTTCAGGACCCTTTTGCCAGCCTAAATCCGCGTATGCGCGTCGAAGATATCATCGGCGAAGCACCGCGTATGCATGGGATCGTCAGCAAGGCAGAGAGTGCGGATTACGTGGACGACGTGATGCGCAAGGTCGGCCTCGACCCCTCGCTCAAGCGGCGTTACGCGCATCAGTTTTCCGGCGGGCAAAGGCAGCGGATCGGGATCGCCCGTGCGCTCGCCGTGAAGCCGAAGTTCCTTGTCTGCGACGAAGCCATCGCTGCCCTGGACGTATCAATCCAGGCGCAGGTCATCAACTTGTTCATGGATCTGCGCGAAGAGCTGGGCCTGACCTATCTGTTCATCAGCCATGACCTGAGCGTCGTCGAACACATCGCCGACCGCGTGGCGATCATGTATCTGGGCCGCATTGTCGAGAGCGCCTCGACTGAGGACATTTTTTCTGACCCACGCCATCCCTACACGAAAGCGCTGCTTGCAGAGGCTCCGCGCCTTGATCAGCGCCGGCGTGAGTTTGCCCCGATTGAGGGGGAAATTCCGTCGCCGCTCGATCCGCCATCTGGATGTACCTTCCACCCGCGTTGCCCGGTGGCGACCGCTGAGTGCCGCACCATTGTTCCTGAACTGAAAGCGGGGTGCGGCGGGCGCGAAACGGCTTGCCTTCTGGAACACGCCGAAACCGTTTGAACGAGAAGCTGGAGAGCCCCTTGAAAAACGCCGATCCGATCTGGGACCACGTTGACCGCCATCGTGATGATTTTATCGCCTTGTCAGACCGCGTCTTTGACACGCCCGAGACGCTTTATGCCGAGTACAAGTCCGTTGCCGAACATGTGCATATGTTACGCGCTCAAGGGTTCAAGATAACAGAAAATGCAGCTGGCATTCCCACGGCCGTGATTGGCGAAGCAGGAGACGAGGGTCCGGTGATCGCCATCCTCGGCGAGTTCGATGCGCTGCCATATCTGAGCCAGACGCCAGGTGTGGCAGAACATCGGCCGCTTGAAGAGGGCGGCAACGGGCACGGGTGTGGTCACAACCTGCTGGGCGCTGCCGCACTCTTGGCCGCGACGGCGGTTAAAGACTGGCTGACCGAAAACGGCATTAAGGGCCGTGTGCGGTACTATGGCTGCCCCGCTGAAGAAGGGGGCGCGGCCAAAACGTACATGGTGCGCGAAGGACTGTTCGATGATGTCGACGCGGCCATCTCCTGGCATCCAGCGACCTTCACAGGCGTGAATGAGGCCAGATCGCTCGCGAACACCCGGATCGATTTCACTTTTCATGGAAAGGCTGCCCATGCTGCTGGCGCGCCTGAACTTGGCAGATCCGCGCTTGATGCGGTTGAACTGATGAACATTGGCGTGAATTACCTGCGCGAGCACATGCCCGACAGCGCCCGGGTGCACTACGCCTATCTCGACGCAGGTGGCGTTGCGCCGAATGTGGTGCAGGCCAAGGCCACAGTGCGCCAGCTCGTCCGGGCCAGTTCGCTACCCGACCTCGCCGATCTGGTTACGCGCGTCCGAAAGATCTCGGACGGCGCGGCGCTGATGACAGGAACGCAAGTTACCAGCCAGGTCTTTTCCGGCGTCTCGAACCTGCTTGGCAATCGTCCTTTGGAAGAAACCATGCAGCACGAGCTAGAGAAACTCGGACCCGTCGCCTTTGACGAAACAGACCTCAGCTTTGCCCGCGAGATTCAGACTACATTGACCAAGGCTGACATCAACACGACCTTCAAGCGGATCGGTGCCAAGCCCAAAAAGGATCTCGCACTATGCGACTTCATCGCACCTCTTGATCGCCACAGCGATGGCGGCGAAGGCTCGACGGATGTTGGCGACGTGAGTTGGGCAGTCCCAACCGTTCAGGCACGAGTTGCCACCTGTGCTATAGGAACGCCGTTTCATACGTGGCAAACAGTGGCACAAGGCAAGGCGCCCGCGGCTCACAAAGGCATGGTCTACGCAGCAAAAGCAATGGCCGCGACAGCGTGTCGACTGGTTGAGGATCCCTCGCGCATCGAAGCTGCACGCGCGACGCACCAAGACCATCTGGGCGAAACACCTTACACTTGTCCGATCCCGGACGACGTGCGTCCACCTGTCTGAGGTAAAACAACCTTGACCCGCGCCTCTGCTATAGACAACGCCGCCCAGTATTTCGACACCGGTCAATTTGCAACAGAACTTAGCGAACTGGTTGCCCATGAGACGGAGAGCCAGACACAGGAGAAAGCCGCGGAGCTTCCGCGCTACCTTGAGGAAGCCCTCGTTCCGCGCCTGCGCAGTATTGGGTTCTCCTGCGCAATCCACCCGAACCCTGTGCCGGATGCAGGTCCGATCCTTGTCGCTGAACGCATCGAGGACGACTCGAGCCCAACGATCCTGTCCTATGGGCATGGCGACGTGACCCGCGCGCAAACTGATCAGTGGCGAAACGGGCTTCACCCGTTTCGTCTCGTCGATGATGGTAATCGCCTCTTCGGACGCGGTACCGCTGACAACAAGGGACAGCACCTCATCAACTTAGCTGCGTTGAGCTCCGTCATCGACGCTCGTGGATCACTGGGCTTCAACATTCGGATCCTTGTTGAAATGGGTGAGGAGATGGGGTCGCCGGGGCTGTCGAATTTTTGCGCCACGCACAAAGAAAACCTTGCCGCGGATGTCCTGATCGCATCGGACGGACCACGCCTTCAGTCAGACACTCCGACGATGTTCATGGGTTCACGGGGCGGCTATTCGTTCGACCTCATTGTTGACCTTCGAGACGGTGCGCATCATTCCGGCAACTGGGGCGGTTTACTTGCCGACCCCGCGATGATCCTTGCACAAGCCCTCTCGACGATCACCGATGTGAGGGGCCAAATCCAAATACCAGAGTGGCGACCGACCAGCCTAACCGAAGAGATCCGGCATGCCCTGCGCAACTTGCCGGTAGGCGAAGATGGCGGTCCGAAGATTGACGAAGACTGGGGCGAGGAAAGTCTGACACCGGCCGAACGGGTCTTCGGCTGGAACAGTTTTGCGATCCTCGCAATGAAAAGCGGTGTCCCCGAGGCACCGGTCAACGCGATCTCGGAATTTGCCAAAGCCGCCTGCCAGCTCCGCTTCGTTGTTGGCACTAACCAATCCGATATCCTGCCCGCCCTTCGACGCCACCTTGATGCGAGAGGATTCGAGATCGTTCAGATCAAGCCTCACGACCGCAGCTTTTTCGATGCAACGCGAACCTCCCCCAACCATCCCTGGGTGTCTTTTGTCGCGCGTTCGCTTGAAAAAACGTGTGGGAGGCCGCCCCATGTCCTGCCAAATCTCGCCGGTTCTTTACCCAACGACGTCTTTTCCGATGTGCTCGGCCTCCCAACGGTTTGGGTGCCGCATTCCTATCGCGGCTGTTCGCAGCACGCGCCAAACGAGCATGTGTTAAAGTCAGTTTCGCGTGATGCATTGCGTGCAATGGCCGGGCTTTTTTGGGATATTGGCGACCTTGCCAGGCCGCTCTGATCCCGCGCCACAAAGGACTTCATCCGTACCTGGATCGGGTGGGTATCGCACTCCTTACTGTAATTGACCGCTTTCACGGATTGGGGGAGTTGATATCGCATTTGCAGCGAAGGACCGCTTTCCGCCCATTCTGTTAAAAGACAACCTGTCGCTGACGCAGAATGCGATGATCTGAACACGGCGCAAACGCCTTTCTGATCAGGCTTTTCGTGTTTGCTGCGGTGCGGGAAGGCTTTGGTCGAGATATTATTACCGGGCGGCGACCGTTCAAAAGTGCACTTCATCCGGAAATGGGCAGTTGCAACCGCGCTTCGATGGGGACGACAAGAGGAAACACCGAAGCGGTCGCCTCTGTACTCCGGCAGCACTTCTGATTTCGCTGACAATGTGGCACTCAGAAAGAGTTATCTTGATCTTTATGATGTGCGCTAGAGAACCCAGACAACCCAAAATTTGGCATAGCGCGTTTATGGGAGGATCCAACCACCGCGACGCTGCGGCACCAGAAACCATCCCCTTTATCATACGTTGGAAAACCTAGGACTTCGATATTGTTGGGTTCTGGCGAACGAGCTTGAGCGAGGCGCTGAGCCATTCCTCGCCCACTTGCGTGATTGGGCCCGTTGTTTGCAACTCTGCACCCATCAGACAGATCCAGCCGTTGCTGGTCTCCAATTCTTCACACCCGAATTGTCCCTTCGACTCACGCTCTGGCCAACCACAACAGAGCCAATAACTATGGCTGCTCCTATGGACTGGGTGAAGCTAAGCGTTTGTCCCAAGTATACCCAGCCGAACACGACAGCTGTAACAGGACTCATCATGCCGAGCAGGGAAACTGCACTGGGTTCCAGGCGCGCTATGCCACGAAACCAAAGAGCATAGGTTGCTGCAGCACCAATCAACCCAAGCCAAATAAGGCCGGCGACATTTGTCGCGCTGAGCGCAGGTAGAGGCGGCTCAAGGAACAGTGCGACTGGCAGCAGTATCAAACCACCGGCTGTTAATTGCCACGCTGTGAAGCTCAGCGCGGAGACCGGAGGTTGCCATTTCCCGCTGAGAACAGTGCCAGCAGCCATTGACGCGGCCCCTCCCAAACCCGCTGCTATGCCGATCCAATCAAGTTGTGCTTCTGGTCCGATCAGCAGCAGAGACACACCCATTACGCCAGTCGCGGCGGCTCCGAGCGCTCCAAGTCGGATTGGGGTCCCCAGCCATCCCCACGCCATCAAAATCACGATCATTGCTTGCAACGATCCTAGAGTAGCGGCCACACCGCCAGGTAACCTATACGCAGCAACGAAGAGGAGCACCCAGAACAAAGCGAAATTGAGGCTGCCTAAGACGAAAATTCGACCGAGCCATTCGCGTGGTGGAACGCAGCGCGTCACTGCAAGCAACAACAAGCCAGCTGGCAGAGCTCGTAACGCAGCCAGGGTAATCGGATAGCCAGCCGGGAGCGCTTCCGTAGTTACCAGATAAGTGCTTCCCCATACTGCTGGGGCGAGTGAAGTGAGAAGAATATCGGTTGAGCGTGACACGGTATGTCTCCCGGCTGAGGCGTTTGAGAATTTGAGTGAGGGAGTCTGAGGCGCGGGGGTTACGCTGCTTCCGCTTGCAGGTTTGATCCAGCGAGGCACGCTGCAATCCTTGCAACATGAGCGCCCTGGAACCACGCTCCGGCAAGGTCAGTTTCGGTAGGCGTGCGGGACCCATCAGCACCGGCGATCGTTCCGGCACCATATGGTGCGCCGCCAATTATTTCTTCTGATGTCGTCTGGCCAGAAAATGTGTAGGGCATTCCGGCAATCAGCATCCCAAAGTGTTGAAGCGGGACTTGCGTTGTCAGAAGGGTCGCCTCGTGCCCACCATGTTGCGAGCCCGTAGATGCAAAGACCGCCCCGACTTTACCAACCAGTGCGTTCCTGGCCCAAAGCCCACCAGCCTGGTCAAGGAAGGACTTTATTTGGCCAGCCATCATGCCAAATCGGGTCGGTGTTCCAATGATGATTGCATCATAGTGTTCCAGATCAGCCGGCAAGGCGGTAGGCGTATCATCCACGACATAGCCAGCCTGCTGGCGGACTTCCTCTGGGACAGTTTCGGGCACACGTCGAACGTCAACTTCAGTGCCGGGAACACTTCTTGCGCCTTCAGCTTCGGCATCGGCCAATGTGCGGACGTGGCCATAGCTTGAATAGTAGAGAACGAGAATACGTGACATAGGATACCTCTCAGGGCTGTGACTTGTTCCCTGAGAGAATGGAATTTGTTGCGCCGCCAATTAAGTCGCGCTCTTTGACATCACTCTTTACCTGTATTGAATAATGTCAGGACCTGAGAGCCAGGCGCAGATGATCAAGAAATGCTGTAACCTTTGCGTCCATTCCCAAGCGAGATGCTGTAACGGCGAATACTTCCGGCGCGGGCAGCTCGTGGTCAGGAAGAACTCGCACCAAGGCCCCGCTGGCTTCGGGAGCATCAGAGACGAACTCGGGCAGAGTTCCGACACCTTGCCCCGCTATCAGCAGATCCCGCAAAACGAGGCTGTTGCCGACGCGCACGCGCGGATCAAGCTCTAGTGCTGTGACACCTTCGGCGGCCGAGAGTTTCCAGCTCGTCAAATGATCAGCAAGCAAAAAGCCGATGATGGCGTGGTTTTTCAAATCCGCCGGCTGGGTCGGCGTCCCGCATCGCTCCAAATAGTCAGGAGACGCAAATATTCTCTGCCGCATCACGCCAATCCGTCGGGCAACAAGTGCCGAATCCGGCATGGCAACACGGATGCGTATCGATAGATCGAACCCGCCCTCGACCATATCGATCACCTTGTCGTCCATCGAAAGCGTAAATCGCAAATCGGGGTAGGTTTCCAGAAAATCAGGAAGCATAGGGGCGATAACGGTCTGGCCGAAAGAACTTGATGCATTCACCCGAAGATGCCCGCGCACTGCTTTTGAACCATCCCTGATGGTCTGTTCCGTTTTTTCGACCGCGTCGAGTATTCCAATTGCATCTTGGTAGTAGAGACTGCCGGTGTCAGTCAGTGACATGGATCGCGTCGTTCTGGTGAGAAGAACGGTTCCCAGACTCTCTTCCAGAAGCTTGATTTCTCTGCTCAAAAGCGCAGGAGAAACACCAAGGTCTTCCGCCGCACGGGCAAAGCTACCGCGTTCAACGATACGGCGAAAAGCTTGCATGACTGACAGTTTGTCCAATTCCAGGCCCCCGATCAGTTTTTTTTGAGCCGCCCAGTTGGGCGTAACGAACTGCAAGTTATACGACCGCGCCACTGGTGCGAAGGGGCGACACGCCTGTGTTGCTAGTGTTGATCTCAGGGCGGTTGCCAGAAAACAATCATCACTCTATTTTCGATGAGGCTAGGAGTTAGGGGCAATGGCAAAATCTAAGAATCCGCATACACCAAAAAACGTTCCAAGCCGGTCGAACAATGAAAACTCGGATCGCCCTGTCGAGAGCAGGCCTATACCGGTTAGCGACGCTGTTAGTGAGCCAACTCGACAGGAAAGACTCATGGCGATTGCAAAAGATGCGGAACGACGCCTCAAGGGTTCAATGAAGCTACTCTCTTGAAGTCGCAATACGAACTTCCAAAGGAATAACTGCACATACAATCAAAATGCAGCCTTCAATACGCTTCACCGCAAGTTACCGGCTTCCCAATGAGCACTTAGAAGCAACGGAGCATACAAAAGGTCTGGTAAACACAAGCGCAAGTCTGGTGCTGGACTAGAGCACTCCTCCCTACGATCTCTCTACGATCCCCCCTCTACACACGCGCACCTGTTCTCTCTAGGCGCATACGCACAGCTTACACGCATTCTCTATATCGGGCGCTCTTACGTGTGTCCGTTCTCTCTAGGTGCATCTATTTCCTGTTTATGAACAATCGTCGATATTTGATCTCCGGAGACGTTCGAAAGCTTACATGGCCGGATCGGGTGTGTTTGCTCTCTATGAGGTTTTATCTCAGGAGAGCTGTGCTCTGGCCTGAGTTCGATCCGCTCTCTTACGTGTGTCAGGTGTCAGCTGGCCTGTGTTTCGTCGCTCAGTGAGCTTTTCTGGCCTGTCTTCGGATATGTGTTTTCCGAGAACCGTTGTTTTTATGGGTTTGTCTGGTTCAAAGGTTTACATTTTGGTCTGAAAAACTGATTTTCGGGTGAAATCTGTCAACTTAATGTAAACTTAGTGTAAACCTTTGGCCTGATTTTGGGGTGTTTTTGAGGTCGAAAGGTTTACATCCGTCGATCCCGCGAGGGGCAGATGTAAACCTTTGTCAACCTTGTGCGACCTCAGTTCAATCAGCGAGGGACCCGGCGAGGCAGGGTTCACCAGCCATTCCTCGCCGTAATCTCGAAAACCCATTCCATTTTTCTTTGTGAGGTCGACAAAGGCGCCTCAATAGCTGCACTCGCCGTAAGGTAGGCTCCGGATCACTTCCGTTGCTCACGTCACGGAGGAACCGCAACCAGGCGCGCTCATTCAATGTTAGGTCGTCTTTCACGTCATACATGGCACCTACCTCCCGAAGATGGTCTTGATCGCCGTCTCTGACCGGCTAGTCAGCCGAGGATCGGTGTTGTTGGAGGCCTTGCGTATTGCTTTCAGCCAGCCAAGTTCATTCGACGTGACAGGTTCTCCGAACACCTCGACTACTGCCTCGGCTGCAGTGAGGCCGATCGACTGTTCTATTGCGAGGCGCATAAGGTAGGCGCCGTCGCATTCCAGAGCTTTCGCCAAAGTCGGGACTCGATCAAGTGCTACCTTGGAGCTACCTTGTTTGATCATCGTGATCATGTTCGGGCTTACGTATCCCACCTGCACCGCGATCTCGGCTTGGCTCTTGGTCGGTTTCAGTTCCAGCACCCGGCGCTCAACGTATTTTGCCAACCTTGTATTTTCGTGTGGTTTTTTGGTCATCGCAATCTTCTCAAAAGTGACGCAGCACGTGCTGCATGTCTTCTCTATAGCGATGCTGACAATGGGAAATTGCGGCGGGAAGAAATCAGCGAGCTAAAAAGTTTAGCCAGTTGGGAGCAACTCATTCTGAGTCGATCTTTCTATCCGGGCGGAAAAACAGCGGTCTTTTTAACCGTTCCATAGACAAAGCTGGTATCGATTGAGGCTATCCCACCGATCGGATGAATTCGGTGGCGAATGAATTCCTCGTAGGCCTCGAGATCCGATACCAAAACCCGCAACTGGTAGTCCATTGCGCCGGTCAGCACGTGGCATTCAAGAACTTCATCGATCATCCGAATGCGCTTTTCGAAGTTCTGAACGTCCGTTTCATTGTGTCGCTCTAACCGGATACGCACGAAGACAGTAATTGCCATCCCATACGCGGCAGCGTCAACGTCGGCGCTATATCCCTTTATCACTCCGTTGGTTTCAAGGTTTTTAACCCGGCGCAAACACGGTGAGGGAGACAAGTTTACTTCGTTGGCAAGATCCTGGTTCGTCATGCGCCCGTCCCGCTGCAACGCTCGAATGATCTGCCTATCCTTAGTGTCCATTTAACCCTCTGCTTAGCAGAATATGCCAATATCATGACTAATGATGGTATATTTCGCAACCAATAGCCCAAAGTAAAGGCGTAAACTGGCTCTAACATGTGTCAGGAGCTTGCAATGACTCGTTCAACCGGATTTGCCACCCGCGCCATTCACCATGCTTATAATCCACTGGAAAATGACGGTGCGTTGACGCCACCGCTACATCTAACGTCCACGTTTACCTTTGAAACCGCCGAAGCTGGAGGAGAGATGTTCGCAGGAGAGCGTGAAGGTCATATCTACAGCCGTATTTCAAACCCCACATGCGACCTTCTTGAACAACGCATTGCCGTGCTTGAGGGGGCCGAGGCCGGGCTAGCTCTCTCAAGCGGCATGGGGGCGATCACGGCAGTGCTCTGGACCCTGCTGTCACCAGGTGACGAAGTCATCGTGGACAAAACGCTCTATGGCTGCACCTTCGCCTTTATGCGTCATGGTTTGGCGAAATGGGGGGTCACCATCACACATGTCGACATGACAGACCCCGAGAACCTGAAAGCGGCCGTTTCTGACAAAACCCGCGTGGTTTATTTCGAAACCCCGGCCAATCCGAACATGCGCTTGGTGGACATCGCCGCCAGCGCCGCAATTGCGCATTCAGTTGGCGCAACGGTTGTCGTCGACAACACCTATGCCAGCCCGTATCTGACCCGCCCCATCGAGCACGGGGCAGATATCGTACTGCACTCTGCTACCAAATACCTCGGCGGGCATGGCGATGTGGTCGCCGGCCTGGTTGTAGGAACCGCCGAACAGATCGCTGAGATCCGCCTTGTTGGGATGAAAGACATGACCGGCGCGGTAATGGCCCCTTTCAACGCGATGCTGATCCTGCGTGGTCTGAAAACACTGAACCTGCGTCTGGATCGTCACTGTGCGTCCGCTAAGGTCGTCGCGGACTTCCTAGAAGCGCACCCCGCCGTCGGCGAGGTTTACTTCCCTGGTCTTGAAAGTTTCGCCCAGCACGACGTCGCACAGCGCCAGATGTCCCAACCCGGCGCTATGATAGCGTTTGAAATCAAGTCCGGTCTGTCCGGTGGGATCGAGTTCATGAACCGCCTGGACTTGATCCAGCGTGCGGTGTCCTTGGGCGACGCAGAAACACTGATCCAGCACCCAGCCTCCATGACTCATTCGACGTATGCGCCGGAAGAGCGGGCCGAGCATGGGATCAGCGATGGCCTGATCCGCCTGTCCGTCGGGCTGGAGGATGTCGAAGATATCCTTGCAGACCTGGAGCAAGCTTTGCCTTACCCAGCCCGCAGCGCCGCCTAAAACCGGAGATCGCCATGCACATTGATCCCACCCAACTGAAGATCGTCGAACAGCGCCTGCTGTGGTTGTCTCATTGGATGATCCACCATGCCGACCATGTCCGACCAAAGGTGGATGGGATCAAGATCGGTGGCCATCAGGCTTCGTCTGCTTCGATGGTATCGATCATGACCGCGCTCTACTTCTCGGCCTTACGCCCTGAAGACAGGGTTGCAGTAAAACCCCATGCGTCGCCAGTGTTTCATGCGATGCAGTATCTCATGGGAAATCAGACCCGCGAGAAGCTGGAGAATTTCCGCGGATTTGGGGGTGTGCAAAGTTATCCCAGCCGGACAAAGGACATTGATGATGTTGATTTCTCGACCGGATCTGTGGGTTTAGGTGTCGCAATCACCTCGTTTACCTCGCTCATTCAAGACTACATCAAGGCCAAAAGCTGGGGTTCAGACGCGCCAATGGGTCGTATGGTAGCCCTGGCAGGCGATGCCGAACTGGATGAAGGCAACGTCTATGAGGCATTACAAGAAGGCTGGAAAAACGACCTACGAAACACGTGGTGGATCATCGATTACAACCGACAGTCGCTGGACGGTATCGTCCGGGAAGGACTGTTTGAGCGGATCGAGAAAATCTTCGATGCTTTCAGCTGGGATGTCGTTCGCGTGAAATATGGTGTCTTGCAACGCGCTGCCTTCGACGAGCCCGGCGGCGACCGACTGCGTGATTGGATCGACGCTTGCCCCAACCAGGATTACTCCGCTTTGACTTTCATGGGTGGTGCGAATTGGCGACAGCGTCTCATGGACGATCTGGGGGATGTGACCGCTCTGATCGATCGGCGCACGGATGCAGAGCTTGCAGCCCTTATGGAGAACCTCGGCGGCAACTGCGTCGAGACCATGGCCCAAACATTTGCCGACATCGATCATGATCGCCCAACATGTTTCCTGGCCTACACAGTCAAAGGATGGGGCACTCCCATTGCAGGCCACAAGGACAATCACGGCGGGCTGATGAACAACAGCCAGTTCGCCGCGTGGCAGTCGCATATGGGCGTGCCAGAAGGCGAGGAATGGGAGCCGCTTGCGACAGTGCAGGACCCAGCCGCATTCAAGGATTTTCTGGCCAAGGCACCGTTCTTTGCCAAGGGTCCGCGCCGCTATTTCGATGACAAGCTGGAGGTGCCGCGGATCGAGGTCGACACTAGCCGAGAAATCTCGACCCAGATGGCGTTTGGCAAGATCCTTGACGATCTTTCAAAGGGCGACAGCCCATTGGCCGAGCGCATAGTGACGACCTCCCCAGATGTGACAGGCACAACAAGCCTTGGTCCTTGGGTGAACAGGCGCAAGCTCTTTGCCCGATCCGAACAATCCGACGCCTTCATAGAACACCAGATCCCTTCGACGGCGAAATGGGAATTCACGCCGGAAGGGCAGCATATCGAGCTTGGTATCGCCGAAATGAACCTCATGTTGCTTCTGGGAGCGGCGGGTCTGTCGCATTCCCTGTTCGGTAAGCGGCTGATCCCAATTGGCACCGTCTATGACCCATTCGTCAGTCGCGGCCTCGATGCGCTGAATTACGCCTGTTATCAGGACGCGCGCTTCATGCTGGTTGGTACACCATCGGGCGTCACACTCGCACCCGAAGGTGGAGCACACCAATCCGTTGGAACACCGCTCATCGGGATGAGCCAAGATGGGCTGGCCGCTTTTGAACCCGCCTTCGCCGACGAGCTGGCGGTGATTATGGAATGGGCCTTTGACTACATGCAACGCGACGGTGAAGGGCAGCCGGACGAGCGCACATGGCTGCGCGATGAAACCGGAGGGTCTGTCTACCTGCGCCTGACCACCAACCCGATTGAACAGCCTGGAAAACGTATCGACGACGAGTTCCGCCAAGGTGCCATCGATGGGGCCTATTGGTTACGAAAACCCGGGCCTAATTGCGAAGTTGCAATCGCCTATCAAGGAGCAGTCGCGCCTGAGGCAATCAAGGCCGCCGGTATGATTGGTGAAGGCCGTCGCGACATTGGTGTATTGGCCGTGACATCCGCAGATCGCCTGAATGCCGGTTGGACCGCCGCTCAACGAGCGCGTTCGCGTGGCAATCGAGCGGCACGCTCTCACATCGAAACCCTGATGTCCGACCTTCCGCCACACTGCAAACTTGTCACCGTCATCGATGGTCATCCCGCGACTCTCTCCTGGCTCGGGGCAGTGCTTGGACATCAGACTATCCCAATGGGTGTCGAGCATTTTGGTCAGACCGGAACAGTTGGCGATCTGTATCGCCACCACTGCATTGACGCAGACGCTATCCTGGAGAAAGTGAATGGCCTGACCCATGGCAGAACTCTTCACCGAGCATAAGTGGGCTGGATCTGGGCAATAATGCTGAGAACAAACTAGCACTGAACATAAGGTGCTGGATGACCTACTGAAAAACAAGAGCTAACCAAGATACGACAGAGGCCGGGTTTGCTCGCAATGAAACCGCAACGTTATCGCAGCGCTATCTGCCACTGAAGTGCAATGGTTGGCATTCAAGGCCCTTATTTTGTTTACCTTCACCACGGGAGCTCGCCTTCGGGAGGCAGGGGTCGGAGGTTCGAAGCCTCTCACTCCGACCAATAAACAAGGCGTCAAATGCAGGGATAATTGGCCTTTTGACCAGTTAACTTACCGTTTCGCCAACTAAAGTTACCTCTGGTGGTCTGATTTTTTTGCAAGTTCCAGCTCTCGTTCTGAAAAATCGGCTCTGCCCGGATCTTCGACTACCTGACAATTGCTGCTGTGGGGCCGACCAATCCGGCCATTCGCGACGCATGGAAAATCTTAAACTGGCAAACTCACGTTCAGCGGACCAAATCGGAGTCTTCAAAGCGGCTCTGGTAAACAGGTTTATACGCGTCGTACTCAATAATTCCTTTTAGGCAGATATTTTCGGCAGGGTCGCGACTGATCCAGCAACTGAGTTACTTACGGCGGCCAGGAAAAACAGTCGCCGGATAGCCAAAAAGCAAAGATAGTTTTTTCCGACCTTTCATAGCGCTACATAAACTGCGGCTCTTGGAATCGTCACATCACAATTTTCGCAAATAGGCCCAAGACACATATCCCTTAAGTTGACGTGCGCGATCAAGCGACACTCGGCACCAACGCGTGCCGCCAGTTTGTTCGCAACTGTGAACCCGCAGAGCGGTTCCATTCGGAAGCCCAACGATAACGATATAGCCTGTCCCCGGCCCAGCACGCATTTTCAGCATGTCACCCTCTTCGACCGCAAAAACCTCGTATCGTCCAAGTGAGGCCGCTGTTGCAGTCTC
Organism: Ruegeria sp. CDSB029; assembly: GCF_059611125.1. Classification (NCBI taxonomy): domain Bacteria; kingdom Pseudomonadati; phylum Pseudomonadota; class Alphaproteobacteria; order Rhodobacterales; family Roseobacteraceae; genus Ruegeria; species Ruegeria sp. CDSB029. Next base: position 29,604 of record NZ_JBXWOX010000005.1, read on the forward strand.
AGTGGTCATAAAAATCCCTAGAACAAATGCCGCCAAGGGGAAGAAGATTGTGTTACGCATCGGGTTTTCCTGCTTGTTGCCTCGGGCACCATCTTAGCGAACCGGATCGACAAGCGGAACAATTCCCAGCAATTACTTTAGACGCCGTTCGGCATCCAAAGTGTGGTCAGCCCGAAATAGCGCTTCGCAAAGGCAAACGGATGTTTGGTTTGTCGATGCGCCTCTGGCGCAAGGAACTTCGACTGCATCCTGCAGTTGCAGCGTTGTGACCTCATCCCAATGACCTGAATTGTTAGACACCATCGGGGTCCGGAAGGTGACGCCATCCTAGTCACCGTAGCTGAGAGCGTTTTCGACCAGAACCGCGTCCACGATTTTTTGTACGTGGGTGTTCGGCACCTGAATGGCAATCCGCAGACCAGTCTCGGGAGTGAACCTCTCGTTATTGAGCTTGGGAAAGATCATGGTTATCGCCAACAGCTTTTCCGATCAGAAAACCCAATTTGGCGGCAATTCGGGAAAAGACGGTTCGTTATCGTCCATACCATCACTCTCATTCCAGGCCGTTAGACCCGTCATCGGCTACTGGTCGTGACCTGCCGGGAATGGACGACGTCATGCAAGTCGAAAAACAAGCCGACCAGACCGGTGTATAACGTTACGAGTATCCATGCTGTTCGCTGTACCCAACTTGTTACGCCGTTGCTGATCGAATCCCAAATGACAGAACCCACGCTGACGCTAGTTACAAGAAACCAGACGAGCATCGCCCATTCAGCAAACTAATCCCCTATGTTCGGCGGAATAATCGCTGTGGATTGGATTGCGCCCGCCAGACTTTGTCAATCAACCGACAGCCCGGTTTGTCCCGAGTAACTCTCTATTTGCATCGATTTGGCCGACCGTTGTTTCGCGCGACCTGATTGCCCCACCGCAACAGGTTGACGTTGCAATCGTCCCGATCAATCAGAACCTCGATCAGGCAAAGACCATCATGGTCCAATGCTGTTTTGATGGCCAAGTCCAACTCGCCTTCTGTTTTCACCTTGCATCCCCAGGCGTTACCCTCTCCGGCGCCAAACACGTCAATCAAACTGGCGTAGTCCCAATTCTTGATGGTGTTATAAGGGCCATCGTGGATTTCAACTTCGATCGTGTAGCCGCCGTTGTTGATGAGGAAAATAATCGGCTTTGCGTCATACCGGATCATGGTCGAAATCTCTTGGGCGGTCAGTTGGAACGAACCGTCGCCAATGCACGAGATCAACCGGCGCTTCCTGTTGCCTAACGCGTATCCCAGCGACGCACCGACAGACCAGCCAATGGATCCATACTGCATTTGTATCTCGAACCGCGTGCCTTCGGGCAGTTTGGTCTCAATGCCGTTGAACCATGAATCACCCGTCTCCACGAGTAACGTGCTGTCCTCATCCAGCATCTTCTGCACACGGGCGAATAGTTGGCGAACCATCACCGGTGTTTCGGCATCACCAGGCTCGGGCGGGATTTGTTCGGTTCTGACACGTTCGAAGGCCGCGACAGCACCGCTGTTCGGCGTAAGTTTGTCAGTCAACGCATCCAGAAACTCATCCATGCGGACATTGCTGAAATGTGTGTCACCCAGCTGTATGGACGTCGGATGCACCATAACCGCTTTGCCGGGATCAAAACCAAGCTGATGACCCGTCGTGGTGTAATCCGTGAAAACAGGCCCAACAAACAGCAGCCCGTCCGCGGCATCGACAATTTCCCCACAGCCAGGTGTGCTGACTGGCCCCCAATAAATCCCCATGAAACTTTCGTTTGTCTCAGACAGAAAACTCTTGGCGTTGGGCATTGATGCCTGGGCGTATTCGCAGGCCACGGCAAGGCTTCGCAAGGGGCGTTCGGCCTGACCCGCGCGCACTTTGCTTCCCGCGACAAGTACTGGCCGCTCTGCCGCATTCAGGAATTCAGAAACTTGTGCGACCGCAGTCGCTAATGTGTTCGGATCACTGCTGGACTGCCTGGCGAAACTACGCGGAACGGGCGCGGACGTAGGTGCACCCGCAATGTTCGAAGCGATTTCGATATAGACCGGTTTGCGTCGAAGCATTGCGGTGTCTATCGCCCTGTCGATCGCTACAGGCGCAAGGGACGGATGATGAATCGTGACAGCCTCCGCGGTGACGCGGGCGAACATCTCGCGCTGGTAATCGTAATCAACTTCGCCAAGCGTGTGGTGCAGGTATTCCCACTCGGCTTCTGAGTTTGTGTTCGGCCCACCGGAAATCGCGATCAATGGAAGATCTTCGGCATAGGCGCCTGCGACGGCATTCAAAAGGCTCAACCCTCCGACCGAATAAGTGACGACGGCCGCTGACGGCCCCCCGGTTGCGCGGGCATACCCGTCCGCGGCGTAGCCTGCGTTGAGCTCGTTACAGCAACTGATCATTCGCAGATCCCGATTGCCAAGCAGCTCATCCAGCAGCACCAAATTGTAATCGCCGGGAACCACAAAATAATCTGCAATTCCAGCTTCTTGCAATCTCTTCGCCAGATATGATCCGACAGTCCAGCGCTCTGTTGCCATGCCATTATTCCAATACAATTTATCAAAAAGAACTTGGCACATCCTATTCACGAAAGCCGGATTCGCAAAACCAAGAGAGTTGCGCTTGGCTCTGTCACAGAGGTGTTGGAAGCGGAAATCTGTATTAGATTAGTGGCTGCTGTTTGCGCAAAGGCTCTACTATCGGTCTGCGCGGCCAACCTGCCCAATGACATTGCGCGATCAAATCAACAGAAAGGAATCTGAGCCTGAGGGGGCTTTGGTGGCAACTCGAACCACGGATTGGGCAAATTCGCGTTCTGCAGGCGTTCCTGCCGCTCCCTATAGGAAGTGGAAAACAATGCAGTATGCTCGATCCACCGACCAACCGATTGAGAGGTTGGTTTCCGCTCGTTGAGTGTCCACTGAGGAAAGTTGGTGGCCCTTCGGAAGCGGGTTGATTTGGAGAGAAAAGCATGCCGGTAACCGGGCCGCCGCTGGCCGCTCCTGCGGATTTGGCGAACCTTTTTCGCCGGGGATTGTCGGCGGACCCCAAGGCGATTGCGCTTTACGCTTTGGACGGGGCTTTGACCTGGCAGGAGCTGGATACCGCCTGTACGCGGCTGGCGCTTCGGTATCTGAGCCTGGGGCTTAATCCGGGGGACCGAATAGCTTCGATTATGCCGAACCGGGCGGTGTTGGTGATCCATTATCTGGCCTGCATGCGGGCCGGTTTGGTGGCGATGCCGCTGAACTATCGCTACACGGCCGCGGATATCGACCATGCGCTGGGGTTGGCGACGCCGGCGGCGCTGTTGGTGCATGGCGAACGCGCCAAGGATGTAGCCGCAGTACCAGGCATAGGGCGACTTCCTTTGAGGTTGATATCCTGTGCAGGCGAAGTGGACGGGGCACTCGCCTTGAAGGACCTGATGGATGGTAAGGCTGAGGGGACACTGCCGACGATTGGGGCGGACGCGCCAGCGTTTATATTTTTTACTTCCGGGACCACGGGCAAGCCGAAGGGCGTGACGCATAGCCATGCCAGCATGGGGGCTATGGTGGCAAGCAATGCTCAAGGATTGGGGCTGGGACCCGGGGATGTGGTGCTTCCGGCGTCGTGGATTTCCCATACTGCCGGGTTGCGGCTGACGTTCGCAGGGCTTTGGGCCGGTGCCAGAACGAACGTAGTGCGGCAGTTTTCGCCCGACGAACTCCTGGGGCTCCTGCGACAGACAAAGCCGACAGTGGCGCAGATATTGCCCGCGCCTTTGGCTGCATTGGTAACGGGGCACGGTGCAGTGCGCGAAGACTTTGGTTCATTAAGAACGATGATGGCAGGTGGCGACAAACCCTCGCAGACACTGGTCGACGCCTTTGGCGCGTTGGCGGGTGTGCCGATCGGGGCGTTTTATGGGATGACGGAAATGGGGACGTCACATTCGAACACCCATGGAGGAGTTGAGAAAGTCGGTTCCATTGGATTGAACAATCCAGGGTATGTTTCGGCGCTTCGTGATGAGGCTGGGGTGGAGGTGCCAGTGGGAGTGGACGGCAGGCACTGGGTCAAGAGCCTGACTATGATGACGGGGTATTGGGACGACCCGGGTGCGACAGCGGCAGCGTTTCGGGATGGCTGGCTCGATACAGGCGATTTGATGCGACGGGATGAGGATGACTATTTCTGGTTCCGGGGGCGGCAAAAACAGATCATCGTGCATGACGGCTCGAACATCAGCCCGGCAGAGGTGGAAGATGTCCTGACAGCGCACCCCGCCATTGCAGCGGCGGTTGTGGTTGGGGTGCGAGACGAGATGCACGGTGAAGATGTATGGGGATTTGTGAGCTTGGTCGAAGGGGCGAAACCGGTACGCCCCGGAGATATTATCGACTTCGCGCGGAAACAGATCGGATACAAGGCGCCGGATGTGGTTCGGATAGTTAATGCATTGCCGTTGACCATGGGTGGCAAGCTGGACCGAATGGCGTTGAAACGGATGGCAGCGAAAGAAAGCGGTGCCGCGCACGTGCTCTGAAGCCTTTGGCGGTTGGATCGCATTGGCGGACGGCTTGTTCATATGACGTAAGCAAAGACTGCAGACAGATCGACCGGAAGCAACCCTTCAACTCACATCAAAATAGTACAATCTCAAATTGTCCAAGCAGAGCTGCAATGCGCTGGGGCCGATTAGCTGGGATTGCACGTCCAAGCGCATTGGGGCACGGTGACCGTTCAACTTGGAAGAATGTTCATGGCCACCGCAAAACCTACCAACCCGTGGCTCATATTGCTGGGCCTTGCGCTTGGGGTCAGCATATCCAACGCATTTGGTCGCTTTGCATACGGACTAATCCTGCCATCCATGAAAAGTAGCCTTGGCTGGAGCCTCACTCAATCCGGTTGGCTCAATACGGCCAATTCGATTGGCTACATAGTGGGTTCGATTCTAACGCTTTTGCTGATCCGGCATTTTTCTCCGTCGCGGTTGTTTGCAAGTGGAACTGTGGCGACCGCACTGTGCCTTTTGACGACCGGGTTTGATGAAAGCCTTGTGTTTCAAACTGCCTGTCGTACTTTGGTGGGACTGTTTGGTGCTCTTTCCTTTGTGTCAGGCGGCGTGCTGGCAGCATCGCTGTTCCAGAGCAGCGCCCGAAAGAATGCGCTGGCCATCGCCTTATACTTTGGCGGTGGCGGCGGATTTGGCATCGCGCTATGCGGCGCAACCCTTCCGAGTATGTTGGACCATTTCGGACCACAAAATTGGGACTGGGCGTGGATCGGGGTCGGGTTGGTGGCCCTAGTCATTTGCCCGTTTTCGGTTTGGGCTTCCACAAAATTGAACGAAACCGAACACGACACCGCGCTTCCTTCCATCCCACCGGTGCGCAAAATGCTTGGCCAACTCGGCGGGTATGCGCTGTTCGGATTGGGTTACATTGTCTACGTCACTTTCATCTCTGTCTGGATGAAAGAGCAGCATTCCAGTGTCCTGTTGACTACGGCAACATGGATGGTTCTTGGGGTCAGTATTATGGCGTCTCCTTTTGTTTGGCGCGGGGTCTTGGCCCGCTTTTCATCCGGAACGCCGTTGGCGCTGATCCTTACTGGGGTTGCATTTGGATCAGCCCTGCCAATCCTGGTTCCATCCGGATATGGATTGATTTTGTCGGCACTCGTGTTCGGACTGTCGGTCTTTATGCCACCCACTGCAGTCACCAGCTTTGTCCGTCAGAATGTGGATCAGCAGGATTGGGGCGCAACCGTTAGCTTTTTCACAGTTGTTTTCGCTATTTCACAGACGCTGGGACCTATCGGGGCTGGTATCATTGGCGACTTGACCGGAGAAATTGGAGATAGCCTTGTCGTGGCCTCTGCGGTCCTGCTGATGGGCGCCCTTTGTGCTGCGATGCAAAAGCCACTCAGGCGGGAGGCGGCGTAGCCGCCGTATTCAGGACCATGCTGATTCATTCCCTACTTGGACGCCGTGGGCTCTGGATGCGCAATGAGAAACCTTCCGGTCACTCCAGCCTGATCTGCTTTAGGCAATCTCCTCATAATGCGGGGTCCAGAACTTCGCATCTATCGCCGCTTTCAAATCATTCCCTGTGGATTTAGGCGCAACCCCATCCAACTGCGCCTGTTTCCCAACGGCAAATGCGATTGCTTTGCTGGCCTCGCGAATGTCCCCCACATCGGGCAGCAAGCTGGCTGCGCGATCGGACTTCGCAGGTGACAAAGTGGCAAGCGCCTCGGCGGCGGCCATGAACATTCCGTCCGTGACGCGACGCGCGCCTGCCGCCAGCACACCCAGTCCCATACCAGGGAAAATGTAGGAGTTATTGCATTGCGCCACATGGTGCGTCTTACCGTTGTAGACAACAGGATCAAATGGGCTTCCGGTGGCGACCAATGCATGACCATCTGACCAGCGGATAATATCCGCAGGCACAGCCTCAATTCGCGATGTCGGGTTCGACAGCGGCAATACAACGGGATGATCAGTGTGAGCTGCCATCGCCCGAATGATCTCTTCAGAGAACAAGCCTGCCTGACCGCTGACTCCCACCAATATGTTGGGTTCGGCGTTGTTAATCACATCCAGCAGTGAAATCTCACCATCGGACCAGCTCCCCACTTTGGTGAGAGGTTGGACAATTTGCGTTTGGAACGGCAGAAGGTCCGTCATCGCATCGGTTAACAACCCATTCCGGTCCACCATGTAGATGCGCGCGCGTGCCTCGGTCTCGGGTAATCCTTGGCGGATCATGAGCTGAACCAGTTGCTCAGCGATACCCACTCCTGCTGATCCCGCTCCAAGAAACGCGATGGTAGCGTCCTTTAGCGGAATGCCGGTGACATTTGAGGCAGCCAGCAAAGTGCCCGCCGTTACCGCCGCCGTGCCCTGAATATCATCATTGAATGTACAGAGCTGATCGCGATACCGCGCAAGCAGAGGTGCCGCATGTTGCTGTGCGAAATCCTCGAACTGCAGCAACACATTCGGCCACTTGCGCTTTACCGCCTGCACAAAAAGATCGACGAATTCAAAGTACTCATCTCCGCTGACGCGCTCTTTCCGCCAGCCGATATAGAGGGGATCTTCCAGCCGTTCCTGATTGTTGGTGCCGACGTCCAGTACCACCGGAAGCGTTTCAGACGGGCTTATTCCACCCGCAGCGGTATAAAGCGAGAGCTTTCCGATCGGAATTCCCATGCCGCCCGCGCCTTGATCGCCCAAACCCAAAATCCGCTCTCCATCGGTGACGACTATGGCCTCGACAGAGGGCAGGACGGCGTTCTCAAGTATGTCATCAATCCGGTCACGCTCGGGGTACGAAATGATCAATCCGCGTGGGTGATCGTAGATCTCACTGAACCTCTTGCAGGCGTCACCCACAACGGGTGTGTAAATTATCGGCATCATCTCGGTTAGATGCCGCACCAATAGAGCGTAAAACAGAACCTCGTTGTCATCCTGCAGGCCGCGCAGATAGACATGCTTATCCAGCGGCGTCTCCTCACGTTCAAAGGCGGCATAGACACGGTCAACCTGGGTTTCGAGCGTTTCGACGTGTGGCGGAAGAAGACCCAGCAATCCAAGTTTTTCTCGTTCGTGTAGAGAAAAGGCAGTACCTTTGTTCAGGAGCGGGTTTGTCACATAGTGCAAATTTGCAGGATCAGTATCGGCCATAGGATGCCCTTTCGGATCGGCACGCACAAGTTGCACGCATCTGTCCGGTAAGGTCAGCATTATACGACAAAAAATGCAACGAACTTGCGACTGGAACTTTCCCGCATTGTGCCAACACACTCGCGCGCGATCGCGTGCCCGAGTAATTCGCGGCCCAGAGCCACCATTCGTCGCGTTACTGCATATTGGTCAAAGCCGCCCGTCGATCTCGCTGAATTTAGGGTACGCCAGCTAAAAAACTTCAACTTTGCTCGCCTCGCGTGCCTTCAATCGATGTGGCGCGAGGGTTTGCCATCACCGCTTCCAACTTCCTCAACACTTCGGCTTTCCAACCTGCTTTGATCTGTATTGCCAATTGGGACGGTGGCCTGTGGTCGGGTTCGAGGAGAGCGTATTCATATCTTAATGGTTTCTCGAAAGGTAAAAACACAAGCTTTCCATTGGATAGATTAAGCTCTTTTTCGGTCGCAACAGTTAGCGGGTCAACGATGCTGCAACACTGCCCCGAACTGACAAAGGGGATAAGAGGTAGAAAATACTGGCAGGTAACAGTCTGATTGTACTCGGCGGCAACGTCCTCAAACTCCTGCCGGACTTTCCGTTGGAACGGGTGTGAAGGATGCAGGCCGCCCATTGGCGTTCCGTCAAGATCCGATAGTTTCAGGATCTTGCGCGACGCAAGAGGATGTTCACAGTCAATAGCACAGAAGCAATCAGCCCGGATAAGTTCAGCGGAATACTGGGGTTCTTTGCCGGCTGAATGCTCGAAGTCAGCAAAGCCGAAGTCGATATTTTGCGTCCCGGCAAGCTCCATAATCTGCGGTGAGCTGCGTGTCGAAAGCGTGATCCGAATATCGGGGTTTTCACCAACTGACTGGCTTATGAAACGTGGGAACAAAAAGGCAGATGGACCGGGCATCGTTGCAATATTCAAGCTTCCGGCATGCCCTTTGATGAGTCCTTCCATCGTGCTGGAGATCGTCGCGAGGCGGTCCAAAATACCCGTAGTCTCGGCTAAGAGATAGTGCGCCTCGGGGACTGGCACCAATCGTCTTCCCTTACGTTCGAACAGCGTCAGGCCCAATGTCTTTTCAAGGTTTTTCAACGCAAGGCTAATCGCAGGCTGCGTGCGATTTAGTTTCTTGGCGGTTTGAGAGATGGAGCCGGTCTCCATCACCTCACGAAATACGGTTAGCTGAGTCAGGTTCATAATCTAAAGCATAAGCAAAACTTTAGTTTAGTGAAATATAACAAATTTGCATTTATGAAGTTTGTCTCTACGCTTGCAGGATCGAAGTTTGGGAAAACCAAAACCGAAATTCCAACAAGGGAGATGATAATGAAATTTGTGAAATGCTTGACTGGTCTTGCATTGGCGGGCGCGCTGGCAGCCCCTGCGCTGGCGCAGGACCCAACGTTCTTCCGTATTGGCACTGGTGGCGCTGGCGGCACTTACTTCCCCATCGGTGGTACCATCGCAAACGGAATCTCCGCCCCTCCGGGATCGCGCCCGTGTGAAGAAGGCGGCCAGTGCGGTGTTCCGGGCCTGATCGCGATCGCGCAATCCACCACCGCTTCGGTCTTCAACAATGCCGCCGTGCAGAACGGAGAACTTGAGGCCGGGCTGGCTGCAGCCGACGTCACCCGTTCGATGTATCTGGGTGAAGGTAAGTTCGAAGGCAAACCTCATCCCAAACTGCGCATCGTCGCCAACCTGTTCCCCGAAGACCTGCACCTGGTGCTTCCGGCCGGCTCGACGATTAATGATCTGAGTGATCTGGAAGGCAAGCGCGTTGGTATTGCGCAGGCTGGTTCCGGTACGCAGGTTGCCGTTTTGCAGATGCTGGATGCATGGGGCGTCAACCGTGACAACATGGATGAGGCCGAGCTGAACAACAGTCAGAGCGCCGAACGTCTGGCCGATGGTCAGCTTGATGCCTATTTCTATGCCGCAGGCTGGCCGGTTGCAGCGATGGTGCAGCTGTCTTCGACAAAAGGTATGAACCTGCATTCCTTCTCCGACGAAGATCTGGGCAAGATCAACGAGATCATTCCGGCCTATATCCCCTCAGCCATTCCAGGTGGCGTGTATGAAGGCATCGACGGCGAAACCAAGACCCCTGCTGTCAGCGCGATGCTAGTTGTGTCATCAGACCTGTCCGACGACCTGGTCTATGAGCTGACCAAGGCGATGTGGAACGACAACACCCGCAAGCTACTGGATAACGGTCATGCTAAGGGCAAGCAGATCACCCCTGATACCGCTCTGGATGGTGTCGAAGCACTGGGCGTTCCGCTGCATCCGGGTGCGGAGAAGTTCTACAAAGAAGCCGGACTTCTTCAGTAACCCGTTCTCATTTCAACTCATCGTCCGGTGCCCCTATTTGGGGCACCGCACACTCTAAATGCGCGAAATCAGGGGGCCATCATGTCCACGACTAAGAATCTTGATGACCACGAACTCACAGCCGAAGAATTAGCGGCCATCGAAGAACAGTTCGACGAGGGTGCCGCCGTCCGGCAGGTTACGCCGACAACCGGCAAGGTCCTGCGCGTTGTGGCCCTGATCTTTGCGTTTTACGAATTCTTCACGGCCGGTTTTGGCCTGCCGGCAGATCACTGGCACATGGGCATCTATCTGGCACTGCTGTTCATTCTAGTCTACGCGACGATCCCGATTATCGGGGCCAAAAGCCTTTACGCGCTAAAGGTCAGTAGGTTCCGGATTGGCAACATCCCTCTTTACGATCTGGTCTTCATGGCCCTTGGGATCATTGCGGCGCTGTATGTGGGCGTCGCCTGGCGGGGCATTCCGTTTCTTGGGATTGAGGAACAGACCTTCCGTATGGGTAACCCCAACAGTTATGACGTGATTTTGGGTGTGATCATCATCCTGCTGGTGCTGGACATCGCACGCCGCACGCTTGGTTGGGTTCTGCCGCTGATCATCTGCGTATTTATCTCGTATGCGCTGCTTGGCCCCTATTTCCCCGGTTTGCTACAGCACCCCGGCGTGAATTTCAAAACCTTCGTATCGTCGATGTATTTCCCGCAAGAGGGCATCTACGGCGTCACGTTGTGGGTCGTCTCGACAATCGTTTTCCACTTTGTGCTGTTTGGCGTGATCGCGCAACGCACCGGGTTGGGGCAACTTTTCATCGATAACGCCACCATTTTGGCGGGCCGCTATACTGGCGGTCCGGCAAAAGTGTCGGTGGTATCCTCGGCCTTCTTCGGCACGATCTCGGGTTCTTCGGTGGCCAACACCGTATCAACCGGCGCGCTGACAATTCCCAACATGAAGCGCCTTGGATACCCCGGCCATTTTGCGGGTGGGGTCGAGGCTGCTTCCTCGGCCGGTGGTCAGATCACTCCGCCGATCATGGGTGCCGCTGCCTTTATCATGGCAGAGTTTCTTGAGGTTCCCTACACCACCATCGTTATTGCTGCTATTTTCCCAGCACTCCTGCACTATGTTGGCGTCTTTGCTGTCGTGCACCTGATGGCACGCAAGCTGAACCTCAAAGGTCTGACCAAAGAGCAACTGCCGCAGCTCAAAGCCGTCTGGGCCGAAGGCTGGGCCAACATAGTGCCCCTAATCGGCCTGCTAGTGGTTCTGTTCACGGGTTACACGCCCTTCATGTCGGCCTTCTGCGGCATATCACTTGCGGTAATCGCGGGCATGTCGCGCTTGAGGCAACCACCGACATTGATCTACGCGGCAGCGTTCCTCAGCTTTGTACTGTGGAAGTTCTCAGACGGCGGCTTTGATCTGACCATGACAACAATCCTGTGCGGATTGACGGTGGTCGCAACTATGAACCCTCAGAAACGCATCGAAGTGCCCGAGATGCTGCAGGCGGTAGAATTGGGTGTGAAATACTCGCTGGCCGTGGGCGCCGCCGCTGCTGCGGTCGGTATCGTGGTAGGCGTGATCAACACCACTGGCATCGGTTTTCGCATCGGCTTCATGGTTACGCAGGGCGCAGGCAACCTGGCATCAGATCTGTACAACATGATCTCGTTCGGCAGCTTCCAGTTGTTTGCGATGGAAGACCTGCAATTGTTCATCTCTTTGGTTTTCATCGCTATTGTCTGCATTCTGATGGGCGCGGGCATCCCTACAACTGCGCTGTATATCATGCTAGTATCCGTTGCGCAGCCTGCGCTGGCGCAGCTGGGCGTGCCACCCATCGCCAGTCATCTGTTCGTGCTTTATTACGGTGTGGTATCCGAGATTACGCCACCGGTCTGTACTTCAGCTTATGCGGCTGCAGCCATTGCCAATTCAAACCCGTTCCGAACGGGACTATCTGCCTTTACCCTTGGATTGGGCAAAGTGATCGCGCCCATGGCCTTTGTCTATGCGCCGGTGCTGCTATTCGTGTCTTCAACCGGGTTTGACCTGTGGGAGTTCACCTATACTGCGACCAGTTGCATCGCCGGGGTTATTGCCCTGTCAGCAGCCGTGGTCGGGTATTGGTTGAGCCCGCTGAATATCGCATCACGCATTCTGATGGCCATCGCTGGGATAATCTTTGTCGCGCCCAGCCTGACTGCTGATCTGATCGCGCTGGCCGTGGCATCACCTGTCATCGTCACCCAACTTATTGCCCGCAACCGCAGTCACTCTCCGGCGTGAAACCATGACAGAACCAGCGACCATCATCGGCGCAGGGATCGTCGGCATTTGTTGCGCTTTGTCGCTACAAGAGCGCGGAATTTCTGTTCGGCTGATTGACCGCGGTCTACCGGGGCAGGAAACCTCATTCGGGAATGCAGGTGTAGTGTCGCCGTGGTCAATCATTCCGCAAGCGATGCCAGGCATTTGGAAATCTCTGCCCCAGATGCTACTGGACCCTAAAAGCGCACTTTCGGTCAGAACCAGTTACTGGCCAAAAATGATCCCCTGGGGCCTGCGGTTTTTGGGAAACTCCGGCGAAAGGTCAGTGCGCGAAATCTCGGACGCGATGGAGCTTTTGTGCCGCCCTTCTATTGACCTGTATCGTCGTCATCTTCAGGGCACCGGACACGAAAATCTGATTACCGACAGCTACTATATTCACGCATTTCGCCATCGGAAGCAGGCTGATCTGAATGGGCTTGGATATCTGATCCGCCAGGAAAAAGGAGGAGATCTGGAGCTTGTCGATGGTGTCGAGCTACGCGGCCTGGAACCTGCACTGTCAGAAGAATTCAAAGCCGCGATCGTGATAAAAGGTCAGGCACGCGTAACCTCACCAGGACGTGTTGGGGCGGTTCTGGCTGAAAAAGCGCGCTCGCAAGGCGCAGAAATAGTACAAACCGAAGTCACCAGGCTGGCAACGGCTGAAGATGGTGGTTGGCAGATTACAACCTCGCAGGGCACGATGCGTGCTGCCAGCATCATCCTCGCGGCCGGTGTGTGGTCCGCCGACCTGCTGAAACCATTGGGGATGCCTGTGCCGCTTGTGGCCGAACGGGGCTACCATGTCGAATTCCCTAAGCCCTCGGCCCAATTGAACAATTCGGTCATGGATGTAGACGCAAAGGTGGTCGCAAGTTCGATGCAGGACGGTCTGAGAGTCGCTGGCACGGCCGAATTTGGTAGCGTCGACGCGCCCGCTGATCCACGCAAGAAAAAAATCCTGACCGAACAAGCCAAGGCCATGATGCCGGGCCTCGATGCAAGCGAGGCGCAGTTTTGGATGGGTCGACGTCCGTCCTTTCCGGACAGTTTACCCGCGATCGGACCAGTTAACGGGCGGGAAGGGCTCTATACCGCGTTCGGGCATTCTCACTATGGGCTGATGATGGCGCCGAAAACCGGCGAGCTTGTGGCCGATCTTGTGTCCGGTCGCAGCCCAAATATCGATCTGGCCCCGTTTTCGCTGGCCCGGTTTTGAACCTTCAAATCAAAAGGATCAGATGACAATGCCAATCTACCAAGGTGGCCAGAACATTTGCGGGGCGTCAATTGGTGTTCTGTGCCTTGAAAGCTATTTTCCAAAACCGCCGGGTCACATCAAGAACCCTTCCAGTCTGCCATTTCCGGTTCTGTATGAGATGATCGACGGTGTGACGGTCCCGACCTTGCTGAACAACCCTTCGCCCGAGTTACTGGCACCGTTCATCGAAGGCGCCAAGCGGCTTGAGGCTGAAGGCGTGCGAGCCATCACAGGCAGTTGCGGCTTTCTAGCCTTGTTTCAAAAAGAATTGGCAGCTGCGGTTTCAGTGCCTGTCTTTGCCTCCAGCCTGATCCAGGTGCCGCTGGCCTTTCACATGACCGGGACCAACGCGCCAGTGGGCGTGCTAACCGCAGATGCATCCGCATTGACGCCCCGGCATTTCGAAGGTGTCGGTGCATCAGGAGTTCCTGTGGCCGTGAAGGGATTGGAAGATACCACAGAATTCGCCGAAGTGATCTTGCGGAGCACACGGACCCGGATGGACACGGACCTGATCGAGACCGAGGTCTTGGATGCGGCCCGTAATCTGGTTCTTGAAGCTCCGGACATTCGGTCGTTGGTTTTGGAATGCACGGACTTGCCGCCTTACGCATCGCGGCTTCAGGAAGAACTGCAGCTTCCTGTCTTTGACCTGACCACACTGGCGCAAATGGCGCACGCTGTGACGACCCGGGTGCCATACTCGGGACTGATGCCGTGGCAGCGCTGACCGTACCAAAGCGGTCACTGAAAGAGAAAAAGAATGGACGCTGGCGGGGACCTCGGAATATCTGAGGCCTTGCGACATTGCCTTGATCCATAGGAGTTTTGAGTGTCCGTCGACCTGTCATTCCTAATGATTGCCATCTGCCTTGGCGCAATGCTGCAAGTCGGAGTTGGTATCGGGTTCAGCATCATCGCGGGACCGCCCATGATGATTTTGCTTGGCACGTCGACGGCAGTTCCAGTCTTGCTCTTGTTGAACACGTTTGTTTCATTGGTAGCGACAGACCGGCATATTCTAAAAAACAACCGTCAACTAATCCGCACCGCGGTCATTGGATGCTGTATCGGGGTGGCCGGTGGCCTTGTTGTGTATCCCTTTTTGAGCGAAGCATTTGTTCTTGCCCTGACGGCGTGTCTACTGCTGATCGGGTTGATTACGACCTTGCTTCCCTTGCGGGGATCCATTGGCAACGCAGGGTTTTCAGTCGTTACAGGACTGTCTGGGCTTGCGACTGTTTGGGCGGCGACACCGGGCCCTCTAATGGTGTTCGGTTTGATAGCAAAGGGTCGTTCCGCCAAAGAGGTGGCAAAGTTGGTTCAACCCATAGCGCTGGTGGCATACGGCATCGCCTTTTTATTGCACAGATTGTCCAACGCGCAGGCAATCTCATATGAACCGCAAATACTGGGGTTTGTTGCGATAACTCTGATCGGCAGCCTACTTGGTCGTGTGGTAGGCCCTTACTTACCACAGTCGGTGGTCATAACAGTGATCCGCGTGGTATCCCTGATTGCCTGCTTAGTTTTGTTCTATCGCGCGCATTTAATAGCTTGGTCTTGAAGGTTACACGATGACACAAAACGATTATCTGCACAAATTTCCACGCGCCCAACTCATGTCCGGCCCAACTCCTTTGGAGCGTCTGGACAACTTATCGACAGAACTGGGCATCGATCTCTGGCTGAAACGTGATGATCTGACTGGGCTTAGTTTTGGTGGCAACAAAACACGGCAGCTTGAATTTTATCTCGGAGATGCGCGTCAACAAGGTGCTGATACCATTCTGATCACCGGCGCCGTTCAATCCAATTTCGTTCGGTCTGCGGCCGCTGCCGCAGCCAAACTGGGCATGCAATCCGTGCTTCAGTTGGAAGAGCGTGTCCCTGACATGGGGGCGGAGTACTATTCGTCCGGGAACGTGCTGCTGGCGCAAATCCTGGGCGCCGAGCATATGAGTTACCCTGAAGGAGAGGACGAAGCGGGAGCCGACGCAGCGCTGCATGCGCGCGCAGTTGAATTAAAAGCCAAAGGTCACAAACCGTACGTTATTCATCTGGGGCTGGGCCATCCGCCCTTGGGTGCCTTGGGCTACGTCGTGGCCGGACAGGAATTGTATCAACAGATGCCGGATTTCGACGCGGTCGTCGTCCCCTCGGGTAGCGGTGCCACGCATGGCGGACTGCTGACCGGTCTGGCGTTAGAAGAAAGCACTGCTTCGGTGTATGGGATTTGTGTGCGCAGAGATCGTGAAAAGCAGCAGGCCCGAATGAAGGTCGTTCTGCAAAAACTTGCGGACTTGCTGGATATTGACGCAGGACTTCTACAGGACAAGATCGATGTTTTTGATGAGGCCTTGCCGCCGGGATATGGCAAAGTAAATACAACCACGCGCGCTGCATTGAAAAAGATGGCCCGGGTCGAGGGGGTTTTCCTTGACCCCGTTTATTCTGCAAAGACATTCGCTGGCTTGTTGGACCTCGTAGAAAGCGGAAAGATCAAGTCGGCGGAGAAAGTCATTCTGCTGCACACAGGCGGGCTGCCTGCACTCTTCGGATATCAAAGTGAATTGATGGACAGCCCGACCTGAAGCATTCGTAGCCCATATACGTTTCAGTAACTTGCTTGCCTGCATCTTTGGTGCCCAAACAAAAGCTACAGGTGCTGAAACCTGAGCCGCCTGCAAAACGGTCCAACTACTGAGGAATATCGCAGGCGTCAGAAATCTGCCCCCCGAAATCGGGGGCAAATTGCTAGGTAATATTCACAAGTAGAGTGAAAAACGACGCGGTGGGTTCATCAGTTTTTAGCCCAACAGTAGCGGCGTCAGGGTGCGCAACCCTCACGCTCTTCTTGCTTGGCTTTCGCGGCAAGCACCTCCGCTCGTATTCCCCGTCGAAAGAAAAACAGCATGAGCATTGCAACTATCAAGAAGATTGGGAAAATCATCAACTGCGTTGCATTCAGCCCCATGTATATCGGTTTTTCTTCCACGACTTCAAATAGCCGACGATGCAAGTAGACGTAGTACCCATCGTTATTGTCCACGTAATCTTCGGCTTCTCGCCATGCCTCTTCGTCACCTGGCTTAAGCGTTGTTTGTTTTGTTTTGAGATTCCACTGGTATGTCCAGTTTGCCCCCGCCTCATCCCACTCGCCGCCGGTCTCGAATTTAATAAAGTCATTTTCGAACTCAAGCGAACTGGGCTTTTTGATTGGGGCGGGAACATTGCGCATCACGATCTTATGGACGTTGTGCATCGGAGCGTTTACGCGAGATTGCCCTTCAAGCACCTCATCGTCATCAAATTCATAAAGCTCGTCCGAAATAGCGTAGCCATAATGGTTCAGTTTGTTCCAAAGTTCCTTTTCTTCAAACCCCTCGCGCGGCAACGTGTAGCGCTGGACGAGCTGAAAAACATTGGCGTCCAGATCATCCTCAATGATCATTACCTCTGAGTGCGTGGCTCCGGGAAACCGTTTGGCGTACCACTTTTCATATTGCTTGCGCCGGTCTTCCATGTCCTCGCCGTCATAGCGCCAGCGCATGTTGTCCGCTTCGACACCCCGCCATGTGTCTGTAACATTGAGTACGGCGGCAATCGGGCCTTTATCCAAGAACACATATTCCTGTACAGCCTCTCGGGTCGGTTCATCAGAAAGATTCGTTACAACTTCAACAAGTCCGGTGCTGTCCTCTGCCAGTGGCAAGCCCCAGGCAAAATCCTTCAATGGGATCGCCCGACCTACGCCGCCTTGCAGTAGATCGGTTGCGTCAACAAACCAGTCACCTTGCGGATCGCGAACACGTACAATGGCGTGATCAAAGATAAACGGTGAAGGTAACATGCGCGGCAAAGCAAGCCCGATGTCGTGGTCGACGAGAACGACATCGGCCTCAATCTGCAAATAGGCCAGCATGGAAATCAGAAGAAGCGCCTTGTCTTTGCAATCGCCATATGCGCTCAGCCAGACTTCGTCGGGGGATCGAGGTATCCAGCCGCCTTCACCAATTGAAACGCTGAAATACCGGACCCGGTCCTGTACCAAACGCAAAGCTTGCGTCGCGCGCCATTGCGGATCTTCGGACTGCTCCAGCATTTCATCAAGCAGTTTGATCAGGTCACCGGGCAATAAGTCCGGTCTGGGTTTGTAGTCGCCGGTTAGTCCCTGAACGATCTGAAACCAATCCTGAAAGGTCGAGAGCTGCAACCCATCGTTGGAGACATCCCAATCATCCGCAGAGCGTGTGTTTCTGTCATCTTCTTCAGCCTTTTCCAAGGACCAACTCAAGATCGTCCTGCCGGCAGCCTCTTCGCGCTGAACATCGAACTCATCCGTATGGTTCAGCTCGAAACGCGTTGCAGCGGGCAAGTCAATGGACGTGCGCCTCTTTTCCCAACCCCAGTCTCTGAGCCCGTCTGATCGATAGTGAAACTGGTTTGGGAAAACGGGTGTGGTGGCAGTGATCGACCAGATCATTTCGACGGTGTCACCAACACGAAGATCCGCGATCTGACCGAAAAACTCGATGTCGCCCAGCATCACACCTGAGCTGAGCTCTGGTTCGCGCCGGAGTTCTTCGAACGGCAAGTCGAGTTGATCTATCACTAAACCATCTCGGTGGATCTGCAATCGATGAAGAGTGGCACGCTCAAAATTCGGGTCCACCAGCAATTGGACCTCGCCATAAAGTTCCAGAGTTGAACGATCA
Source organism: Ruegeria sp. CDSB029 (assembly GCF_059611125.1). Lineage (NCBI taxonomy): Bacteria > Pseudomonadati > Pseudomonadota > Alphaproteobacteria > Rhodobacterales > Roseobacteraceae > Ruegeria > Ruegeria sp. CDSB029. The sequence goes on from NZ_JBXWOX010000005.1 coordinate 47,971, forward strand.
TGCACGGCAAAGAAGCTCTGCCTGACTCTTTGATATCCGTTGTTTTCGACTCGGATTTTTTCGTCGTGAATTGGAAGACTTACAGATGTATCAGCATGCAATGCCGCTTCTCGATCCCGCTGCGAAACCTCCTCGTGCCACTCAGGTAGGTTTTTGTCGCGTAGCAATTCTGCTGATGCAGGTTTGGCTCCAGCCAAATTAAACAAGCCCAGTATGACAAGAAAGACGATGACCCAAATTGCAATGTTGGCGAATGTGGATTGCCACCACTTCTTTTTCTCAACTTTCGGCGCAGCCGTTCGTTTGTTGTCTGACCATGGACCCAGCCCCTGAGACACTCTGTAGGCGGAAAGAAGATTTACCGCGGCGGGTATTTCTGGAACAACATGCAACTGATCATCCTTCGTTTCGACAATGGTCAGGTCATTTTCAATATGAACGGCACGAACCGCAGACCAATCGAGGCGCAATCGTTTACCTTCGCGCCAGATTTCAATGGCCGCCTTGTCGCAACTCACTGCCGTCGGCCCCCAATCGAAGCCTCGTAAAAGCCCGTGACGGTAATAGTGAAGATGGCGCAGTTTTGGCAGATAGGGCCAATCATTTACCGCTGCTGTGGTCATCGCGACAAACAGCAATATGACACCGATTTGATTAAACAACGGAAAACCCGCATCCAATGACTTCCCGGTCAACAAAACAATAAAGAGAAAAATAGAGAGACCCGAAATCCATGCATACGCCAAATAGTTGAAGACTGAGTCCAACCAGGCGGGACAGGGTGTCCCCAGTTTTTTGGATAGCCCTTCCAAGGCATGAAAGGCTGCGGTCGCGGATATATACTGGTGTTTGGCTTCTATCGGAGCGTTTTTGGGTCAAAACCGCTGGAATTCTTCGCCCTGCTTTCCTCTTTCACCTTCTTCACGAGCTCTCTGGCGTCTTCATCCGAAGGCATTGGAAGAAAAAACAATCCGTAGCTCGCTCTTTTCCAGATCACAAACCGCCCAACGTGAATTGGTTTTGATACATGTGAAAAATGCCAAGCCTCTGTCTGGTGGGCTTCAAATGCTTCGACGTAGTCTTTCTTGACAGTGTACTGCGTTTTGCCACCATGGAGTTCAGCCGCCCTGAGAATTACAGTCGCGCGGCCCCTCCAAACCGCCCATAGACTTCCAGCACTCAATGCGTGTGACCGCGCGAGAAAAAAACAAAATAGACCAAGCGGGATTGGAGCCCAGAGTTTGGCTCCAGCGGTGCTCAGGTCAAGCCCGGAATTCCAGGCCGCGACAAAGCCCCCCAGAAGCTCGGCTAGAAATATTACTGCCAGACATCCCACCGCTATTGCCAATAGAAGAAACTGCTTGAACCCTCTTCGCGCATCTAGCCGACACCGCTCAGAACGAACTTCGCTCGTCAGTTCGGTTTCAAGGGTCAGTATTGACGAATTGCTTGGTGCTGGCACCAGCTCCGAATGAATCGCGTTCACAATAGTATTTCCCAACAAATTCAATACTCGCCAAAAGATTGAACATTCATGGCAAAAATATGGTTCTGGTGTAGTGTCAGGCGTTGTTTTGACCTCTTGCAGCCCGCCATCAATTGCGGTTTCTCTCTCCACTCCAATTTGGTTGATCGCCGTAAAAATATAGAGCCAGCTGAAGTTCGCCCCCCCTTTTTCAGTTCCCGGTCGGTAACGTGGAAGGCGCGGACTCAGACAGTACGCATTCGTGCGTCGAGCGGCGAAGCTGTATGGAGAGCCCATTTCGACCAATGCTGTGCACTGTAAGAACGACATTTATTGGTGAAATCGAACGTAATCGCTTTGTGAAGGCTCAATGATCGACCGTACGGGAGTTTGCCGCTAGTTGCGACTGGCGTGACTGTACGCACCGTTGCATGCAGTCAACAACGCGGTTCCGAGCATCGCCCAAATGCTGACCCGCGCACCGACTACGACGAACCTGATGCCAACGCTTATGCCACGCTAACCACACCATCAAAGTTGAGTTAATGGAAACAGCCGAATTACTGATGAACAACGTGAACGTTCGTGTTGAGGTACATGTTATTCCGATGCAGGATACGGATCGCTTCGGCGGCTTTACGGAAGCCTTTGCCCGTTCGTAGGAAGGTGCATCGATGGATCACATACAGCCGCGTGGCTCCACCCATCCGTTCTTCAAACCGCGAGCTTTCGACCAAAACGTCGAGATTGTGCAGGGATCAACGTGTGATCCATGCCGTCGTCGCGAATGAAATTTTGGTGGCCCGCAGGCGCTCTATCAAACGGCACAATTGAAAGCACCAAGCCCCGGCCCTTAGGTTCCAGCGAGTTTAGGAAAAGGCTAGGTTTGTATTTGCGACCGTTGGTCAAGGTTGGAACCAAGCATAGAAGTATACAGTACCTGCAAATTTCCACGGTGGCACCTTGAAACCTCCGCAACAAATGTATACCGGTGCATACAAGTACGATCGAGCGAGTTGCCCCACGCCTCTCAACATCAGCAGATTCACACAAAGCGGAAACAGCCATGAGCCAGTATTCAGATTACTTGGATGAAATTGAAACGCGCAAAGAACAAGGGCTTAGCCCAAAACCCATCGACGATGGTGCGCTGGTCGAGGAAATCATCGAACAAATCAAGGATACCGGTCATCCGCATCGTGCAGATTCGTTGCACTACCTGATTTACAACACGTTGCCTGGCACAACCAGTGCTGCGGGTGCGAAGGCAACGTTCCTGAAGTCCGTCATCGTCGGCGAGGTAACTGTTGAGGAAATCTCGCCCGAATTCGCGTTCGAACTGCTGTCCCACATGAAGGGCGGACCTTCGGTTGACGTGCTTCTGGATGTTGCACTGGGCGACAAGCAAGACATAGCGGTTCAGGCGGGCGAGGTTCTGAAAACTCAGGTCTTTCTGTATGAGGCGGACACGGACCGTCTGAAAGCTGCCTATGAGGCGGGCAACAAGATCGCTGCGGATCTCCTTGAGAGCTACTCCAAGGCTGAATTTTTCACCAAGCTGCCTGATGTGGACGAGGAAATCCAAGTTGTCACATATATTGCAGCCGAGGGTGACATCTCCACTGACCTTCTGTCGCCGGGTAATCAGGCGCATTCGCGTTCCGACCGCGAGTTGCATGGCAAATGCCTGATTTCCGAGGCCGCACAAAAAGAGATTGAAGCGCTGAAGCTGCAGCACCCCGACAAGCGCGTGATGCTGGTTGCGGAAAAAGGCACTATGGGTGTTGGTTCGTCGCGGATGTCGGGTGTCAACAACGTGGCACTTTGGACCGGCAAGCAAGCCAGCCCTTACGTGCCTTTCGTCAATTTTGCACCTGTCGTGGCCGGCACAAACGGCATTTCGCCCATCTTTCTGACAACCGTGGGCGTCACCGGTGGTATCGGTGTCGACCTGAAGAACTGGGTCAAGAAAGTGGACGAGGATGGCAAGGCGATCCTCAACAACGATGGCAACCCGATTTTGGAACAGCGCTATTCGGTTGAGACCGGCACCGTGCTAACCATCAACACGAAAAAGAAAAAGCTCTATAGCGCGGATGGCAGTGAAGAACTGGTCGACATGGCCGGTTCGTTCACCCCGCAAAAGATGGAGTTCATGAAAGCCGGCGGCTCTTATGCCATCGTCTTTGGCAAGAAACTGCAGACATTTGCATGTGAGACGCTGGGCATCGGGCTGAAATCGGCCTTCGCCCCTGCGAAGGAAGTCAGCCATGAAGGTCAGGGGCTAACGGCCGTCGAAAAGATCTTTAATGCCAATGCGCGCGGTGCGACCCCGGGCAAAGTGTTACATGCCGGCTCTGACGTGCGCGCCAAAGTCAATATCGTGGGCTCTCAGGACACCACCGGTCTGATGACCAGTCAGGAGCTTGAGGCCATGGCGGCGACCGTCCTGTCGCCCAGCGTCGATGGCGCCTATCAATCTGGCTGTCATACTGCCTCGGTTTGGGATCTCAAGGCGCAGGCCAACACCCCGCGCTTGATGGCGTTCATGCACAAGTTCGGCCTGATCACCGCGCGTGATCCCAAGGGCGTGTACCACGCGATGACAGACGTTATTCACAAGGTGCTCAACGACATCACTGTGGATGACTGGGCCATCATCATCGGCGGCGACAGCCACACGCGGATGTCCAAAGGCGTGGCCTTTGGCGCGGACTCGGGCACGGTTGCGCTGGCGCTGGCCACGGGTGAGGCGACTATGCCGATCCCGGAATCCGTCAAGGTGACCTTCAAGGGCGAAATGGCCCCGCACATGGATTTCCGCGACGTGGTGCACGCGACGCAAGCTCAGATGCTGGCGCAGCACGGCGACAATGTTTTCCAGGGCCGCATCATCGAGGTTCATATCGGTACGCTTCTGGCGGACCAGGCCTTTACCTTCACCGACTGGACGGCCGAGATGAAGGCCAAGGCGTCGATCTGTATCTCAAACGATGATACGCTGATTGAATCGCTGGAAATCGCCAAGTCGCGGATCAAGATCATGATCCAAAAGGGCATGGATAACGATGTTCAGATGCTGCAGGGCCTGATCGACATTGCGGACAAACGTATCGCCGAAATTCGCTCGGGCGAAAAACCGGCTCTGCGTCCAGATGACAACGCCAAATACTTTGCCGAAGTCGTCGTGGATCTGGATCAGATCGTCGAACCGATGATAGCCGACCCGGATGTGAACAATGCCGACGTGTCCAAGCGTTATACCCACGACACGATCCGCCCGATCTCATACTATGCGGCCGAAAAGAAGGTTGATCTGGGCTTTGTGGGCTCCTGCATGGTGCACAAGGGTGACATCAAGATCGTGGCCCAGATGTTGCGCAATCTCGAAGACGAGTATGGCAAAGTCGAGTTCAAGGCCCCGCTTGTTGTTGCTGCACCGACGTACAACATCGTTGATGAGCTGAAAGAAGAAGGTGATTGGGCAATTCTGCAGAAGTATTCAGGCTTTGAATTCGATGACCTGTTCCCCAAGCAAACCGCTCGGACTGAGTACGAGAATATCCTCTATCTTGAACGCCCGGGCTGTAACCTTTGCATGGGCAACCAGGAAAAAGCTGCCAAAGGCGACACCGTTCTGGCCACGTCCACCCGTCTGTTCCAAGGCCGTGTTGTAGCGGACAGTGAGACAAAGAAGGGTGAATCCCTTCTGGGTTCAACTCCGGTTGTTGTTCTGTCAGCCATTCTGGGTCGTACGCCGACGCTGGAGGAATATAAGGTCGCGGTCGAAGGCATCGACCTAACCAAATTTGCACCACCGATGGAAGTACCTGGTACTGCCCGCTCGGTGCATTTCTAATACAAAAGCGGGTGCGGCGAATGTTGTCGCGCCCGCTTTACCCCAACCTGCCCGACGCTTGGTAAAAACGGCGCATTACAATGGGTGTCAGGTACATCGGGATCTGATAGGCCCCGATAAACACCAAAAGTGGCGCCGTTACCTCGGGTGGCAACGCAATCAGGAAAATCGCGACATTCCGGTTTCCGGCGACAATGGATAAAGCGGTGGCTTTGTCGGCAGCCACTCGGTTGCGTGTCAGAAAAAACATCGCCAGTTGCGCGCCGAAATTGGCCAGACAAGCGATCCCGACCCAAAAAATCGCAAGACCGGGGTCAACAAGAGCTGTCGAGGTCACTGACGGCATCAAGCCGATCACAAATACGGCGAGTGTGATTGTTGCCAACCCTTCTAAATTTTTTAGCGTGGTTTGGGATGGGTTTCTCATAAACGCGAGGCGCAACAACACGGCTGCAACAGTCGCCCCCGCAATCGTCACAAACAGACGCAAGACGGCGATCAGAACGGATTGAAAGTTTCCCAACTCGGGCATCAGAACGAATATGGGAAACACGGTCAACGGCAATACGGCGGTCCCGATCACCATCAGGCGCATGGCGTGTTCTGCCGGATGTCCCATCATCAGGCACATGTTGGCACTTCCCGAGATAGACGGAGCCGCGGCCATGATCAGCAGAGACAAAAAGACCGGCGTACCGGTCCACCCACCGATTATGCCAATAGTCACAACTAGTAGCGGTAAAACCAGCTGGAATGCGATCACTGTGTTTGCCACCTGACGTAAATCGACCAAGGACCCCAACAACAAAGCAGGCTCAATTCTAAGGACCGTCAGAAACAGCAGTAGTGCGACAAGCGGCGGCAATACTGCCCGCATCGGCTCGGCCAGCGCAGGCAGCAGCAATCCGGCGGCCAGCCCTGCGACCAGAACATAAGGACCGTTACGCGCCGCCAGATGAAGTGGGTTCAATGCCCCCTACCCGCCCGGGCTTTGCCTAAGGTTTTCCGGCAGCCATGTGGCCAGTTCCGGGAACCAGATCAGCACGAAGACCATCACCACCATGATCAGGAACATCGGAATAGCCGCGCGGGCGATATAGCTCATCTCATGGTTCGTCATGCCTTGCATCACAAACAGGTTGAAGCCGATTGGCGGTGTAATTTGCGCCATCTCAACGACAACCACGATGAAAATACCAAACCAGATGAGGTCGATACCCGCGTCCCGGATCATCGGTTCCACCACGGCCATGGTCAGCACGACCGAGGAGATACCATCAAGGAAACAGCCCAGAATGATGTAAAAGACCAGCAAAACCATCAACAGTTCGAAGCGCGTCAGCTCCCACCCTGCGATCAGATCAGCCAGACCCCGCGGCAGACCCGTGAACCCCATGGACAGAGACAGGAACGCAGCCCCAGCAAGGATCAGGGCGATCATCGCACTGGTCCGGGTGGCCCCCATCAGGCTTTCGGTGAAGGTCTTCCAGGTCAGCGACCCCTGTCCCGCTGCAAGCAGCAGACCACCGATCACGCCAAATGCGGCGGCTTCGGTCGCGGTGGCATAGCCCAGATACATCGACCCGATCACCACCATGATCAGCAGGATTACGGGCAACAAGAAGCGAGAGTTCTTGAGCTTTTCAGAAAAGCTCAGCTTATCTTCGCTGTTTGGGTTCCAGTCTTTCCCGAATTTCGAATAAATTGCGACGTATCCCATGAACATCGTCGCAAGCACCAAGCCGGGCAGAATGCCTGCAAAGAACAGCTTGGTGATCGATTCATTGATAGTCACACCATAGACGATCAACGTCAAAGAGGGCGGGATCATCAGGCCCAGTGTCGCAGCGCCGGTCAGCGTACCAATTATCATCCGTTCGGGGTAGTTGCGTTTCCTCAGTTCCGGGATCGACATTTTACCCACAGTCGTCAGCGTGGCGGCTGACGACCCAGAAACAGCGGCAAACACCGTGCAGCCGACAATGTTGGTGTGCACCAAACCACCGGGCAAAGGTGCCATCCAAGGCGAAAGTCCCTTGAACATATCTTCGGATAATCGCGTTCGATACAGGATTTCGCCCATCCAGATGAACATCGGCAGCGCGGTCAGTGTCCATGACGATGAGGCCGACCAGATGGTCGTGATCATCACGTCTCCGACAGGGCGTGTCGTGAAAAGCTCCATCCCGACCCACGCGACGCCCATAAGGGCAAGGCCAACCCAGACACCGGTGCCAAGCAGAGTGAAAAGAACAAAGAGGAAGAGGATGATGACTGATACGTTTTCCATGCTCTCACTCCCCGTGGCTCTGATCGGCCAGATCACGGACGATGCGGTGATCGCCCTTAAAAACGACGTGGATCAGATGATCGGTCAGGGCGATTGCAAGGATGACTGCGCCAATCAGCATTGTTGACTGCGGAATCCAAAGCGCGGTTTTGTCCTGTCCCTGGCTAACATCGTTGAATTTCCAGCTCCAGTAAACAAAGCGGTAGGCGTACCAGCAAAAGTACCACATTACCGCCGCGCCCACTGTAAAACACCATATTTCAAGGATGCGGCGCACCCGGTCGGGGACCGCATTCAGCAGGATCGACACGCGAATGTGGCTGCCTCGGTTCAGCGCATTGGCAAAGGCCAGAAAGGACGCGGCAGCCATGGCATAGCCCGCATAGTCGGGCGCGCCCGGGAAAACCTCTCCGGTCCAGCGGGCCAGCATTTGCACAACGATCAGCACCAAAATAGCAATCAGGCTAAGTGCTGCCAGAACCCCTGCTGCCTGATAAATGAAATCCAATACGGACCTGAGCCCTCGTAGTGCCGCCATGCTGTCCCCACTATTAGTTATTCTATGGAAACGGGCGGCAGGTTGATCCGCCGCCCATCTTTGGCCAATTACTGAGACGAATTGAACGCATCGACGATGGCCTTGCCTTCGTCGCCTGCGGCTTCAAGCCACTCATTGGTCATAGTGACACCGATCTCTTTCAACTCGTTGGTCATCTGCTCGGACGCCGGACCGACTGTCATGCCGCCGTCACGTAGGCCTTGCAGGGTAAATCCGGTGTATTCCTTGGCGCGCCAATTGCCGGCATATTCAGCAAGCTCTGCACAGCCCTTGATGACGTTCTTGTTGGCATCAGAAACACCAGCCCAGATGTCTGAGTTGACCATGACGTAGTTGCGTGGCAGCCACGCGTCCACTTCGTAGAAATAATTCAGGCTTTCCCATACTTTGCGGTCATACCCGGTCGAACCCGACGACACCATCGAGTCCGCGACACCAGTGGCAAAAGCCTGGCTGATTTCAGCGGCTTCGATTGTCACAGGCAGCATGCCGGTCAGTTCCGCCAAACGCGACGTGGCATTGTTGTAAGACCGGAACTTGATGCCTTCCATGTCGGCGACCGAGTTCACCTCGTCTTTAAAGTACAGTCCTTGCGGCGGCCATGGCACGGCGTAAAGCAACGTCAGGTTCTGTTCGGCCAGCAGACTTTCAATCGAAGGTCTTGCGGCCTCCCAAAGTTTGGCGCTGTCATCGAATGACGTTGCCAGGAATGGGATTGAGTCGAACCCAAACAGCGCGTTTTCATTCTGGTGACCGGACAACAGACGCTCGCCAATCGGTGCTTGACCGGTCTGAATGGCACGTTTGATGTCGGCGCCTTTGAACAGCGACCCGGACGGATGCGTGACGATTTCAACCTCGCCCCCGGTGCCTGTGGTCACGCATTTGGCAAATTCGGCACCCGTGGCCGAGTGGAAGTTCGATGCCGAATACGCCATGGGCATATCCCATTTCTCGGCCATCGCCGGTGCGGATGCTGCGGCTGTCAAAGCGGTTGCCGCCAGAAGGCTTGTCAATTTCTTCATCTTTTTCTCCCTGTTTAATTTTGTTTTGCCGGCTTGTGTTACCGGACATTTCTTAAGTCGCGTAGCGAGACGGCGCATAGACGCTCATGTCTGCGTTTGGGGTCCTGCCCGCGATCATCTGCGCCAGCAGACGTCCTGTTTTTGGCCCGCCTGTCAGACCGATATGATGGTGGCCAAACCCCATAAATGCTCCGTCAATTCCCGGCACTTCGCCGATGATCGGGATCGAGTCTGCCGGTGCGGGCCGGTGCCCCATCCATTCTACTTCGTCCTTCCATGTCACGCCCGGAAAGGCCGCCCGGGCATTCTTGCGCATCAGTTCGAACGGCGCCCTCGAAGGCGGCGCGTCCAGCCCGCCGAATTCGACAATCCCGGCCAGCCGAATGCGGCCATCCATCGGCGTGGCAACGAACTTGCCCGAAGCAACCATAACCGGACTTTTCGGCATCGCGGAAGGTTCCACCAATTCAAGATGATAACCACGTTCTGTCTCCAGTGGAACAGAAACGCCCAATTTGCTGGCCAAAGGCCCGGACCAGACGCCCGCAGTGACAATGGCAGTGTCACAAGCAATTGTCTCACCAGCGGTCCGCACGCCGGTGACCTTGCCGTTATCGTGTACGACATCTTCAACAGCAGCACGGATGACCCTGCCGCCGTTGACCTCAACATGTGCGGCGAGGTCTTTCACGTACCGCCCGGGATCGGTAATGTGTCCGTGATCGGAAAGTTTGGCAGCAAACCCGATATCTTTGCTGTAGATCGGGTCGTAGGCGTGGAACGCGGCACCCTCTAGTTCTTCCCACTTGAACCCGTGCTTGCGCCGAACACCCCAACCAAAGGCATCGCTTTCGAAATGCTGGCGGTTTTCGTAGAGGAACAGGTAGTCGGATGGCACAATCCATTTCTCGGCCCCCGTACCCTGAGCCAGGGCCTGATGATCGTTTAGGCTGTCTCCGACAATGGGGGTTAGCGCGGCTGCTATACGTTTAACGTCGCTTGCGTTTGCGTGTTTCAGATAGCGTGTCAACCACGGTAAGAGCTTGGGTACATAGCCCCATTTCATGAACAAAGGCTGCGACGGGTCAAACAGCATCCTGGGCGCTTTTTTCAAAAGCCCCGGCACCGTGACCGGAATAATCGAGCAAGAGGCCAGCACACCACCATTGCCATGCGAGGTGCCCTCTCCGGGGCCAGCCTTGTCGATCAGGATGACATCATGTCCGTCACGTTGCAGCCAGACGGCGGTTGAGACACCAACGATACCGGCACCTATAATGGCAATTGTCTTTTTCTCGCTCATGCCGCCACCGCTTTGGAAACAGCATAGTGGTTCAGCTTTGCCTCGTCCGGCTTCCCTCCAAGACCAGGTGTGTCGGGGACTATGACCTTGCCCCTTTTCACTTCGAAAGGCTCCTCAAGAATGTCTTCTGCCAAGAAGTAAGAGGCCTGATAAAACTCGCAGCCCAGCGTGATTTCCGGTGTGGCGGCGATCATGTGAGTGCCTGCCAGATGCGCCAGACCTGCCTCGAACATATCTCCGCCATAAGCACTCAGGCCGTGTGCGGCGGCCATGCGAGCGACTGTTTGCCCGCGCGTCAGTCCTCCGGACTTCATGATTTTGACCGAGACACCGTCGCAGATCCCTTCCCTTGCAACGCGTTCCATATCCTCGGGGCCAAAAACGCTTTCATCGGCCAGTAGCGGCACATCCGTCATTTGCCGTAGCTTCGCCATCATACCGTAGTGATGCGCGCGCACCGGCTGTTCGATGAAATCAGGATTGAACGATGCCACGTCCCGCACCTGCGCCGGTGCGTCCTCGATTGACAGACCTTGATTGTAATCCACCCGCACAGAGAACTGTGGGTAATGCTTCGCCAAATACTCAAGCCGCATGATATCGAAAGCATGATCCTTGAACCCAGTCTTCAACTTCACGATCCGCACGCCGTCATCCTGCAAACGCGCCAGCAGATCGATATCCTGCGCAAAATCGGGGTTAGCGATAGAGCAACTGAGCGGGATCGCGTCGCGGCATTTCCCTCCCAACAAGGCCCAGACCGGAACGGCGCTGATCCTGCCCGTCAAGTCAAGCAATGCTGCTTCCAGCGCCGCTTTAGCCTCGGTGCAATGCGCAACCGCATATACAGCCCGCGCCATGATAGCGGCTCTATCAGCAACCCTCGCCCCCACCACCAACGGACGCAGATACCTATTCAATGCTGCGTAAGTCGCTTCGGGCGTTCCGGTGAATACGGACCAGGGTGAGGCTTCGCCATATCCCTGGCTACCATCCTCGGACGTCAGGCGCAGGACAACGACCTCGCACACGCCTTCGACAGATCCAATACCGTGGTCCCGGCGGGATGTGACGGGCAGTTCAAGGTGCCACAGGTCGTAGCCGATGATTTGTTGTGACAGATCGCCCATTCGTCCTCCCCAGCGGTAGGTGGAAGCCTGCCTTGACCTACATATCATTTCAAATACTATGTTTTCATAAGTCCATCATAAGAAATGATAGGTTAAGCTATGTCTCTGCGCTTTCGTCAGTTGCAGGCGTTCCACGCCATCATGGAAACGGGTACCGTAACAGGGGCCGCGTCGGTTCTGGGAATCTCGCAACCGGGTATCAGCAATCTGTTGGCCCAGCTGGAACGCGAGGCCCGGCTGCCCTTGTTCGAACGCAACAAAGGACGTCTTTTGCCGACGCCAGAGGCAGAGCTTTTGTATCGAGAGGTCGATACCGTGGTCCGCGGGCTGGACCATGTCGCGCAGGCCGTATCGGACCTGCAGAACAAGCATCCCGGGCAATTGCAGGTTGCTGCTCCCCATCTTCTTTCATTTGGTTTCATGCCGCGAGAGATTGCCCGTTTTGCCAAATCGCGCCCCAATCTGTCCGTCAGCTTTCAGTCTCAGTATTCTTCGAAAATACAGGAGTGGGTAACCTCGGGCTTGTTCGAGATCGGCATCGTCGAGATGCCAATACTCCATGACACGCTGAACTTTCAGGTCTTCCAATTTGAAACGATGGCTACGTTCCCCGAGGGTAGCCATTTGGCGACCCATGACGTTCTGACACCAGAGCTGTTGGAGAATGAGCCGTTCATCGTCATGGGCCCCGAACACCAAACCCATCGCAGAACCCGTGACATTTTTCAGACTGCAGAGCGTACCTGGCAGACGCGAATACACACGCATTTGTCGGAAAACCTGCTGAGCTTTGTCAAACAGGGTATGGGCGTCGCGATGATTGATCCGTTCACAGTGACCTTCGATGAAGAGGGCGGATATCAAACCCGCCCTTTCACACCGGCAGTCACGCTGGATCTTGCAATAATCACCGCCAAAGGACGCCCTTTATCGATGATTGCGCAAGAGTTTCTGGCCCAACTGACCCCGTCCATCGCGTCCTATGCCACCCATTCCGACACCGGTGCCGCAGCTTCGTGAAGCTGTTGTGAGTGAATGTCGACCAGCGTTGGGCCATCATGCTCGACAGCTTGTTTCAACACTTTGCGCAAATCGTCCGGGTCCTTCACCGTCCACGATTTGACCCCAAACGCCGAAGCAACAGCGGCGTGATCGGTCCGATTGAAGTCGACGTTGTAGTAACGCTGCCCAAAGCCTGCATCCTGACCCGCTTTGATCCAGCCAAATACCGAGTTCGAGAATACGATCGAGGTAATCGGCATCTTGTGCCGCACCATCGTTTCAAACTCACCGCAAGTGAATCCAAACGACCCATCCCCCATAACGGACAGTGTCTTGACCGATGGCCGACCCACATGCGCCCCCATGGCGGCACCCAATGAATACCCTAGCGCGCCATGCGCCCGGTTGGTGATGAAGTGCCGCCCCGGTTTGCGCCAGCGGTAATGGGCGCTGAAGTAGGGGCATGGGGTGCCCGGATCGGCGACGACAATCGCATCATCGTCCAGAATGTCTGCAAGAGCGGCCATAACGGCTTCGGGCCGGATCGGAGTTTCACGACTTGCCGCAAGCGGAGCGAACGCTTGCAACTTGGCCTCCCAGGCGGCACGGGCTTGGGCCGCTCCACCAAAGTCTGGCAGATCGTGTCGCGCTTTCAGCGACCGCGCCAAAGCCTCTAACGCCAAACGGGCATCGGCACAAATGGCGACTTCGGTCTGATAATTTGCACCGATCACCATTGGGTCGCTGTCTATTTGGATGATAGTGGCATCCCGCCCGGGGCTGCGCCAGCGTTCGGTCGTGACAGATCCCGCGCGGCATCCGACAAACACAACGACATCTGCCTGATCCACAACGGCGCGCGTGGCCGGAATACCACCGTTCGAGCCAACAACCCCCAAGGCCAGCGGGTCCGTTTCGGCAATGGAGCCCTGACCGGAAACTGTTGTGGCAACTGGGATATCCAGCAAGGTGGCAACACGGTGCAATGCCTTTTCGGCCCCGGAAAGAACCGGCCCACCGCCGCAAACGATGACTGCTGATTTGGCTTTGGCCAGGATATCCGCGGCCGCTTCAATGGCATCCAGATCCGGTCCAGCCCGTTCGGCGGGATAGCTGCGGTGGCGTGCATCCGCCCAAACCTCAGCTTCGTCCACCGGACTTTTCTGCGTATCAAAGGGCAGCGCCAGATGTGTGGCGCCTGGCGTTCCGGTCGTCATGGCACGAAACGCAGCCCGCACCATCGCAGGTAAACGCGAGGCGTCGTCCAGTGACGCATTCCACTTTGCCAGTGGCTTGAACAGTGCAGCCTGATCCAATTCGGTCAACGGGTATTTCCCGCGGCTTGTGGTTGCCACGTCAGAAGTGATCGCCAGAATGGGAACCGAGCTTTCGCTGGCCTCGACTACACCCGGCAGTATGTAGGTCGCCCCGCCTCCGGACGGGCCTTCGCAGACGCCCGGCTTGCCAGTAACGCGCGCATATCCGTCGGCCATGTAGGCGGCGTGACGTTCGTCCCGGGTTAGAATGTGCTGAATGCCATGATCCATCCGCGCCAAAGCGTCATAGAATGGCAGCGTTGTATCACCGCACAGGCCGAACATGTGTTTCACGCCGTGTGCTTCCAGCATGCGCACCATCGCCTCAGCACCTGTCAGATAGTTCGTCCCGGTCATCGCTGGTTTCCTTTGATTTCGATCTGCATGCAGAACTGTATACAGTTTTGTATATTGATTTCAAGAGCAGCCTGTGGCACGCCTTGGCAAACGGAAAAAGGCAGTACTTATGGCGGGTCCACGCGTTGACGACATCTATGATCAGGTAAAGGCGATGGCCGTCTCGTTTCACCTTCGGCCAGGTGATCGATTGAATGAAGTGGCACTATCGAAAAAATTGGGTGTCAGCCGAACCCCCCTGCGCGAAGCTTTAAACCGATTGGTGGCGGAGCGCTTATTCGACTTTCGCCCCGGTCAGGGGTTTTTCTGCCGCCCGCTCGACGCCCAGAGCGTGTTTGATCTGTTCGAATTGCGCCAAATCATCGAATCTGCTGCCGCGCGCAGTGCCTGCGACAAAGCGTCAGCCGCAGATCTACAAACAATTCGGGATGAGCTTTACGCGACCGGCATCGACATCACCGGCCTGACCGTCGAAGAAGCTGTCAGCAGAGACGAAGATTTTCATCTGGGCATTGCCAGGCTATCGGGCAACAACGAACTGGTGCAAACCCTGACCCGGATCAATGAACGCATCCGATATATCCGCTGGGTTTCCATGAGCTTGGATCGGGTTCAAAGCTCGAAAGACGAACATAAACGGGTCATGCAGGCCTTGCTGGATCGCGACGCGGATGAGGCCGCGCGCGTACTGGGTGCCCATATTTCCAAACGAATGGATCAGGTGCAGGACGCCGTGCGCCACGGGATATCCAGCATCTACATGGAAGGGTCCGAAGACATCTCGGCCCGCATTATCGAGGAGGCGCACGGATGATCGCCCAAGGTGGTAAATCCATTTACGGAGCGTCGGTGGGCATACTGATGCTGGACGCCCAATTCCCACGCATCCCCGGTGATATGGGAAATGCGCTGACATGGCCTTTTCCGGTGCTCTATCGCATTGTTCGGGATGCCTCGCCGGACCTGGTCGTTCGGCACCGGGCCGAGGGCATGTTGGACGCGTTCATTGATGCCGCGCGAGAACTGGTCAAGGACGGCGCAGACGGCATTACTACCAATTGCGGGTTTCTGTCCCTGTTTCAGAAAGAGCTGTCCGAGGCTGTACCGGTTCCGGTTGTGACCTCATCTTTGATGCAGGTGCAGATGGTGAACGGTATCCTTCCGGCCGGAAAACGCGTGGGAGTTCTGACCATTTCTGCCTCCACTTTGACCCGTGATCATCTGCGCTGTGCTCAGGTACCAGAAGACACACCCATCGGTTCCACCGAAGGTGGGCGCGAGTTTACCCGTGCGATACTGGGGAACGAACTTAGCCTGGATGTCGATAAGGCCCGTGCCGATAACATTGAAGCCGCCCTTGCCTTGCAATCCGAAAACCCTGACCTCGGCGCGATTGTGCTGGAATGCACGAATATGTGCCCATACGCGGCAGATATTCAGCGCGCTACCGGTTTGCCCGTCTTCTCGATTGTGACATTGGTCAGTTGGTTTCAAGCCGGACTTGTGCCGCCGCGCTTTCCCAATCCCTAAAGGGCGCGGCGGTCAGGCCTAAGGTCTCTTTTGCCCACCAATTCGTGCATTGCGCTTACCGGAAAAAGACCGTAAGCGATCCCGCCCGCCGGTCGCAGCCTACCCGGTTATCAAAACAAGGACTGAAAACATGAAAACTACATTGGTCTGCTCCGGCGGACTGGATTCCGTGTCGCTTGCCCATGTGCTGGCCGCGGAAGGAAACCTCTCGCGGCTTGTGTCTTTCGACTATGGCCAACGCCACACCAAAGAACTGACCTTCGCTGCCCTCTGCGCGCAGAGGCTGGACGTGCCCCATCACGTTATTGACCTGCGTTCTGTCGGGGCGTCGCTGACGGGCTCGGCCTTAACCGACGACGTGGACGTGCCCGACGGGCATTACGCAGAAGAGACGATGAAGGTCACGGTTGTCCCCAACCGCAATGCGATCATGCTGACCATCGCTTATGGTGTTGCAGCAGCGCAGGGGGATGATGCGGTGGCTGCTGCTGTGCATGGCGGCGACCATTTCATCTATCCCGATTGCCGCCCGGCATTCACAGATGCGTTTGACACCATGCAGCGCGCCGCGTTGGACGGCTACGCGGATGTAGTGCTGCATGTGCCATTCGTGCACCGCAGCAAAGCCGATATTGTCCGCGAGGGCGCGCGCGTGGACACCCCGTTCGATCAGACGTGGTCCTGCTACAAGGGCGGCGACTTACATTGTGGCCGATGCGGAACATGCGTTGAACGGCGCGAGGCGTTCGAGCTGGCCGGAGTGCCGGACCCAACCAAGTACGACGACGCCGAGTTCTGGAAATCTTCCATCGCAGGAGCAAGTGTCTGATGTACCGGATTACTAAGGAGTTCCACTTTTCCGCCTCACATCAGCTGACCCACTTGCCCGATGATCACCAATGTGCCCGGATGCACGGCCATAACTATATTGTCGTGGTCGAATTGGCCGGGCGCGATTTGAATACTGATGGGTTCGTGCGGGATTACCACGAGCTGAAACCGCTCAAGACCTATATCGACGATGAATTCGACCACCGGCACCTGAACAATGTGCTGAACGTCGTGTCGACCGCTGAAAACCTTGCGCGCCATTTCTTTGACTGGTGCGCGGCCCGCTGGCCCGAAACCGCTGCGGTGAAAGTGTCCGAAACGCCCAAGACATGGGCCGAGTATCGCCCATGACCCTTAGAATATCTGAAATATTCGGCCCCACGGTACAGGGCGAAGGCGCGCTGATCGGTCAGCCGACGGTATTTGTACGCTCGGGCGGATGCGATTTCCGGTGCAGTTGGTGCGACAGTCTGCACGCCGTCGACAGCGCCTATCGCCACGATTGGGCGGTAATGGAAACGCAGGCCGTCTGGTCTGAGGTTCAGCGTTTGACAGGCGGGCGGCCACTGACCGTGTCTCTGTCTGGCGGAAATCCCGCCATTCAGGATTTTGGCCCGCTGATCCGGCAGGGCAAAGCGGAAGGCTATGCCTTTGTATGCGAAACCCAAGGGTCAATCGCAAAGCCGTGGTTTTCCGACCTTGCTATGCTTGTTCTCAGCCCGAAACCCCCCAGCAGTGGCGAGGATATGGATTGGACGGCGTTTGACGCCTGCCTCAACGTGCGCCCTGCGCAAACTGTCCTCAAGATCGTGATCTTTGACGACACTGATTTTGACTGGGCACGCAGCGTAGCCGACCGGTATCCGGACCTTCCGCTTTACCTTCAACCCGGTAACCCGGAAACCGATCCGGCCAGCCCGGTTGATTTGACCAATGCCACCAGCCGTATGGAATGGCTGATCGACAAGACTTTGAATGCCGGTTGGTTCGCGCCTCGCATTCTGCCCCAGCTACACGTGCTGATCTGGGGCAACAAACGCGGCGTCTGACCGCAGGAGAGATAACATGACCGATAGTATCTACAGCAACCTCACCCAGTTGGGCGGAGACACCAAAATGCCAGCCAGCCCGGAAGAGGCGGTTCTGGAACGCGTGCAGAACCCACAGGCTGATGTGGATTACAACGTGCGCTTTACCGCGCCCGAGTTCACCTCGCTTTGCCCGATGACAGGCCAGCCGGATTTTGCCCATCTGGTGATAGATTACGTACCCGATCAATGGTTGGTGGAAAGTAAAGCGCTCAAGTTGTTTCTGGGCTCGTTCCGCAATCATGGCGCCTTTCACGAAGATTGCACCATCTCGATTGCCCGCCGGCTGCAAGAGTTTCTGGAGCCAAGGTGGCTGCGTATCGGAGGCTATTGGTATCCGCGCGGGGGCATTCCGATCGACGTGTTCTGGCAAACTGGCCCAATGCCCGAAGGCGTCTGGATCCCGGATCAGGGTGTGCCGCCTTACCGTGGGCGAGGTTGACCACGATGACTTGAGAGGCGTGAAGGCCCCTGCCTGACAAGCAATCAAAGGGCCCCCCGCACCGGTTTGATACGTGGCGCTTTGGCAGTGGTGGTAATTTTGTTTCGTCCAAGCTTGTGGTTTTGAAACATCATGACAATTCAGCGTTGATGGGTTAGATGTTCTTTTAATGTAAGAACGAATTCCTGGTGACGTTTGTGGAACAGGTGGCTTTTAACTTTGAGATGGGTGTCGTTTGCGCCCTTCTTGCCTTCACCGTATTTCTCTTTGTATCCGAAATCGTCAGAATTGACCTTTCTGCCATACTTGTTCTGGTCCTTATCGGCCTTCTCAGTTATGCGCCCGGGCTCGAAAAGCTCGCTGACGTGCCGCACCTGTTTGATGGATTTGCATCCAATGCGGTGATTTCCATTATCGCGGTCATGATCGTCGGCGCGGGCCTCGACAAGACCGGCATAATGAACAAAGTCGCCGCCGTTATTCTGAAATATGGCGGTACGTCCGAGAAACGCGTGCTGCCGATTATTTCGGGCACCGTAGGGGTCATTTCCTCGTTCATGCAGAACGTTGGGGCCGCCGCGCTATTCCTTCCGGTCGTCAGCCGAATATCTTCCCGATCAGGCATCCCGTTGTCGCGTTTGCTGATGCCTATGGGGTTCTGCGCCATCCTTGGCGGCACAATGACGATGGTCGGATCTTCGCCTCTTATCTTGCTGAACGATCTGATCCAATCGGCCAACAATGGCCTGCCCGAAGGTCAGAAAATGGAACAGTTCGGCCTGTTTTCTGTGACACCAATCGGGATTGTTCTGATCCTGACCGGCATCGCCTACTTTCTGCTGCTGGGTCGGTGGGTTCTGCCGGGTGATGAGGGATCGGAAAACACTGGGACCGGACAGGGAACGCAAGAGTATCTGCAACGTGTCTACGGCCTGAAAGCCGATGTTTTCGAAGTAATCGTTCCAGCCGAAAGCCCTTTGGTCGGGCAGATTTTGGCCGACATAAACCACGAAAACCACCTGTACATCATTTCGACATTCTATCGCGGAAAAACCTCAATGGTTCAGGTCCTGACGGCCGAAATTGCCGCGCCTTGCCGATTGGCGATCATTGGCCGGCGCTGGGTCGTAGAGGAGTTTGCGCAAAAATACGGGCTAACCGTCCTGCCGACGTTGGACATCTTTGTCGAAGAATTCGCACCAACAAATGCAGGCATTGCTGAAGTAGTCATAACACCCGACAGCAAGCTGATCGGGAAATGCCCACGTGAGTTATTGTTCCGCAAAACGTACGGCATGTCATTGCTTGCCATTCATCGCGGCGAGGAAACGCTCAGCCATGTTGAATCCGAAACGCACGAGTCCACTCAAATTGGGCTTGAGGAGTTTCACGCAGGCGACATGCTAGTGGCCCACACACGGTGGGACAACCTGATGCGGATCAAGCGCGATCCCGATTTTGTGGTCGTCACCACCGACTTCCCGCAAGACGAACTGCGCCCGCAAAAGGTCGGTTGGGCGCTGGGGTTCTTTGCCATTTCCCTGTCGATGATCCTGTTCACCGACATTCGTCTCTCTCTCTGCCTTTTGACGGGAGCCGCGGGAATGATGTTGTCTCGAGTGCTGAGCGTTGACGAAGCCTACCGGGCCGTTGGGTGGAATACGGTCTTTCTGCTCGCATGTCTTATTCCATTAGGTCAGGCCGTTCAGAATACCGGCACGGCAGCGTGGATCGCGCAGCAAATCATGATCATTCTGGATGGATGGCCGACCTGGTCCCTTCAGGCAGGCGTTGCGGTTCTGGCTACGGCGTTTTCGTTGGTGATGTCCAATGTCGGCGCCACCGTTCTGCTAGTGCCATTGGCCGTTTCAATTGCAGTGGCAGCTGGCGGAAATCCGGCTGTATTTGCCCTGACAGTTGCCATATCAACATCGAACAGCTTCATAATCCCGACCCATCAGGTAAACGCCCTGATCATGGGTCCTGCAGGGTATAAAGTCATGGACTTTGTGCGCTCAGGGGGGGTTATGACGATCCTGTTTCTTGTTGTTTCACTCCTTATGCTCAATTTGCTGTACTGACCGCTTCGATAAGCAAGAATGGTTCTATGATTACAAAGATTTACAGCTGCAAGCTAACGCTCTCTGAATGCGCGTTCCATTGTCATCTGCACCGGCTTTAACAGGTAGGAAAGCAGGGTCTGTTCGCCGGTCGTCATTTCCGCAACAACGGTCATCCCAGCTTGAAGCGGACGCTCCCACGGGCCCGTGCCAACCTTGGCTTCGGTCAGTTTAAACGAGGCCCTGAAATAGGTTTCACCGGTTTGTTCATCCGTCAGAGGCACAGGATAGATGGATTGCAGGCGTCCTTCGACCTTACCGAAACGTCGGGCATCGAATGTGTCTACGCTTACTGAAACCGGCTGTTCCAACTCAACATGGCCGACCTCGGAATTTGCGATACGTGCTTCTACGACCAAAGCGCGACGGGTCGGCAAAATCTCAAAAATCACTTCGCCCGGCGCGATGACTTCCCCTGGGTTAGGATATGTTACCGCCTGAATAATTCCACGTGCTGGGGCAGAAATACGCAGTGCCGACAATTTTGAGTTTACGACGTCCAGCGATATCTCCAACTCCGCGCGCTTTTGCTCAAGTTCGGCCCATCGAGTTAGCACCTCATCTCGCAACGCCAGGGTTTCTTCAGCTTTGGCTGCACGGGCCAGCATCAATGCGCTCTGGGCTTCGGCAAGGCGCACCTGGGCGTCCGATGCAGCCGCGCGAACCGCGTCCACTTCATCCTCTTCCTCAAGGAAATCGCTCAGGGATTTTAGACCCTGCGTCCGTAGCTGCGCATATCTCTCCAGAATCTCCTCTTTCTTTCGAACGCGGGCCTGAGCGAACTGCGTGGCCCGTGTCAGGATATCCAATGTCCCCTCTTGCTGCTTGATCGTGGCCAGCTGAATGCGTTGGCCTTCAGCATAAAGGTCCAACCTTGCCGCTGCAGAAATCAGGCCCTTGCCTTTGAGCGCATCAATTTCCGCCTTGTCAGGCACAGCTTTGCGATCCAATACCGCCAGTACAGCGGACGCTGTGGCCAAGTCTCGCTGAACCGCAGCAAGCTGGCCCGACGTGACGTCTCTTTCCCGCGTCAGATCCGGGTGATGCAGTTCAACCAGTAAATCCCCCGCCTCAACCAACTGGCCATCGCGGACATGAACAGCCCGGACAATACCGCCGGGCATCGTTTCGATTTGTGGATACGCGCCAACTGGCAGGATCGTCCCTGGGGCGCGGGTTACCTGGGGAACAGTAGTTTGCCCTGCCAGAACCACCAAGCATCCAACCATGGCCGAAACCGCAAGCGAGAGGAAGGCCGCAAATCTAGGCCGCCGCATTCGGCGCCTCCAATTTGCACGTTGCATTGGACCGGACGTGTCACGTTTCTTTGGACCTGATTTCACTGTGCCCTCCCAAGCGTTTTCAATACGGCCTGAAGTCTCTTGCGCCCCGCATCACCAGCGCTGTTCACGACAACCTTGTCGCCATTCAGAAAGATGAAACGGTCGGCGATCTGCATGAATGAGCGATCCGCCGTTGCGATTATCACAGTCCTGCGCCCTTGCTGCGCGCGAATCCAGTTTCTGAAACACATCCGTCGATGATCAGACAGGCCGTTGGTTGGCTCGGAAAACAGATAGACCGAAGAAGGGCGCGCCATGCTGCGTGCAAGAACCAGCGACTTTAAGGTTGCCGATGGCATCTGCGCCAGGTCACTGTCGGTCAAACGAGTGTCGATGCCGTCTGGCAGAAGACCTTGGTCATCCAGCAAATCCATGTCGGTCAAAGCAGACATTATGTTGTCATCAGTAAGAGACGGCGAAGCCAATCGAAAGTTCTGGGCAACAGTGCCGTAGAACATCGACATGTTATAGGTGGCGTAGGTTATGGATTTACGCAATTCGTCCCTGGCAATCTGACGAATGTCGATGCCGTCATGTTCAATCGTACCAGCCAAAGGCGTATTGAGGCCGTCGATCAGATCAAGCACCGCTGTGCGACCTGCCACATCGCGGCCCATGACCAGTACCACTTCGCCCGGATCACAGTTGAAACTGGCTTGCGAAAGGACAGGCGCGTTCAAAGGGTCCGGCCGGTACGTGACAGAGAAAAATGCAATCGCGCCGCTTAAAGTTTTTTGGTGCGTTTGTTCCAGCCCCACTTCGATCTCTTCGCCAAGATCAAGGACGCGATCCGCCTGATTTCGACTGCTTCGGAAGGAAAGGATCTGGGGGAAGCTGGAATATAGAGACTGAATCGGCGCCAGAATTTTGGACACCAACGCAATCGAGGCGATCAACGCACCAAAGCTGATATCACCGCGCAACGCGCCATGCGCGCACAAGATGATTGCCCCCATCGTCGCAAGTGCCGTGACGGATTGAGCCAATGATTGCGCGAGCGCCTGAAACTGACGGCTGCGGCGCGCGGCCGTTTCTGCGCGCTGTGCAAGAGGCATGCAGCGGTCCAACCATTGGTTTTGCATCCCCAGATTTGCAATGGCCCGCTGGTTAAGAATAGCGTCCTGAACGCCCGACTGGCTAGCGGCGGCGGCCTCTGTCGTTTTTTGATCCAACCGTTTTTGATGTGGGATGATGATTGCGCCAAGCAAGACAAGAAAGACCGCCAAGCCGAGCGTCAGCAGCGCGACCTGCGGTGCGAGATATGCAAGGACCGCAAAGGAAATCACCACGAATGGCAGATCCAGAAGGGTCGTCATGACCTGCCCGGTAAATGCATCGCGCAACGATTCGAATTGGCGAAAACGCGATAGCTGTTGGTTTACATCCGTTTTCCCGAGCTGGCTCAGCGGCAGTGACATCAGTTTGCGAAACAGCACAATCATCAACTGACGCTCTCCACGCCAGCCAACATATGCCAACGCCCGCGTGCGCGCATGGCGGAAGCACAGGTCTGACGCACCCACAATCACCACACCGATCATCAGCGAAACCAGCAAACTAACAGAACCCGACGGGATGACCCGCTCATAGATGCCCATGATCAGCAATGGCGCCATAAGCCCCAGAACGTTGGACAACAACGAGGCGATCAGCAGCCAGGGCAACATCGGGCCTAATTCTGCGAATGCCGAGCGGACAGATGTGAACCGCCTGTCTGTCTGGTGATGCGTGAAGCGGTCGATCCGGACGACGGTGCACCATCGGCGGCCGGGCTTGAGGTGGTTCAGATCTGGGTTCAGATCGTCGTTGATTTGCAGCGTGCCGCCCGTCCGGGCCAACGCCAGGTAGCAGGCACCATTGTCCGGTATTATCAATGCCGGGCATTCGTGATCCGTGATCTCGCGTTCACGACATCTGATCTGCGTGTAGGGGATATGGAGGTTTTCCAACGTCTCGAAAATGTCATCCGGGTGGAGCCGATCCAGCACGTGCGGAAACGCCTCAAGCAGCCGGTCTTCACTATTGCGCCACCCACCCGCCGAAAGCAGTCTAAATAGCATCCCGCTTGCAATCTGAGTGTTCATTACGGTCATGCAGCACCCTTTTTCCAGGCTTCCGCGGCAGTGCGTTCAAGATCTGCGTCCACCGCCCATGCCGCCAGATCCAGGGCGTTTGAAGAACTTAAGCGAACGCACTTGTCCGTTATCTTCCTCATCCGAGGGTCCGGGCTTGCCACAAATATCGTGGGCCGCGGTGACACGGATTGGAGGTAATCCGCCAAAGCTTGGCGTTCCGTTGTATCTAGAACCGCTGTTGGTTCATTCATCAAAAGCACCCGCGGCCGCAGCGCCAAGGCCCGTGTCAATGCAATGAGATGCCGGTTCACCGGGTCGGCCTCAAACCCGGTTCCGGTGTTAAGCTGGGTTGCATAACCCATGGGCAAACGGTGAATGCGTTTCTCTAGCCCAAGGGCGACGGCAACTTGCTTGGCGCGATCAACGGTCTCTGCGTCACCAAAAGCGCTGATGTTTTCAAGCAGTGTTCCCGACAGGATCGCGGGCTCGGCTTCGAGCGCAACCAGCGCGTCCTGCCCGCGCAACCCGATCAACTGTGATGCCCGCAAGCCGCCAATGAACAATCTACCCTCATCTGGCTCTCGCTGCCCCGTCATTGCGTCAAACAAAGCTTCGACCATCCAGCTTTCTTCGGGCTCAATCAAAACGCCATGCCCTTGCTCCACCTGTAAGTTGAGGGGCAAGAAAGCTCTCCCCTCTCCTTTCAAACGGCGCATGGACAAACCGGACACCTTGATCTGACCCAAGTGATCGCAGGAAAGCCCTGCACTTTGCCCGATTTCAAGCTGTTCCATTTCGTTCAATCGTGCTTGTGAAATGGCAGAGTTTTCCGACTGAACCCACATCGCCATGAGTTTGGTCAAAGGCTGGATAATTCGGCCATTCAACAGCATGCAGGCAGCCAATTCGGCGATACCGATCAGGTTGATGATCACCAAGTAGGCCCCCAGCAGCCCCATCGCGGCAACAGTCATCTGCGAGAAAATGGCTCCAAAGCTTTGTGCGAAGCTCGAGAAATGGATCAGCTTTTTGCTGATATCGACGGTCTGATCTTCAAGCAATTCAAAGCGGCGGGCCATTTGTGGCTCCATCCGGTTTGCCTTGATCGTGGGCATATTCGACAAAATCTCGGACAAGAACGCGTATCGGCGTGTGTCCAGGGACTTGCGGTGCTTGAACAAAGCCCACTGCCCCCGCTTCATGACCGCTGCGAAGATGATCACAACGCAGAACGCGCCCAATGGCACCAAAATCAGCCACCCCCCGATCAATCCGATCAAAATCGCAAACAAGACTGTAAAGGGAAGATCAATCGAGAGTGTTTGCCCCTGCCCTGAATGGTAGTCCCGCAACTGGCCGATAGCTGCGTAGCGTTCCGCATAATTGCTGGCGGGTTCGCGCGAGAAGGCCAGAGAATTCGCGTTCAGGACTTTGGTCATAAAGCGGCGGTAATTCCAGACCGCTGCCCCCTCAGCCGTGGTTGTCAAAAGGACGGCACGGCACTGTCTCAGCATCAGCTCCATACTGGCACCGATCACCAGTGCCACCGTCAATACGCGCAGCGTGTCTGTAGACTGAAATGGGATAACCCGATCGAATATCAGCAAGATGGAAATCGGCATCAAAAGCGACAGAACATTCATAGTCAGAGAGGCAACCCAAAGCGGGATATCAAAGTGAGGAGCCGAAATGCGACCAACAAATCCACGCGGTTCCATGATGCTTTCCACCCCCTTGGTCATTTCAGCAGGAGTGGTCGGTTTCCGTTTAAGACCCGTAAATTCCCCGGCGCATCTTGCCTAGGATTTACCTTTAAATTTAAACGCTTAGTTACCAAATATCGACGGACGCGTGTTACCAAATTCGGTGAATCAGTTGTTGTTTGGGGAATTGTGCGATGGGTAAACAAGAGAACGACCTGAATTTTCACACAAGGTCCGCACAGGCGGATATGGACGAACAACACGAGATCGCCTCTCATCTTTCCCGCAATGTTGTCGGGCCAAGCGAAGATCCGACGCGCAGTTCGTTACACACAGGCCAACAGTTCTCTGGGACAATGGAACCTAGCACTCGGAGCGAAGGTGCCCCGGAAGAGTTGAACCCACGCACCGTGCATGCACAACAATCCGGCAACGTCACAAACGCTGATCCTGTCGCCCACACTTTGCATTCAACGAGCTCGTCGGCTGGGTCAATTGCACAGAACCCCAAGGCAGAGGCGACGGAAATTGACGAAAGCGCCGCCGGAATGGAAACATTCCGTGCTGCAATTTCAACGCCCCAAACAACCGAAAGTGTGGCAAAAACCCATGTAAGCGGTCCGGCCTCTCGTCCAGAGCCGCCAAGCGTACCCAATCTGGATGCAGCGCCGGCAGTTTCAACCGACACACAGACCGAAAACAACCCGCCACAAGAGGTCACTCTGGAGAACACATCTGTTGCGGAGAACGCCAATGGCGCGGTGATCGGAAACATTTCCATCGTGGACCCGGATGCATCGGACACGCACAACATTGACATCTCGGACGACCGTTTGGACATCGTTGACGGCAAGTTGCAGCTAAAGCCTGGCATTGTTCTGGACCATGAGGAAGCGGCACAGATTGAGGTCGTCGTCACAGTCACAGACTCTGGCGGGGCCAACCTGACCGAGCGTTTCATCGTGGACGTTCAGGATGTGAACGAGGGTCCGACAAGCCTTGTGCTGGACAATACCTATGAAAACCTCATTCAGAATGGCAGTTTCGAAGAATTTGACTTGGATAAAGGCAGGTGGAAAGGCTTTGGCTCGGATGAAAGCGGGTCCTGGCAAGACGCGCATGGAATGGAAATCTGGGATCATTTAGGCGGTACGAGTGCATCCGATGGCGATCAGCTGCTCGAGATGGATCATGGTCGGGGCATCGACAGTATTTCCCAGGTCGTCCAGACAGAGGATGGTCAACTCTATGATCTGGGCGTTGACCTGCGTGAGCGTCTAGCAGGTGGAACCGATACGGTCGAGGTCTATTGGAACGGCAATCTGGTGGCGGAGCTGGACCCGCAATCCGCAGATTGGGAAACGTTCCAGCTGCAGGTCGTTGGGACCGGACAAGACACGCTGGAACTGCGCGAACCTGAGGGACAGAATGATACCTACGGTGCCTTGGTTGATAACATCACACTGACCGCCGCAGAGCTGACCGTAGCCGAAAATGTTGATGGGGCCGTTGTCGGGCAGCTCAGTTTTGAGGATCCGGATCAGGACGACACCCATAGGTTCGAAATCTCGGATGACCGGTTCGAAGTCATCGGTGGTCAACTGCGTCTGAAACCCGGTGTTGCGTTGGACTATGAAGAGGCATCCTCGGTCACCGTTGATGTCACGGTGATCGACGCAGGCGGGTTGCGTCACTCCGAAAGCTTTACTGTCAATGTGGCGGATACGGACGAGATGACGTTTTCGTCAGGGTTTCACGCCAAATATTTCGACGTTGATCATCGTCTTTCCAAACTGGAAGACATCAACTGGACCGCAGAACCGACCCATGAAGAGGTTACGTCCGAAATCAACTACGCTAACGGTCACGACACATTTTGGGATGGAGGCGCGAAAGACACGTTCGGCGTCCAGATCAATGGCAGCATCGAAGTTGAGCAAGGCGGAACATTCACTTTCTTTCTGGGCGCCGATGATGGGGCGATGTTGGTAATCAACGGCCAACAGATCGTTGAAAATGACGGGCTGCACGGGTTTCGAACTCGAACAGGTGAAATTGAGCTTGAACCGGGAACACATTCGATCGAAATCCGATACTTCGAAAATTACGGCCGGGCTGGACTGAAGCTTGAATGGGAGGGCCCAGGTCTTGACGAACGTGAGGTGGTTACAGCCCCAGACGTGTCCGCGGCCCAAACCGTTTCGGGCGTGCCACTTGCCATTGGTGTGGATATGGGAACGCTCAGCGTGACCGATGAAACCACGTTCGAACTGACAGGTCTGCCGACTGGAACAATTGTCGAGGCTGGCGGAACCGCATTCGCGGCAAATGTGGACGGGATCGCAGAGATGGAAGGCTGGCAAGGTGAGATGATCACCATAACACCGCCGCCAGAGTTTGCGGGAACAGTCGAAGCAGCCCTGCATCATTCTACGCCGACCGGTGAAAACAGCAGTCACGACGGCGTACAATACCTGACTTTCGAAGTAACTCAGGCTGACCTGCCCTCACCAGATGCCAAAATTGTGGGCGGATTCCGTGCCAGTTATTTTGACATGGACAACAGGGTGTCAAAGCTGGACGACATCGACTGGTCCGCTGACCCGACGCATCAGGAATTTATGCCTGAAATCAATTTTGATAACAGTCGCAACTCATTCTGGGAAGGCGGTTCAAGGGATACGTTTGGGGCAAAACTCGAAGGTAAAATCACAATAGAAGAAGGCGGTTCTTACACTTTTTTTGCCGGTGCGGACGATGGCGTAGCACTCTTCGTCAACGGCGTTAGGATCGTGGACAATGTTGGTCTGCATGGGTTCCGAACGCGGTCCGGAGAAATCGACCTGGAACCCGGCACTTATGATATCGAAGTTCGGTATTTTGAGAATTACGGTCGTGCAGGATTGAAATTGGAATGGGACGGGCCGGACACAACGGGGCGCGAGCTTTTGCAGGCTGACCCAGCCCCAAATTTCGGCGAAAACGGGGCCTTTGCAGTCGCAATCGAGATGGACCAAGCAAGTGATCAGACTGCTGTATCTTTGGAAGGGCTGCCACCAAATACTTTGCTGATCAGCGGTGAGGATTCACTGATGACAGATGGCGGCTCTGCGGATCTATCCGACTGGGATCTCGACCTTCTTGAGATTTCCCCGCCCCCAGGATTTAAAGGCGCAATCGAAGGGGAAATCTTGGTGACGGACATCGGATTTAACGGGGCGCAATTGACTTCAGTGACTTCCTTTGCGCTGGACGTCGGGCAAACAGATGAAATCGCAAAAGACCTTGCCCCTGATCTGTCCGAAACGCTTGCTGCAACAACACTGGTTGAACCGCCCGCGCCGTGGCACTTGGATTTTGCGCAAAGTGACGCGGAAACCGGCGGCGATGTCATGGCCGAAGCGGTACTGACCAACCCGGGCTCTGAGATCTCGTGTATCCAGACCGAAGCCTATGAGCGCATTGATTGGTAGCGGCACTCAACCATGTTTGCGGGCCACGATCCACGTCGGGTTATATGTCAGGGACACGCCATCATCGTCGCCAAAGTGCCGGACATATTGTTCCGTGAATTGGGAAAGACTGGTTTTGGTCCAGACCTTCTGCGCGCGCCCGTTGACCCCAGTTCTTCGAAGGTGATTGAGAACGCCTCGGGGTGTATCAAAGTGCAGTGCAGAAAGGCTTTCGCCGCAACTGATTATCTCTAACTGGCCTTCGACTGCCGCGGCCAAATCTTCAGATTGGCACAGGCCCGGCGCTTTGGCTGTGGAGCCGACTTTCACCAGCTCCCGGTACTGTTCTGGTCCAAAGCCCGAAACCGCCAACCACCCTCCAGGAGCCAATGCGTTGGCCGCCTTTTGCAAGAAGGTTGCGGGATCGAACAGCCATTGGATCATGGATGCGGAAATGACCAAATTGGGCTGAGATGGCCATTCAACAGTTTTGGCATCACCACACAAAAAGTCCGCGCCGACCGCAGTTGCGGTCTCAGCCGCTTCGGGCGACAGGTCATTGACCGTCAACTGACCAATGTCGAATGCGCTACACACCCGATGCGTGAGGTGGCCGGTACCACACCCAAATTCCAAACCGGCCGGGAAACGATCCGGCGCGCCGCCGGCCCGCATCTCATGGACCAGCCGATCCGCGATTTTGGCCTGCTGGCTCGCCGATCCGTGGTAGCTGCGGAAACTGCGACTGAAACTGCGCTGGACGCGGTCTGCGATCTGCACGTTCATGAGACCCACTCCTGCCAGTTCTGACCGTCGCCAAACGGGACATGCGGGGTGGCAATACCACGCACGGCAGATTGTTGGTGCGCCCATGCCGCCTCTTGCGCCGGCGTTGGGATAATTCGGTCCCGCTGGGGGATCCAAATCCGGTCAAACGCCACCTCGGGTGCGCCACCACGGTCGATCACGGCGTGAAGCTCTGCCTGCGCAGCCTCCAGATCAATTTCGGGAACCGGCCCGTTCAATCCGGCGCGGCGACAGAACTTTGCGAAACTGGCTGCGGTCAGGTTTTCCGCCGTGGCGCGGATCATATCCGGTGCGATGCCACGCTCGGGGTCAGCCGGACATAGCGTGCCGCTGACGGCAATCAGCCGATCGGGACAAAATCCAGTTTGCGTCAGCCAGTGGCCCGCAGATGCGACACCAAAAGAAAAGGCAATCAGATTGACCCGGTCATATTGCGCAATATCAGGCAGAGGATCGTCAAGGTGGCGGAAGTCGTCGACGAATAGCACATCACCGCGCCCTGAAAGCCCAGCAAAAGGCGCAGCCCCCAGCGCCCAACCGCCAAAGATCAGGATCAATTCATCCGTTCCGGAATGCGATAACCACCGCTGTTTCATGACATGCCTTTGACGAGCGAGATCATGGCCGATGTTACACGGCTCAATTCATTCGCAGAGATGATGTAAGGCGGCATGCAATAGATGTTGCGGGCAAACGGGCGCAACCAAACGCCGGTATCGGGTGCCAGCGCATGCGCGACCGCGGGATCAGCCCACTGCTCCATTTCGATGACCCCGATCGCGCCAAGCACGCGCACATCGGCAACGCCTGGCAAGTCACGTGCGGGGGCAAGTTCTTGCTTCATCTGGTCGGCGATCGCGTGCACTTCGGCGCGCCAATCTCTGACCGATAGTTGGTCCAGACTGGCCACCGCGGCAGAACAGGCCAGCGGGTTGGCCATATAGGTCGGGCCATGCATCAGAACGTTTGCTTCGCTTTCGCCAATTCGGCGCGCGACATCTTCAGTCGTGGCGGTCGCGGCCAGAGTAATATGTCCGCCTGTCAGCGCTTTGCCCATGCAGATGATGTCAGGAACCACTTCGGCATGACGCATCGCGAACAGTTCGCCCGTGCGACCAAACCCAGTCGCGATTTCGTCAAAAATCACAAGAATTCCGTACGCTTTACACAGGTCTTGCGCGCCTTTTAACCACTTGGGGTGATAGAAATACATGCCACCCGCGCCCTGCACCACAGGCTCAAGGATCAGGGCCGCGATCTGATCGGCCTTGGCTTCCAGCAGCTCAGCCAGTGCATCCAGCCCATTCAGGGTTGGATCATCCGTCCATTCCTGATCAAACGATATCGGTGGGCGGGGCAGGAAATGTTGGATCGACAGCGCGCCGCTGAACAGCCCATGCATCCCATTCTCGGGGTCGCAGACGCTCATCGCTTTCCATGTGTCCCCGTGGTATCCGCCGCGAATGGTCGCAAATTGCGTGCGCCCCGTGTGACCCAGCGCCATCTGATACTGCACAGCCATTTTCAAGGCGACTTCAATCGCGACCGATCCGCTATCGCTGTAGAAAATGCGATCCAGCCCGTCAGGCAACAGCTCGACCAGCTTGCGACCCAGTTCAATAGCGGGTCGATGCGTCAGGCCACCGAACATGACATGGGGCATTTGCCGCAGCTGTTCCTGCATCGCAGCAGTAATGGCCGGATGACGATGCCCGTGCACCGCACACCACCACGACGACATAGCATCGATCATCCGAGTGCCGTCTTCCCGGGTCAGCCATACCCCTTCGGCCTCGGTGATCAGATGCATCGGACCGGGGTTCAGAACATTCGTATAGGGATGCCACAGGTGGCGGGCATCAAACTCCAGAGCGGTCACAAAGCTCTCCGAATTGTTGCGGTGTCGATCACATGGAAGGCATCCGATAGCGTTTCCCGCGTCAGGGTTTCAAGATACGGCAAGCGTCCCAAATAGGTAACCTGACACATCTCGGCGATGGTCTGTTCAACCTCTGGCTCAGCGTCGCCTACAAACGCTACGCCCAAAACGTTGCAACCTGCACCCCGCAAGGCCATCAGGGACAGGCTTGTGTGATTGATCGTCCCCAACGCGGTCCGGGCCACAAGAACCACGGGTGCCTGCCACCCCGAGATGACATCAAGGAAAAAGGTCTTGCGGTTCAGCGGCACCATGATCCCGCCTGCCCCCTCGACGACCAAGGGGCCGTTGACCTGCGGCAGCGCAAGTCGATCCGGCGAAATCTCGACGCCCATGTCTTCGGCCGACAAATGGGGTGAGGCTGGCATGTTCAGGCGATAGGCTTCCGGCAAAATTTCGGCACGGGAAAGCGCCGCGACGGTTTCTGTGTCCGTTGCATCCTCAAGCCCGGATTGCACTGGCTTCCAATAGGTTGCGCCAAGCGTGGCCGTCAGTCCCGCAGCAAAAACCGTTTTTCCGACGCCGGTGTCGGTGCCCGTGACGATAACAGCGCTCATGCCGCCTCCGTCTGTTGATGCGCCAGTGTTTCGAACAGAGCGCTTATGTCATCCTTGTCCACGTTGCCGGTGATCGACACGCGCAGGCGCGACGTGCCCCGTGGCACGGTCGGCGGCCGGATACCACGGACATCAAAACCTTTGGCCTGTAACGTTGCGGCCATTTCCATGGTTTTGGCGTCATCGCCCAGAATAATGGGGATAATCTGGCTGTTCAGCGCCTCTTGGGGTGTTCCGATCTGACGTGCGATGGTATGCGCGTGGCGGGTTCGGGACTGGGCGTTCAGTATCAACGAACGATCCGTTTGCAGATGCTGCAGCACCGCCCGAACCAAGGCCGCATTGAAGGGCGACGGGGCTGTCGCGAAGATAAACGGCCTCGCGCGGTTGATCAGTGTTTCGATCATCACCCGCGGGCCGCAAATCAACCCGCCCGAAACCCCCAATCCTTTCCCGCAGGTGTGCAGAGTCAGCAGATCAGCCTTCAGGCCATGTGCCAAGCCTCTACCGTTCGGACCAAAAACTCCGGTCGCGTGGGCCTCGTCCACGACCAATATGGCACCATGTTCAAGGGCGAGATCCGATAGCGCGTTCAGAGGCGCAATGTCGCCTTCCATGGAATAGATGCTTTCCACGGCGATCCAGATTTGGCCTGTTCCGCCCTCTGCCAACCATCCCTCAATTGCCAGGCGGGCCGCTGCCACATCGTTATGGGCAAACGCACGTGTTTGGGCACGCCCCATCCGCATGCCTTCATGCGCACTGGCATGAACCAAAGCGTCATAAAGGATCAGGTCTTCGGCTGCTGGGAGGGTCGAAAAAATTGCCTGATTTGCCTGAAAACCCCCGCCCATGAACAAAGCCGCCTCAGCGTTGAAAAACGCGGCAGCCTCATGTTCCAGCGCCTCATGCTCAGGGTGATTGCCCCGCAACAGACGAGAGCCCCCGGATCCCAGTGGCACACCCCGCCCCAATGCCTTTTGGGCTGCATCCCGCAGGAGCGATGATTGTGCCAAACCAAGGTAATCGTTGGAAGCAAAGTCCCGACCGCGCCGAGGTGCCAACACCCGGCGACGATGCCGGGTGCCCAGCAATTCAAGCATCGAGCTCAGACGACTCAATGCCTTCATTCAGCAGCGTCCAGACAGGATTTTTCAACTGACGTTTCTGCCTGTAGACCCAGCTTCTTGAACAGAATGGCGTCAGTGTCTTCTTCGGGGTTTTCTGCCGTCAAAAGCGTTTCACCAACAAAGATCGAGTTCGCACCGGCGAAGAAGCACATGGCCTGCAATTCCTCACTCATATCGCTGCGCCCTGCGGACAGACGAACATAAGACTGCGGCATCATTATCCGCGCCACGGCTATTACCCGCACAAAGTCGATCGGGTCGATGGGCTTCGCGTCTGCCAATGGTGTGTCTTCCTGCGGCATCAGCATATTGATCGGCACTGAATCCGGCGCCGGGTTCATATTGGCCAAAGTGACAAGCATATCGACCCGGTCCTGAACCTCTTCGCCCATTCCGAGGATACCGCCGGAACAGACTTTGATACCCGCTTCCTGCACACGGTTCATCGTGTCAATCCGGTCTGCAAAGGTGCGAGTGGTGATGACTTCGGGATAGTACCGCTCAGATGTGTCGATGTTGTGGTTGTAATAATCGAGCCCTGCGTCGCGCAAACGGACCACCTGATTGTCGTCCAGCATGCCAAGGGTCATACATGTTTCCATCCCCATCTCGCGCACGCCTTCGACCATGGCAACAAGGGCATCCATATCCCGGTCTTTGGGTTCGCGCCACGCAGCGCCCATGCAGAACCGGGTTGCCCCGCCGTCGCGGGCCTTGCGGGCTTCGGTCAGAACGCGCTGAACCTCTATCAGTTTCGAAGCCGACAGTTTGGATCCGTTCCGTGCTGATTGCGAGCAATAGGCGCAATCTTCGGCACAGCCACCTGTTTTGATCGACAGCAGTTTCGATGTCTGGACCTTGTTGGGATCAAAGTTCTCCCGGTGCACTGTCTGCGCGCGAAACAGCAAATCCATCAGCGGAAGGTCATACAGAGCTTGAGCAGCGTCGCGGGACCATATCGGGGAGGTATTTTTCATTTTATAGATACTTTTCGAGAACTCTCATGGCTACACATTCTTTTATAGATAAAGATCGTTATCACAACCAAATTTTACCATCTGCGTCACTCAGGCGGAAAAACGCGGATGCTTGCAATGGTCCGCTGTGCCAACGCCGCTTTAGCAAACGATGCGGAACATTCTATCCCAATGCCGCTGTCGCTATTTCCGCAATATGCACCGCGCGATAATCAACCGTCTCAAATCGACACATGTTGCCATGATTGGGTAAGCAGATCACAATGGGCATCAGTACCAAACATTCCCGCATGCGCCGCGCCGCTGCAAACGCTTTGGATACCAGTGTCACACGGTTGTTTTGTAAGTCATGCAGAAGGCGCGTTAGCCAACATATTGAAAGGTTCCGAATGACCTCCTCCAGCCATTTTTCGATGTCTCGCCGCCAGTTCCTTGCCACAACTACGGCCAGCGCCGCCGCAATTACCCTACACCCGTTTTCGGCCGCTGCTGCCGACAATCAGGCGCATCTTCGGATCATGGAAACCACCGATATCCATGTGCATGTCTTCCCTTATGATTACTACGCAGACAAGCCGCGCGATACCGTGGGCCTGTCGCGCACGGCATCGATCATCAACGATATTCGGTCTGAGGCGACCAACTCGTTGCTGGTAGACAATGGTGACTTTTTGCAGGGCAACCCGATGGGTGATTACATCGCCTATGAACGCGGCATGAAGGAAGGCGACGCCCACCCGATCATAACCGCATTCAATACCGTCGGCTATGACGCTGCGACCTTGGGTAATCACGAATTCAACTACGGCTTGGATTTTCTGGAAAAGTCGCTCGCTGGCGCAGATTTCCCTATCGTGTTGGCCAACATCGCCAAAGAACAAGGTGCAGGGCCACGCGATGATAAGACCCTGGTCAAGCCTTACGCCATTCTGGACCGCGAAATTGAAATGGGCGACGGCAGCAAGCATCCAATCAAGGTTGGCGTTATTGGCTTTACCCCACCACAGATCATGAATTGGGACCGCAAGCACCTTGAAGGGAACGTTCAGGCTCGCGACATCGTTGAAACGGCGCAAGCCTATGTGCCCGAGATGCAAGAGCAAGGCTGTGATCTGATCATTGCCCTATCTCATTCGGGCATCGGTGAGGCCGATCATACAGATGGGATGGAGAACGCCTCAGTCGTGCTGGCCGGTGTTGAGGGCATCGACGCGCTGGTCACAGGCCACAATCACCTGGTCTTCCCTTCGCCCACCTTTGCGGATCGTCCGGGCATCGACGTCGAAAAAGGCACACTATTGGGCAAACCGGCAGTCATGGGCGGATTCTGGGGCTCGCATCTGGGTCTGCTGGACCTGCTGCTGGAACGCGACGGGAATGAATGGCGCGTTGTAACAACGACATCCGAGGCGCGCCCGATCTCAAAGCGCAACGAAGATCGCTCAATCACCGCGCTGGTTGGCGACGACCAGACAGTTCTGGATTCGGTTGCCAAAGATCACGACGAAACACTGGCATATGTTCGCCGCGCCGTAGGGAAGACGTCCGCGCCTTTGCACAGCTATTTCGCGCTCGTCGCGGATGATCCGTCGGTGCAGATCGTGTCGATCGCACAAAAATGGTATGTTGAAGAGATGATGAAGGGCACCGAGCACGAGGGGCTGCCCATCCTATCAGCCGCAGCCCCCTTCAAGGCCGGTGGCCGTGGTGGGCCAGAGTATTACACCGACGTTCCAGTGGGCGATGTGGCCATCAAAAACGTGGCTGACCTGTACCTCTATCCAAACACCGTGCGGGCGGTTCGTGTGAACGGCGCGCAGGTCCGGGGTTGGCTGGAGCGTTCGGCAGGCATGTTCAATCAGGTTGAGCCCGGCTCGGCCGACGCAATCCTGCTGAATCCAGAGTTCCCATCCTACAATTTTGATGTAATGGACGGCGTGACCTATCAGATCGACCTGTCGCAGCCCTCGCGATTTGGACCAAAAGGCGAAGAAGTAAACCCAGACGCGGCGCGGATTGTGAACCTGTCCTTCAACGGCACGCCGGTTACGGATGACATGGAATTCATCATCGCCACCAATAATTACCGCGCGTCTGGCGGTGGGTCCTTCCCGGGCGCATTGGGTGACACGATTGTTTTCGAGGCCCCAGACACCAACCGCGACGTCATCGTGCGTTACATTGTCGAACAGGGCACAATCGATCCAAAGGCGGACGCCAACTGGTCCTTCGCCCCGCTCGCAGATACCACGGTGCTTTTCGAAACCGGCCCCAAAGCGCGCGACTATATGAGCGACGTCAATGGAGTGGTGATCGAAGACGCCGGCGAAGGCGCCGATGGTTTCGCCGCGTTCCGCATCAAGCTTTAAACGCCAGAACTTATGAACCGACCGTCACCCCGACCAATGGGTGGCGGTCGCGCACCAAAGATGACGAATTATTCGATCACTTAAAACCGGGCTTTGGAAAAATCAGTCAAGTTCACCGCTTTCTGACATCAAAATCGCCAGCGGTCGCGTAGAATGGATTTGCGACAAGATGATCATCACCACGGCAGTCAACGGTATCGCCAATATGGTGCCTGCCAGACCCCACATCGCGGTCCAGATCGTCAGCGAAAACAGCACCATAAACCCGCTCAGGTTCACCGAGTTTCCGACCAGGCGGGGTTCAAGGAAGTTTCCGACAAACAGCTGAGCGGCCATGAGCGCGATCAGCGCGACACCGGCGTGCCAGATGCCGCCGAATTGCACGAGGCTCAGCATGACGGGAAACAGAACACCAACAATGGAACCCAGGTATGGGATATAGTTCAAAAGGCCGATCAATATGGCCCAAAACATTGCGAACTCGATGCCAAGCAACAACATGATCACATATGAGATCACAGCCAAAATGACGTTGATCAGGGTCTTTGCGCTTAGGTAGCTGCCGATTTTCTGGTTTATCTGGGCGACAATTTGCAGCGACCGGTCAGCTGTTTCGGCATCACCCAAAGCCTTTCTAACTTTTTCCGGCATATCGTCCAGATCGGACAGGATGAACACAATATAAAGGATTGTCATCAACATGACCGTCCCGAAACCCTGCACTGTGGAAAGCGTCCCCTGCACAAAACCCAAAACATCGAACTTGCCAGCAATCGTCTGCTCGATCGTGGACCAGTCTGGCAGTTTTTTGACACCAAGAATTGCCATTGCTGAGTCAACCAGCGCTTTTAGGTTGGTTTGGTACCGCGGGATATTCTGGGCGACCGCTTGTGCGTTTGCCTCAAGAAAGAACCCTATCAGAACCAACGTTAGAAATATGGCAAGCAGCGCAAGCAAACGGCGCCCGCGGCGTGGTATGTGGCGCAACCCCGGAACACGGCCGATTGTCGAGGCGGTCGAGTCCAGAATGTATATCCCGATTATGCCTAAAAGCACCGGAAGAAGGATACTTTTGCCCAGCACCAGCAGCCAGCCGATGACAACAGCGACGATCAGGCCAGATGCAAGTTTTGTCACATTAAACAGCAGCATATCTTCGCTTTCGGTCGGACGGGTGGTTCCTTTTGTGCCGGGTTCAAGGCTTACATTCAACTTCTTTCACGCGATCTGCGCGCCCCGAGCGCGGTGACGGCTGCCCGGTGCAGGAGGCGTTTCGCGACCACCGGCAAAACACTGGGCGATTGACATCCATTCGGCAGCAACCGGCCCCTCCACCTTCAGCGATGTATCTGCGATGTTGCGGGTTTGGGCTGAGACCTGTGCAAACTCTACCGCAGGTCCCGTTATCCGATTGTCCCCCGGTTCACCGAACTCCCATAAGGCTCCGGAAGGTGCGGTCAGTTCAAGTCGCGGCATCGCCTCGGGCACAGGTTTGTCGTTGACCTGATAAGCCCAACCAAAGGTGTTCACTCCCAGAATGACGATGTTCTTGACTCGGTCCTGTTCGACGCGCTCGACACCAAGAACGTCAAAAATCTCTTGCCCGTGTGCCCAAGTCTCCATCTGGCGGGCCGTGATCGACGAGCGTACAGACATATCCGGACCGGCCCATTTCACCCGGTGCTTGGGATCGAGATCGGCCCAACGTGTGCCAATATCTTTGTAAAGTGTCCGCCAAGCATCGCGCAGCTCGTTCCCACGCAGCAAAATCGCTTCGTTCTCGGCTGCGCGCAGCCCTTCGGCATTGGCTTTGACAAACAATGCGCCAATGCGCGCAGCAAATGCGTCGGGGTCCTGAAGCGACAAATCGGCCATCTGGTTCCAATAGTGCAGATGCACCAGAACATCGTTCAGCGTCCATCCCTTGAACTGGGTTTGGTTTTCCCATTGGTCGCCCGAAATATCGGCTAGAATGGCAATCAATGCCTCGCTTTCTTGCAAAAAATCCATTGCCTGTTGCACTGCTTGTTCCCTCGATTTTGTGTTTGCCTATTCGATGTCCCCGGATGCAGTGCCTGAGCGGCGGTAGCCGACACACACCCAATTCTACCTATGTTTCGTCAATCTCGATCATAACATCCCCCGCCGCCACCTGTTGTCCGATCTCAACGTGTACAGAGGTCACGACGCCCGCAACGGCGGCAGTGATTTGGTGCTGCATCTTCATGGCTTCGAGAACGGCCAGACAGTCGCCATTCGAAACGCTTTGACCAGGTCTTGCCGCCACCTCGACCAGGGCACCCGGCATGGGGGCGGTGACGCGACCGCTAGCGATCGTTCCCGCATCCAATGCACCGGGACGCAGGCGTCGAAACGTCAGGCGCTCGGCGCCGATGGCGATCTGGGCCGTGTCCCGGGTTATGTGTGCGGTGGCGTCGACGGTGTTGTCATTTATGCGTGCCCGGACCTTCCCGCTGCTGCGCTTGATGA
This sequence comes from Ruegeria sp. CDSB029, assembly GCF_059611125.1. Classification (NCBI taxonomy): domain Bacteria; kingdom Pseudomonadati; phylum Pseudomonadota; class Alphaproteobacteria; order Rhodobacterales; family Roseobacteraceae; genus Ruegeria; species Ruegeria sp. CDSB029. The sequence continues at coordinate 87,130 of NZ_JBXWOX010000005.1, forward strand.
ACGAGACATCAAACGCGTTGCCCTCAACCCATACCGTCCATCCATCAGGGCGGGCGAGTGCGCGCGTTTGTATCTCTTCGTCCCCATATGTAAGCGTCACGGCGAACGGCGGCAACGCTGCGCTGGACCAACCCAACTGTTCGGCGGATACGTAGCCCGACGCCGCCCTTGCGCGGGATTGATCCGCATCCAACAACAGCGCAGCCGCCAAGGCGATGTCCGGCGCAGTTACCCGGTACGCAGGAAAGCCCCGGGGGTAGGTCCGATCCAAAAATGTTGTCGTTGCATCACCAGCAATGAAATCTCTGTGCTGCAGCACATCTGCAAGAAACCGCGAATTTGTCACCGTTCCCAGCAAAATAGATTCGTTCACAGCCTTGATCAGCCGCGCACGTGCCGTTTCGCGGGTTGGACCATGCGCAATGATCTTTGCAAGCATGGCGTCATAGAAAGGCGATACCTCCTGCCCTTGTTGAATGCCGGAGTCCACACGCACTCCGGGTCCAGTCGCAGCCTGCCAGAAATCAATTGGACCGGTTGCCGGTAGATATCCGTTAGCGGGGTCTTCGGCATAAAGCCGCGCCTCAATGGCGTGGCCGTTCATGGTGACGTCTTCCTGAGAGATCGGAAGGGCGTCACCCTGCGCGACAGCGATCTGTAGCGCCACTAGGTCGATGCCAGTGACCATCTCGGTGACAGGATGCTCAACCTGCAGTCGGGTGTTCATTTCAAGGAAATAGAAAACGCCGGACGGTTCCAATAGGAACTCCACGGTTCCGGCGCCGCGATAGTTCACCGCACGGGCCGCCTCAATCGCCACGGCTCCCATTTTTTCGCGCAATTCTGGCGTCATGGCGGGGCTTGGGGCTTCTTCGATGACTTTTTGGTGGCGACGCTGAATCGAGCATTCCCTTTCGCCCAGATGAATTACGTTCCCGTACCTATCGGCAAAAATCTGAAATTCGATATGGCGCGCATCACCGATCGCTTTCTCAAGGATCAATTTGCCGGATCCAAAAGCGTTCTCGGCCTCGGATCTGGCAAGCGCAATCGCCTCAGAAAGAGCGTCGGCGGATTGGACCACGCGCATTCCGCGTCCACCGCCACCAGCTGCGGCTTTAACCATAATGGGAAAGCCGATCTTGTCCGCTTCTGTGACCAGAGCGGTATCCGATTGATTATCGCCTTCATACCCTGGAACGCAGGGAACGCCCGCGCCAATCATGAGGCGTTTGGCGACGGCCTTGTCGCCCATCAGCCGGATCGCTTCGGGATCGGGTCCGATAAAAGTCAGACCCGCGGTCTCGACTGCCGCTGAAAAACCCGCATTTTCGGACAAAAACCCATAGCCCGGGTGAATTGCCCCTGCCCCGGCTTTCTGAGCGGCAGCAATGGTCTTTTCTGCGTTCAGATAGCTATCACCAATCGGCCCTTCACCGATCCAAACCGCCTCATCAGCAAGTTCGACATGGGGTGCCCGCGCGTCAGCGGTTGTATAAACGGCCACTGTGCGCAGCCCAAGCGACCGGGCGGTTCGCATGATACGCGCGGCGATTTCCCCACGATTGGCAACGAGAAGCGTGTCGAATGTCATGCCTCAGCCTCTGCTATCTGTCTTGGATGTGAATTTAGTGAGCTATGCGGCATGGTCAGAACCTGTGCACCCCGTACGAACTGGGTTTGACCGTTCGCGCGCGACCCTCAAGGCAGGTTTCAAGGCAAAAACCCAGCACGCGCCGCGTGTCGCGGGGGTCGATGACGCCATGATCGATACACCGGCCCGAGGTGTAAAACGCATTCTCCTGTAGTGTGAAATGCGCTGTGATCGCTGCCTTCTGCGCTGCCAGTTTGGCTTCGTCGGGGTCGATCCCTTTGCGTTTGAGCCCTGCGCGCGCAACCAGTTCCATCGTCCCGGCGGCTTGCTCGCCGCCCATCACGCCCGTTGCCGCATTGGGCCAGGCGAACAGGAAGTCCGGGTCATAGGCGTAGCCGCACATCCCGTAATTGCCCGCCCCGAAACTTGCCCCGACATAGAGCGTGATCTTGGGCGCATCGACAGATGTAACGGCCTGAATCATCTTGGCCCCATGTTTGATCATGCCGCTTTGTTCATATTGGGTGCCGACCATGAACCCTGTGATATTGTTCAGAAAGATAAGGGGAATGTCAGCCTGACCACATAGCTGAATAAACTGCGCGGCTTTGTTCGCGCCTGCAGGATCCAGTGGCCCGTTGTTTCCAAGAATACCCACTGCGATACCATTGATTGCGGCCTGCAAACAGACAGTCGCCGAGCCATAGTCGGGTTTGAAATCCTCAAAGTCCGAGCCGTCTACTATGCGGGCCACGACCTCGCGGACGTCATAGGGGACACGGTAATCGGTTGGAACAACGCCTGCGATCTCATCCGCATCATATTTCGGTGGCTGCACTTCTTTGCTGCGACGCACAGGTAAAGATTTGTTCCAATCCAGCCGGGCCATCACGTTCCGCGCCATTTCGATACCGTGCGCATCATCCTCGGCCAGATAGTCGACCAGCCCGGATGTGGTGGCATGCATCTCGGACCCGCCCAGATCGCGGTCATTGGCCTTTTCGCCCGTCGCCGCGTGAACCAAGGCTGCACCGGCCAATGCGGCCATACCATTGTTCTTCACGCCGACAACATAGTCTGCAAGGCCTGGCATATAAGCCCCACCGGCGGTTGACGGGCCATGCAGTACTGCGATGTTGGGCAGGCCAGCGGCCGAATGGCGGGCCAGATTGCGGAACAGTTTGCCGCCATTGGCCCAGAATTCGACCTTGTATTCCATCAGGTTTGCACCGGCGCTTTCGACAAGATGCACAAATGGCAGGTTCTGTTTCAAAGCCATGTCCTGCGCGCTCAGGAATGCTGTCGCTGACATCTCGACCATTGCGCCGGCCTTGATTCCTGAATCGTCGATGATGATCATGCAGCGCACGCCCGAGATGAAACCGATGCCGATGACCAATGACGCGCCCGGAACCGATTGCTCGGGATCGTCTGTATCGACGCAGTAACCCGCCAACCCGTGCAGTTGCAAAAAAGGCATGCCAGGATCCAACAGTTGGGTCAAACGGTCACGGGGTGTGATCTGCCCCCGGGCCTCCATCCGTTCGCGCCGTTTCTCTGACAGGGCGACAGGACGCGCTTCAAGCGCGCGCATCTCGTCAACAAGAGCCAACATATCGGCTCGGTTCTTGGCGAAGCTATCAGAATCGCGGACGACTTTACTGACAAAACCCATCAGTTTTCTCCTCGCTCGGTGTATGAGGATAACTCTGCAGGAATCCTGATCGGTGTGGCTAGCAATATCTGGGCATAACTCTTGCCTTGCGCGTCGTTGCGCAACGAGGCAACGCCACCGCCACCCAGCGCATTGTGCAGCAGAATGTTCATGGAATGCGTTCCTGGAAGATGGAACCGTTCGACCCTGCCGGATAGATGATTAGAAAAAACATCGGCCAGCGTCGTTTCGGTCAACTCAGCCCAAATATAGGGCAAAAAGATAGCATGGCGTGCAATGACCCCAATGTTTGCGGTGTCGCCTTTGTCCCCCGATCTTGCCCAGGCCAAATCTTCCAAAGGGCATGTGATCCAATCGGTCACCTTTTCATCGGCTGTTTCTGGGGCTTTTGCCGGGACAGGTTCCGGGTCTTGTGGGGACGTTTTCGGCGGATTGTAGGCGATCTGCTCCCCATCCATCGTTACGCAATAGGTCAGCGTGTCGTTTGGCACCAAGAAGGAAAACAGGGCAACGACTGGCGAGGGTTTTGGACGCCCTCCTCCGGTAAAGATGTGCAACCCCGGCGGTGCGGCCAGTGCGCACCCGGTCATCTCGCGTAGGAATACTCCAACTGCGCGAGGGTCGTCGTGTTTCACGGCTGCCTTGAACGAGATCTCTTCGTAATCGCCGTCGCCAGGCCGACCTCCGAAGGTTTCAAACGACACCTCGCGATAGTCGGGAGAACCGATCTGGTGGAGGACAGCGCGCGCACGATCCAACCCCGCTTGGGCAAAAGCCTTCGCCTTTTGTCGTGCCTCACGCCCGTTGATCAGAATCGTCATGCCCGCGCGATAGCCATCCGCCCAGGTGGCGGACACTTTGAGCTGCCCTGTCGGCGCGCGGCCTTTTGCACCCGAAACGGTTACATGGTCTGGCTCGGATTGCTTAATCTTGGCATTGGAAAAGTCGCAAATCACGTCAGGCAGAATATAAGACTGCGGGTCGCCGATCTCATACAGCATCTGCTCGCAGACCGAAGCCGGGGTCACACATCCCGTCGTGCCCTGCGGCTTGGTCAGGACCAGCCCGCCATCAGCGTTTACCTCGACAATTGGATAGCCGATCTTGGCGATGTCGCCTGCCAATTTCCAGTCCGTGAAATTGCCTCCGGTGGCTTGCGGACCACATTCCATCAAATGCCCTGCAAGCGACCCGGCAGCCAATAAGTCGTGGTCTTCGGGCCGCCATCCAAAATGATACATGCACGCCGCCAAAGTCAGAGCGCTGTCGACGCAGCGGCCTGTGATGACGATATCAGCACCGCCGTGCAGCGCCACCAATATCGGCCCAGCCCCAATATAAGCATTCACCGAGGCGATCTTTTCGATCAGTGGCATCGGCGCACCGGAAAACATCTCAGTCCGATCGACAAACTCAGCCACACGCGGCAGCAGGTCGTCGCCTTCGACCACTGCAACTTTCAAGTTCAATCCCAACTCTGCAGATTTGCGACGTAATTCATCAGCACAGGCAACTGGGTTGACCCCGCCTGCATTTGACAAGACCTTGACGCCTTGCTCGGCGATTTGGGTTAAATTGTTGGCCATAACGTCAGAGACGAAATCCACCGCATATCCCTTTTGGGGGTCTTTAAGACGGGCGCGGGCCATGATCGACATGGTGATTTCGGCGAGGTAATCGTAGACCAGAAAATCGAGCCCTGGGGCACGCAGCAATTGCTGTGTCGCATGAGGGGCATCCCCCCAAAAACCACTTGCTCCTCCGATCCGCAGAGAATGTGTCACGCCACGTCTCTCCCGCTTGTGTGCGATCCGCGGTTTACAGACCGACTGTTCTGTTTTTATGATCTACTGACTACCTTGGTCAACGAAGATTTACCAATGCGACGCGACGGAAGATGACGGAATCGATGCCAAAAAAACCCTCAGTCCAGGATCAAAGGTCCCGAGATATGCAGGTCAAAATCTGCAATGCGACGGTCACTTGTCTGGATCAGCTTGGGTATGCCGAGACCACTTTTGCCAAAGTACAAGCCAAGGCGGGTATCTCACGCGGGGCAATAACGCATCACTTCCCCACGAAGCAGGCATTGGTCGCAGCGACCGCAATGCGACTATTGGGCAATGCGCAAAACCCGCTCTGGCCACATGATCGCGCGCCTCAGCCCGTCTATGACCTGATTATGTCTGCCTGGGCCAATATCGTAAATTCCGCAGGTGGGCGCGCCATAGTCGAGATTCTGGTTGCTTGCCGAACCGACCCGGCACTGTTCGGAATGCTGGAAAAAAGCCTGAGAGACTGGGACAAATCGAACCTCACCCTGATCTCCGCCCGGTATGTCAGCGCAACGGGTGACCGTGACGACACTGAATTATTGTGGAGTATCGCCCGGAATTTCCTGCGTGGTTTGTTGTTGCATGAGAAATTTGTTTCGTCGCCAGAATACCTTACGCAGATGATGGATCGCTTTGCCCACATGATGGAAAGCCAGCTTCAGGTATTGCCCGAAAACGACGTTGAGGAGGTCAAATGACTCTGCCATCCCCTTTCATGACCCCTGAACGCGAAGCTTTCCGCGGAAATTTCCAGCGTTTTGTCGATGCCGAAATCAAACCTCATATTGAGCAATGGGAGGCGGATCGCAGCGTCCCGTGGGAGCTGCATGCCGCAATTGCTGAGTTCGGCGTATTTGGCTTTGGGATCGATGAGGAATACGGCGGTCTAGGTTTCGACAACGCCTTTATGCGCCATGATTATAGTGAAATCCTGTTCGGCTGTGGGGCATCCGGTATCGGAGCCGCCGTTGGGGGACGTACGATTTCCATCAGCCCAATTGCGAAATTTGCTTCCGAGGAGTTCAAACAGAAAGTGCTGCCCGAGATCATCTCGGGGCGCATGATGTCGGCCCTTGGGATCACCGAACCAGGCGCAGGGTCGGACGTTGCCAATATTCAAACAAGTGCCGAGCGCAAAGGCGGCCGATGGATTCTGAACGGGGAAAAGACCTATATCACCGGGGGTATGGATGCCGAATGGTTTGTGATCGGCGCCCGCACTGGCGGCCCGGGCCTGACCGGTATCTCATTGTTTTTGGTCCCTCATGACGCGCCCGGGTTCAGCCGCACGCCGTTGGGTGGCAAGATGGGTTGGCACAGTTCACAGCAAGCGACGCTGCATTTCGATGATTGCGAGCTGGATTCTACTGCCCTGTTGGGGCCTGAGAACAGGGGCTTTATCGCAATCATGAACAACTTTAACTTTGAACGGCTTGGCCTGACATCCGCTTCGTTGGGTATGATGAAACTATGCTACGATAGTGCCCTGGACTGGGCACGGGAACGCAAGACATTCGGCAGGCGACTGGTCGAACATCAGGTCATTGGCCACAAGTTTGCAGAAATGTCTGCCCGGATTGATATGAATGAGGCATATATCGAACGGATCTGCTGGGCAATTGAACAGGGCCTGATGCCAGTCGCCGAAATTGCAAAGGCCAAGGTTCAGGCCACGACGTCACTGCAATTTGTTGCTTCCGAAGCGATGCAGATCTTTGGCGGTGCCGCATACATGCTGGGCAATCCGGTCGAGCGGATCTGGCGCGAAATCAAAATAATGGCAATTGGCGGCGGATCCGAAGAGATAATGCGCGACCTGGCCGTGCGCCAGATGGGATTGGCCGGGCAATAGTGGCGGCGTTGTGGGTCCGCAAGCGCGTGCTATGGACGTGAAGAGATCGCTGAAAGGCCGAAATTAACCAAATTCTTTGGTCAGCAATTGCCGAAAATGATCAATGCACAATTGCGCAATCATTTTTGACAACCTAAGTTGCGCCAAACTCATCACGCGAGGGAATTATGGATATTTGGTTCTATGTGGGGCTTGGCTTGTTGTTATGGGCTATCAGAGACTTGGTGTTTGGTTCGACCTACTTGTGGGAACGGGTAACCCGCGCTGAAAATCCGGGAACCTACTGGGTTTGCGTTTTGGTTTGGCTTGTCGTTGCATTGGCTATTTTAGCCACGTCACCAACGACCTACTACCTGTTCTCCTGACTGCGCGTTCCGAAATGCAGGCCATGTAACCTGCATTTCCAAATCATAGAGGCCGGTGTTTTCACTATGGATGCAGTCACCTAATCGTTCGCTTGGCGAGCGGACCCGACTGTTCAAACGTCAAAATCCAGTCGGCTGTCCCGTACGAAACGTTGGTCATTGCCTGAAAGCCGGCAAAGGCGGTCCGGACGGGAAAATTCTCTGAAATGGTATGGTGCGGGTGGAGGGACTTGAACCCCCACGCCTTGCGGCGCCAGAACCTAAATCTGGTGCGTCTACCAATTTCGCCACACCCGCAACCCAGGCACTCGGTGCCGGAATGTCGGGGTGAATAGCAAAGCTTGCCACAGAGTGCGAGAGGGAAAATTGAGTTGTGCGCAAGATTATTGATGACATCGGCGCAACATGCTTCTGAACTGACCGTCGTGCACATATGGTGTCTGCCGGACGCTGCCGCTAAGCGGGATGCGGGATATTCTCATGTGTTGCTGTTCGCGGCAGGAAAGCAGCCTGATTTTTGGCGTTCTACGAGTAGAGAGAAAAGATTACTTGGGCAAGTTTGACTAATTTTATTGTTTTGTATTTAGCAACACTCAGGTCCCTTTGGTGAGAAGAAGAAAACTATCTTACGTTGAGTAAAATGCCCCTCATCTAAGGGCGGGCTATGATGAGAACCCAAAGACGAATGCAACATACATATATTTTACAGACGTCCTCTGGGTAGATTTGGTGTCAGGTTGATTTCAAAAGATAGAGTAATTACTGTTTATGAACAGTGCTCTAGACGCACTACCAAAAATACAACACGTGCGCATCGTTGCAAGTTTTCTGCTCTTGAATGCTGCTAACGATAAATGGCGCTGTTCACATTGACGCCGAAAATACGCCCGTAGGTTGTGGTTGAAAAATGTTACCAAACACAATTGCGCCACAATTCAAACGCCAAAAAATCTTATTCGCGTCAAAATAAGACCGCCTTGAAAGTCACTTATGAGCAGTAGGAGTTAATGAGTCTTTTTTGCCTTCGGGCGCTGTACGAGTTTTTTCGCTCAACTCCAGTACAAGGGTCGGAAACGTGACCAATATGATGAACTCCGCTGCTGCCGAGCAAGAAGCCGTTGGCCTTGCGCGTGAAAGTTTTCTTGGTGAACTCAAATCCCTGAACCGCGACCATCCAAACACCGGGTTTGGCGTTTCGTTGCGCACCCGCTCCGGGCGGCGATATTTGCTAGCCAACTCGCGTATGCCGCTGCCCGAAACCAAATCCGAGGGCTTTCCGACCGGGCGTCGTCTTGCCCGCCTTGAAAACAGCGAGCGATTTAGCTCGATCGAAGTTCTGGCGGATTGCCACACCTTCGAATCGATTTCGCCGGGGGCCGAAGCTGCGATCCTGGGCAATGCCCTGAATCTGATCGCCCGAATCGACACCATGACCAGCACGCCGACAGACACGTTGGCCGCGACAGGAACCGGAGGCTGAACATGGCGCGCAACGACCATCTTTTGTCAGTTGGCAATGAGGCACTGACGCCCATGACGTCAGCGATGAACTCGCTGACCGCACAGATTGATCAACTGACAGAGGTGGCGGATGCACGTTCGTCCGCACGTCTTGCCACGCTCAAGACGCGGATGGAGAATTTCTCGGCCAGCGTTACAATGGTCGGGCAGGTCAAGGCTGGTAAGTCCTCGATCGTGAACATCCTGGCCGGGCGCCCTGCCCTGCTTCCATCGGATGTAAACCCGTGGACATCGGTGGTGACCACGTTGAACATCAACACCCGCACCGAAGGCGACAAACGCGCCAAGTTTACCTTCTTTGAACAGGAAGAATGGGACAATCTGATGGTCGGCGGCGGCCGCCTGGGTGAGTTGGCAAACCGCGCCGGAGCCGATGACGAGATGGATGACATTCGCCGCCAAATCGGCGAGATGAAGGCTAAATCCGAATCCAGATTGGGCCAGCATTTCGACCTGATTCTGGGGCAGAGCCATCAATATGATTACTTCGACGAAGAGCTGATCCAGCGCTATGTCTGTCTGGGTGACGAAGATGACCCGGACATCAACCCCAAGACCGGGCGGTTCGCCGATGTGACGAAGTCGGCAGAGCTGTATATGGATATCCCGCAATACCCGATTGCGCTCAAACTGTGCGACACGCCGGGTGTCAACGATACCTTTATGGTCCGCGAACAGATCACCCTGCGCAGCTTGCGCGGATCTGAGGTCTGCGTTGTTGTTCTGGCTGCCAGCCAGGCGCTGACGACAATGGACATGGCGCTGATGCGCATTATCGCGCAATTCGAAAACCGGCAGATCATCCTGTTTGTGAACCGAATTGACGAATTGGCGGATCCGGTCAATCAGGTGCCGGAAATCCGCGACCGCATTCAGGATACACTCAAACAGAACAATATCGACGCCAATACCAGTGTTGTCTTTGGCAGCGCCTTGTGGGCCGAGGCCGCGTTGACGGGCAACCCTGAGATTCTTTCCGATGAATCCCGCGAGGCGTTGAACACGTTCTATCTGGCCGCCGGTTTTGGCGATCAGGCACCCTCGCTCGACAAGATTTGGGCACTGTCCGGCTTGCCCGATTTGCTGTTGGCCATGAACGAACGCATCGCCGAAGGCGCAGGCACCCGGTTGCTGGATCGCGTCCGTCACCGCGCCCGCAATATCGCCAGTCAAATCCGCGCCACGGCCGTTGCCAAGACCCTTTCGGGCGGCGAAGGCCTTGTGCGTGATTTGGACGGGGTATCGCCAGAGGAAGCGATTGCCACACTCTCGGATCAATATGAAAAGAAAGCGGTCGAATTGACCGCATCCCTGCGTGCGAAGGTGTTGGAGCGACTGAATTCAGCGGAATCGAACTTTGTCAAACGTGCAACGGATTCGCTGATTGCCCACCTTGAGCTGAACGGCGAACAAGGCACATGGCAGTATGACCCAGCGGGGCTGCGCACCTTGCAAAAGGCCGCATATTTCAGCTTTGCGCGGTCGATGCGCAAAGAAGCAAGTGCGCTGTACAATACGGCGGCCGCAGATATTGAGACGCTTTATCAGAAGATACTGGGCAACCACCTGGGTGAGTTCAGTATCGAAGCGCCCATTGTTCCGCGTGTCCCACCCCCACTCGGAATTGGGCGAACAATCGCTTTGGACTTGCAAAGCACCTGGTGGCGTCGCTGGTGGCAGCGCCGCAAAGGGTTCGAAGCTTATGCAGCCGACTATACGCGCCTGATCGCGTCCGAGGCGAATTCGATCACCAAGGATATCGAAGAAAATCAGGTCGCAGCCGTATTGGAAAACGTACGTGCCGTCCTGTCGGATTTCATGCGCGAGCAGAAAGAGACGTTGCTTAGCATTTCGGCCTCGGCCGAGAATGACCCAAGCCGCAACGCAGCTCTGATGGCAGGACTGACACCACAGAAATCGCGTGACGATATTCTGGGCGACATCCTGAAAGATCTTAGTAACGAGGCAGCATAAGTAGCGATATGGCAAAAGACTCACAAACCCGTTTCGTCTCGCCCAAAGCATGGGAACGCATCGAGCAGTGGTCCCGCCGCAAGCCGGTCTTTGCCCTTATGGGAGAGTTCAGCGCCGGCAAATCGACGCTGATGAACTTTCTGCTTCGGTCGCACGCGCTGCCAACCCAGGTGACGGCCACACAGTTACCGCCGGTCTGGTTCAGCTGGGGTAAGCAATCAGCCTATGTGCAGCGCCATGATGGTATGCGCGAGAATATTGAACTGGATGCGTTGGAATCGATCGGCGTAAACGACGCCCAATTCATTCGTATTTTTCTTGAATCCGATATCCTCGAAGCGGTTGATCTGATCGACACGCCGGGTATCTCGGACCCCAAGATTTCAAACGATGTTTGGCGTCGCGCCGTAGGTCAGGCCAATGGCGTGCTGTGGTGCACACATGCAACCCAAGCCTGGCGCGAGACCGAGCGGGCGACTTGGGTCGCCCTGCCCGAACGGTTGCAGCACAACTCGCTGCTGTTGGTAACACGTGCGGATACACTGGGTCCGAAAGACCGCCAAAAGGTGTTGCGCCGGGTCAACCGCGAGGCAGGGCATCTGTTCAACCGGTCGATTTTGTTCTCAGCTCGCGATGCGATCACCGCCCGCGACAAGAGCGGCGATGCCGAACTGTGGGGACGCAGCGGTGGCGGCAAGATGGTAGACAGCTTTCTTGAGATCACCGAGCAGATCATGGACAATCGCGCAGACATGCTGGCGCGGTACCAGATCGACAATAGCCTTGCTGATGGGCCACGTGTCCAACCGATCCCCCCACGCAAAACCACTGAAAGCGCAGAACAGCCCACTCCACTAAAGCTGGTCAATCCCGTTCAGGACAAAAATGCGCAGGACGAAGTGGTAACAAGCTTTCCTGTACGCCCTGCCCGCGTTGAAGCACGCTCAAACGATACGGAACGTGTCCCCCGGATTGATGCGGATGAGGCTGAACGGTTGCGCGCTGAGATGACCGCGATATCGGAAGAAACCAAACCTGAGACCGAAACCGATCAGGACGAGCTGCGTTCTTTCTTCCGGGAAACGCCCAGTCAGCCTCTGAATTTGGCCGATGTTGCCGAGATCCCTTCGGAAGAAAACGCGTTTCTTGAACTGGATGACGAGGATTTCGACGAAGAAGAGACCTTGGAACTGGAAGCCGAGGGTGAAGGCGAGGCAAATCAGCCTGACACCGGCTCCGATGGTCAGGATCACCTATTGGCGTCGATTGAGGATAAGCTGGCTGACGCAGCTGAAGATGCTGTATCCGAAAACACCGAAGCAGACGCGCACCGCGCTGACACATCTGTGTCGTCAATCGTTGCATTGCTCGCCGAGCAATCGGATGGTACGGCCGATGAGTTCGAACTGGAACCAGAGACCAGCGGCCTGATCGAAACACAGGTCGTGCCGATGTCAAACGGAACGTCCGAGGCCGAGCCTGAGTCTGAAACCCTTGAGAAATTGCTGAATGCGGACGCCGGATCAACACTCAGCGCATCGGCGATGTGGCGCGAGATCACCGCTGGTGAGGATCTTCCCGAAGACTCCGAAGGCCTGAAAAAAGTTTTTGTGGCCTTCCTAGAAGAGTTCGACAAGATCGCCGCTGAACACGGCGCCCGCGACGCAAAAAAAGACGTTTCAACGCTTCCGAAAGCCGGGAACAAGGGCGGGGCTGAATGGCATGTTTTATAACGTGAAATCAAGGTAGAAGGACGGGAAGCCCGATGTCTATCGAAGCCGCATTGAAATCTGCGATGGAAACGATACCCGACTGCGTCGCAGCCGGGTATATCGACATGGAAACAGGGATGTTATTGGGGACCAGTGTCCGCGATCAAGAGGACGCCGAAGTGCTGGACAGTCTCGCGCTTGCGGTGGCGAACCTGTTTCAGGGCGGCGGCGTGGGCGCTTTTGAAACATTGCTGCGGCAATCAGGTAATACTGATGCCGAAAATCCGGGATTTGGGGAAATCGCGGTGTTTTCAAAGGATCGGTTGAACATTTTCTTGCGGACGCAGGCCTATCCGGATCATGTGGTCTGCTACATCTGTCGCAACAGCGCGAATGTAGGGTTGGCACTGACAAAATCGCATCTCAGTCTGGGGCCCGTCGCGGCCGCAGTTTAGACGGGACCAGAGGGGGTCACGGCATGATGGATACAAACATACTCGATTTGCTCGAGGACATTGGGCGATCATCGGTTGCCCGACTGGAGCCAGCCGTCGCGCTTGCTGGAGACACTGCGCTTGAGCGCCGCGAAAAGGTATTGCAGTCCATCCGTGGCACTGTTTTGCCGCGCCGGTTGGAGTTTACGGCTGCCAATGGCGATTGTCTCGCGATTGAGGTCAACAGCTCTCGGGTTACTGATGTCTTTCGTGTCCGGTCCGGCGTTGCGCCTGATTTCGAGACCGAAGAACGCGATACGCTGGCTGGACAATTGGCGCAACTGGTAACCGATATTGCCGCGGCGCCTGCACCGCTCAGCCTGATATCCCTACGGCCGGACGCCACGCTGGAAGCGGACGATGTCGGAATCACTTTTAGCGAAATCGCTAGTGCTTGCACGATGATCGAAATGCCCGCTGAACCCGTCATAGCGGTTGTTCCGGACACTGCCGAGCCCGCAAATGACGTAGAAACAACAGACGATGCCAGCGATTTGGCCAACCAGTTCTATCTCGGTAGCCAGCGTTTGGCTGTTGGTCGCATCCGGGTCAAAGCTGAAGGCGGGGAAATGGTTCAGTCTGACGGCGATTGTAGTGAAGATCAGCCATTACATGCAGATGAAACTTTGCTGGCGCAGTTCGCGAGTGACCTGTCGGGCTGGGATGATGACGCGGCCGCCGCGCTGGATCATCCACAACTGATCGTCATGCGTCCGTCCGGTGGCAAGGGGTCTGGTTTGGCCGTCCTGAATGACGGTAAAGAATTTTCCATGGTCGTTCACGAGGCGCGCAAGCTAGGCGCCATTGTGAATCTGTGGACATCTCTGACGGAGCGTTCCGAATGAGCGCGCCCGTAATATTCAATTTTTCGACTAATTCAATCTGTGATTGCAAGTGCCCAGGGTAACAGTATGAGTGAAAATAACCGTCGTGAGTTAATAAGAATCGCCGAAGATATGAACGGGGTCAGCAATGACGAGACCCGCCAGTTCATTTCGCGTATTGTCGGGGACCTTTCAAATCTAAAACCGTCAATCGCATTTGTCGGGCAGATCAAGGCTGGCAAGTCTCGCCTGATCAATGGCTTTACCGGGCAGGCCGAATACCTGCCTTCGGATGTGAATCCGTGGACGACCGTAATCACCGATATGCATTTCGGTCACCCCTCGGGTCGGACCGAAGGGGCCGAATTTCATTTCTTCGATAACCGTCAGTGGCAGGCGCTGATCGCCGAGGGCGAAGAGCTGCGCAACATGTTCCCCGACGATGAGGACAGCTATAAACGCGAGATGATCGAAGAGCAGGTCGACGCGATGAAAACCCGCGCCCAACTGCGATTAGGCGACAGCTATGAGCAGTTGCTGGGTCAGCATCACGATCTGGAGCATCTGAACTCGGACGATCTGGCCCGCTACGTTTGTGCCGGTGACGATCCAACTGACGGTGAAGAATACGACCCCGGTTCAGATCGGGGACTATACAGTGACATCACGCGCAAGGCCGAGGTCTACTTTGACATTGGCCATTTTCCGTTCCCGCTGACGGTCACGGATACGCCCGGTGTCAACGACCCGCTGCTGATCCGCGAAGAAATCTCGCGCCAATACCTCAAAGAATCCGATTTCTTTGTTGTGGTTTTGTCTGCTCATCAGGCCCTTTCACGGGCAGATCTGAAGCTGTTCCGCCTGATGCAGGCGCTGGAACTGGGACAAATCGTCGTGTTCATCAACCGTGTGGACGAGTTGGGGGGTGGGGCCGAGGATGCCGGAAAAGTCCGGACGGATGTATTGGAAGGCCTGGAAAAAGCCCTGGGCAACTCGGACATTGATGTTCTGATGGGCAGCGCCCAATGGGCCCATTATGCCTTGACCGGCGACGATACCGGCGTGAACCACGATCACGTTCTGGCTTGGCTGCGCGCCCACCCAGAGCAGATGAAACAATATCTGGACGGTGTAGAAGAGATCAAACAAGGTCCCGGCCCGATCAGCCGTGAGGGCGTGTTGCGCTTTGCCGCAATGATCGCCTCGGGTCTGCCCGATCTGCGCCGCCATGTTACCAACGCCTTGACGCATGGGCCCCGTGACGAACAGCTCAAGATGGCCTGGCAGCACCTTAACAGTTTTGCCCAAGGAGAGCTGGAACGGTCCAAGGCCCATCTGCGCGTAATTGACGACGAAAACTCCGCCGACATGACCGACGGCGACGAAAACGACAAAACATTGGCCGAGCTGCGCGCGCTGGTTTCGGAAAAAACCACACAGATCATTGACGATATGGATGATGTGTTGGCCAATCTTCGCGGCGTCATGGATGACACTGTGTCCGAGGCCGTTTCTGCTGTTGTCCGAGGGCCGAATGGCGATTCCCCTTTGCTGGCCAAGGGCGGTGACACCGAATTGAACTTTTCGCCGCTGCGGGACCGCATGCGCGAGCTGGTTCAGGGTGCGACACAGGTGGTGCGGCAGCGAATGCTCAGCGAGCTTTATGCTGTCGACATGAACAGCAATGCCGCACTTCGCGCCCTGCCCGGCTGGCAAGACCCGACCGACAGTCGGATGAATACCAGTGCGGTTCGGTGGTTCCGTCCGGATACCACCGCACTGACGCGTGGCATTACCGTGGAACTGCGCGTCAGTTGGCTGTCCCGCCTGATTTCGCGTAAAAGTGTGGTCGCTCGGGCCGAACGGATGATCGTTCAGGAATTCGAAATGATCGGGGACGATCTGGTGGACACGGCGCGCGCCGATCTGCTTGAGCGTCTGAACACCGTTCTTGATCACTATCTGGCCTTGTTGGCCGGACATCTTGAACAACGCGCCGGAACCGGCCAAACCAATGTTCGTTCAGAAGCACAGGCAGCATTCGATCAGGCACAACGTGTTGCAGATGATCTGGATGCGGTATTTGGCGGCAATAGCGCCGACAAGAAATTAGCAGAGGCTGCGGAATGATTGAATTTCCCGGAACCGAACAGGAAGTACGCAAGCTTGAACGCTTCCTGACCGCCACCGAAAACCTGCCTTCAGAGGCGGGTCTGGACAAGATGCGCGAGCGAGCCTTGTTCCATGCCGAACGGCTTTCGAATGCGGTAAACATCGGTTTTGCCGGGGAATTCGGGGCCGGAAAATCCAGCCTCGCAAACATGCTAGCCGGGGCGGACATTCTGCCAACCGGCCCTCAACACTTGAAATTGCCATTGGTTATCGTGGCCTATGCGGATGCACCGGAAACCACCGTTGGCTGGTGGGACAAAGAGCCCAAAGTTTATTCCGGCATTGCGCTGGAAAAAGCCGCGACAGACGACCCGGACTTTATCTCGATCGGGCTGAATACCCCTGCCCTGCAAGAGATCTCATTGTTCGATCTGCCGGGAACCGGCGCATTGGATGACACCTACAAGTCCACTTTGGACCTATTGTCCTATGTCGATTGTGCCATCTGGTGCACGAACGGAACCAATGCCTGGCGTGAGACTGAGCGCCACCTGTGGGCACAAGTTCCGCAAGAGTTGCGCTCGAATAGCTTGCTGGCCGTAACCCACGCGGATCTCCCCCCGGTTCGCGACGCGCTGGACCGTGTTCTGAACCGATTGGAAAAAGAAAAAGGTAAATTCTTCCGGTCTGTCGTGCCTATCGGCACACCAGTCGCGGTCAAAGCCATGGCGCAAGAACCCGAGCCCGATTTTGATCTGTGGGAGACCTGTGGCGGTCAAAATTTGGCCGAACAGGTCCTGCAAGTAGCATCCGAGCGGCGTTTGAAGGATTTGGAAGCTGCCCGAAATGACATCGAGCAAGAGTTTCTTCCGTATCTCTCCACCCTGAACATCGCAGAAGCTGAACCAGCGCAGGTCGAAGCGCCCTCGATTCATGCGACGTTGGAATCCGCCCTTCCCCCACTTGAAAACCCAATCCTTGAAGACTGGCTGGCGGCAATTGCCAGCATCTATGACGACTTGCGCGAGACATCAGATATAGAACCGGCCGCATTCCTGAACAGTTGTCAGGAAATCGTCGAAGATTTTGCGGAGCGTCTGGAGCAAGGAGGCGAAATCGCCACTGAAGCCGACTGGATCCCCGGTGAGTTTGAAAAGGCCACCGATCTTCTTTTGCTGCTGCAATTCGAAAGCGGTGACGCGCCACTGAAGGACGCAATCAGCATCCTCGCCCAGCTAAGCGACAACCTCGCCTGGGCCGGCAGCCGCGTCGATTCCGTTCAGGCAAAAACCGGAACCTGACGCCTACCCGTTTTAATTGAGCCGCAATGCAGCGATTCGAAGCCCTCAGAATCGCGCGTTTATTGTTTCGGATTTAGTGACCAATCCGCAAAAAACAGGCACTCAGTCCGCAAGTTTTACCGGTAAAAAATCAACATTTAGATTCACGCGCACGCAATGGCACCATATGTGCATTTTCTTGGCGCTGGGTTCTTAGTGAAGCCATCAGGCGGCCCCAATAAAGTCAAATTTGAAACGTCTAACGTACTTGAGTGTCCTGCGGTTGTGTTTGGTTGTGAGTTCGCGGGCTGAAAGCCCAGTTAAGTAAGCCGCAAAACGATTAGAACGGGCGGAAAGAAATGAGCCACAACCAGGCCGTCGGCGCGACGCACGACGAACCGAAAATTGAAGGTCTTCAACCAGGCGCCAAGCTGTTGCGCGGGCAGTATGAAATACTGCGCTTTATCAGCAATGGCGGGTTTGGGATCACCTATCTAGCGCGTGACAGCCTGGAACGCGAAGTGGTGATCAAAGAGTGCTATCCCGGTGCCCTTTGCCGTCGCAATGGCGACTTGGTTGAACCGGTTGAACCGGGCTACAAAGACGATCTGCGCGCGATCATCGACCTGTTTATCCTCGAAGCGCGCAATCACGCCCGTCTGGTGCACCCCAACATTGTGGATGTACATCAGGTCTTCGAAGACAACGAGACAGCCTATATCGCGATGAACTACATCCGCGGCTGCGATCTACTGGATTATGTCGAGAACCCCGAAAACAAGGCTGGCCCCGATTTTATCGTTCAGGTCACTGAAAAGATGCTGTCGGCGGTGTCTTTCATCCACCAAAGTGGCATGCTGCATCGGGATATTTCGCCAGACAACATCCTAATAGACGAAAACGGCGATCCGGTTCTGATCGACTTTGGTGCCGCGCGTGAGCAGGCAGCGCACCAGTCTGCCGCGTTGATGACCCTGCGTGTCATCAAGGATGGGTATTCACCGCACGAATTTTACGTGCGCGGCGCAGAGCAAGGGCCAAGCAGTGACCTTTATGTTCTTGCGGCGACGCTCTATCACGCAATCAGTGGCGAACGTCCGATCGACGGCCAAACCCGCCTGAACGCCTTCAACAACAGCCAGCAGGACCCCTACACTCCACTCGCCGGGCGCTTCGAAGGCTATCCCGACGGGTTCCTTGAAGCCATCGACAAGGCGATGGAAGTTCACTCAACGGACCGCCTGCAGACGGCACTCGATTGGTTACGCATGTTCCGCGGCTCCAGCGTGATGTTCGACAGCTTTGACTATCGGCCGGTGTCTGTGATCGTGGCGATGGACCAGAAAGACGAAGAAGAAGAAAAGGCCAGGATCAAGGCTGAAAGCGAAAACGCCGAAGCCGTTGTCACCGCATTGCTTGCCGGAAACACAGACATTGCACTGGGCAATGAGGACAAGAACGACGACGGGCTCGCTACGTTCACATCGAAGGATGAAGCTCCGGTCGCGGTGGATACCGTGGTCAAAAGCGGATCCAGTGGTGCAGGCAAAATTGTTGCGGGTGTGGCCGTGGTCGCCGCTTTGGCGGCAGGCGCGTTCTTCCTGATGTCCGGAGAGGAAACTCCGGTCGAGGACACCGCATCGACCCAAACACCCGTGGTGGCGGAACCGGTGGAAGAAACCGCCGCAGTCGAAACATCTGAGCAGGAACCGGTCGAGCAAGTGACCGCAGCCGAAGTGGAGCCGGCACCAGAACCAACTGAGCCCACGCAGGCCGAAGTCGCATCCACTCCAGAGCCTATCGAGCAAGCGCAAGAAGACCCGGTCGCCACGGAGCAGGAAGAAGCTGCGGCGACGGAAACGGCCGAAGCCGCGACCGTTGAGCCGACGCCGCTTGTTCCGGCGGAACCGGTGAACCTGGCAGAACAGCAGATCGCATTCTCTCACTGGGACGTTGACATCCCGTTTCAGACATCACGCCGTCGGGCTTCGACCGGCAACGTGATTGCGATAACCGGTGTTGACCAGGATATGGACGCGTCAATTGTGGGTGAGTGGGTCAAGCGCGGCGCCACGATCTTTACTCTGAATGGCACACCGGTGCAGGCGGATACGACTTTTGCCGCTCAGGTGTTGAACGATCTGAAGGTGGACCCGGACGGCTACATCCGCGTTTCTGCCCGGTATCGCACATTGGGTGAAACCCGCCCTCAGAACGGATTGTTGGCACTGCCCGCGATGCGCGTGCTCGGCCTGGAAAATGGCTACGTTTTCACAATTCAGAACAAAGACGGTGCGGGATGGAAAACAGTCCTGAGATCGGTTCCGCCCGAGGCGACAGGCAGCTTGCAGGAAGGGGATGTCCTGGTCGCAGAGACAAATTCGGGAACTGGCATTGATGGCTCGGACAGCCTTGATGTTTTGTTGGCCAAACTTGTTTCCGAAAACCAGCCGCAGGCCCGTTTCAGCGTTTTGCGCAGTGGGGTCGAAACGAATGCTGACATGCCCTTAGCGCAGGAGTGATCTGACCGGTTCGTGTGTGATCTGCCAGTAAGTGTTTGCTGAGGGTTGTGTCAAATTCGGCACCCCTGACGGGAACCGGCCCGTCGCGGAAGTAGAAAGTGACTTGTTATCGCAACTATCCATGCCGTTGTGCAACCGCGCACAGAGGTAAGAAGCAGCCCCATGGGACCGTTGTCCTGTGCCAAGAAATAAAGGTGTCGACACCATGTTCAAATACAAAAGCCCTCTTAGCCGGCTTCTCGAAGGTGCCGGCAAACCGAAAGAGAACGAAGCCGAGGAAGCTGTAACGCCAGAGGCGGAAAAGACCGAACCAATCGCCGATTTCAATGCCCTGCGCGAAGCGCTGGCAGGCGGCAATATGACCTCGGACAGCTACGAAGAAACCGATGAGTTGGTACCCGAAGAGAAAATGCCAGATTTCTCTGAGGAAGGCGCGCTGGACACAACTGAGGCTGAGGATGAAATCGTCGTCGCTGAAGTTATCGCAGAAGTTCAGGACGTGGAAGTTCAGGACGTGGCGGACGAGGCACCCACGCCCGAAGCAGAGACCGTGTTGACGCTGCACTCGGCAGTTGAAGAAGAGGTCGAAGCGATCACTGAAGAGGTTGTCGAGCACGAGGTAGTTCAAGTCGTGGACCCCGAGCCGGAACAGATTATCGAGGTTGTCGCTGACGAACCCGCCGCAGAACCGGTTGCAGAAACACCGGTCGCCGAAGAACCACTGGTTGAGGTTGCACCGGTTCCGCAACCCGCGGCTGCCGAAGATCGTCGTGGTCGCGTCAAGACAACCTTCCTGGGTTTCGAACGCGCCGATACACATGTGCAGGACCTCATTGAGACAGCAGAACCTGCAGCCAAAACCGACAATGCCGAACAGTCTTTCCCGGTTGGTTGGCTGGTCATCACTGGCGGTCCGGGTCGGGGTGCAAGCGTAACGCTGACCGAGGGCTTGATGCAGATTGGACGCAATGACGATCAGGCCATTCAACTGGACTTTGGAGACACTGGTATTTCCCGCAGCAACCATGCGGTGATTGCCTATGATCCCGAGGACCGCAAATGTTACTTGGGACACGGCGGCAAGGCCAACCTGGTGCGCCTGAACGGCAAGCCGGTCCTCAGCACCGTCCCACTGTCCAGCGGGGACCTGATCCGCATCAGTGAAACCTCAATCCGCTTTGCCGCCTTCTGTGACGATGGCTTTGACTGGCGGGATTCCTGATAGATGCTGGCGACACCGGCATATGATATTGCGCTGATCCTGGACAAGGGCCAGCGTGACACGCAGGAGGACGCGGTTGCCTCGCGCATGTTCGATGCGGCGAACGCAAGCTATGTCGTCGTCGCTGACGGCATGGGCGGGCATGCGGCGGGCGAAGTCGCCTCTGACCTTGTGATCCAGGCCTGGCGTGACGCGTTAGATGCTGAGCTTGAAGGTACAACAACACCCGAGTCCGCATTGATCGACGCGTTGCCCCTGGCGGCGATGCAGGCCAATGCCTCCATCGCCCGCTATTCCGAGGAACAAGAGGCTGGATTCAACATGGGTTCGACCATGTTGGGCACTTTGTTGCTGGGCCAACGGCTGTTCTGGATTTCGATCGGCGACAGTCCACTATACTTATTCCGGGACGGAGAGCTGTCGCAGATCAACGAAGATCACTCGATGGCACCCATGATTGATGCGCAAATGGCCGAAGGCACTTTGACCGAAGCCGAAGCGCTGGCGCATCCTGACCGCAACCAACTGACTTCGGTCATCATGGGTGCTGCAATTCCAAAGGTCGATTGCCCGGAAACCCCGTTGGACCTGACACCTTCGGATGTTTTGGTTCTGGGAAGCGACGGCCTGCAATATCTCAGCAACGCAGAAATTCAGGCCATTCTTCAATCCAATGCCAGCGGGCTTGCACAAGACATAGCCGGGGCGCTGCAGGCCGCGCTGAACGCTAAGGGCGACCCGGATCAGGACAACATCTCAATCGGTGTTGTCAAACTTACAAAAAACTAAACAAGGCAAAGCAACAGGACCCATGAGAAACCATCTGATCATATCAAGCCTGGCACTTGCTGCCGCAGCGGGCACTGCCTCGGCGCAACAGGCGTGCTCAACCTACGAAATCCAACGCGGCGACAGCCTGCGAGAGCTTACGATCGAAGTGTATTCGACCGAAGACTTTCGTATCATTTACGATGCAAACCGGGACGTGATCGGCAACAACCCGAACATCATCCGGGTGGGTGACGTTCTGACCATGCCTTGTCTGGAAGAGATCGGCCGTGCCCCGGCCGCTCCGCAGACCGAAGCCGAGGCAATGGCCGCGGAAATGGCAGCCGAGCTGGTCAAGGCCGCCGAGGATCGCGCGGCGAAAGCCATCGCCGAGGCGGAAGCCCGCGTTGCCGATGCCGAAGCAGAAGCCAAAAAGGCAAGCGAAGATGCAGTGATCGCCGCAAAAGCGGCAGCCAAGGACGAGATCGAAGCCGCCCGGGCAGAAGCCGCAGCGCTGATCCGTAATGCAGATGCCGGCGAACGCCCGGAAATCCGTGACCGTCAGTTGTTGCTTATCACTGGCGGTGACTATGCGCCGTTCACCGACGAGGCGCTGCCCAATCGCGGGCTCTACACCTACCTTGTCGAAACAGCGATGCTGCGCGCCGCGCCCGAACAGTCCTATAAAATCCAGTTCGTCAACGACTGGTCCTCGCATCTGGACCTTCTGATGCCGACACTCGCGTTCGATGCCACCTTCCCCTGGTCGCGTCCAAACTGCGAAGAGGCCGGGGCGCTTTCTGAAAAAGATCGCGCGCGGTGTGATACATACAACTTCTCTAACCCATTCTACGAAGTTGTGGACACGTTCTTTGCCCGCGACGGCTCGGGCTACGAGCAAACGCTGACCTATGCCGACTTCGCCGGGACAACCATCTGTCGCCCGGAAGGCTGGTCTCTGTCGCACATGGATACGGTTGGATTGTACGAACCGGCAATCTCGCTTTTGCGTCCGGTTTCACCCGATGACTGCTTTCACGCGCTTATGAACGGGACGGCCGATATCGTTGCGATCGAGGCCCACCTGGCTGTCGAGGCAATCGGACGTCTGGGCTATGAACACCGTATCATCGAGAACCCCAATCTGGCGGCTATCAAGTCGCTTAACGTCATGACCCACAAAGACAATCCGGATGGGGAAACGATCCTTGAGACGCTCAATCAGGGTCTGGCGATCATGCAGCAATCCGGAGAGTGGCGAGACATCGTGGCAGCCGCTCTGCGTCATCAAATGGAAAACGGTTAAGGCCCCTTTTGGCCTAACTATAAGAAAAGTCTAGAGGAAGTGGAAATGTTTGAATTCAACCTTAAGAAAGTTGTAATGTCGGCCACCGCCGTCACCGCTCTGAGCGCCGGCGCCGCGGCTGCGCAGGAAGCTTGTACCAACTATACCGTTGCCGATGGCGACACGATGGCAACTATCGCGATCGCAGCTTACGGCACATCGAACTATCAGCCGATCTTCAACGCGAACCGTAACGTCATCACCAACCCGAACGCGCTTGCGCCGGGCCTGGTTCTGGCCCTGCCCTGCGAAGACGGTAGCCTGCCGAACGGTCAGACCGCCCAGGAAATCATCGCGGCGGAAGAACAGCGGGCTGCGAGCGTGCAACGCTCCAGCGTTTATCAGCCGCCGATCAAGCTGGTCACCGGCAACGGTTGGGCACCTTTCGCTGATGAATCACTGAATGGTGGTGGCGCGATCACTCGTCTGGGCACAACCGCGCTGCAGCGTGGCGGCAACGCACGCGACTACTCGGTCAGCTTCGTGGATGACTGGAATTCGCACTTGGAAACACTGCTGCCGCTGGGGGCGTTCGACGTCTCGATGGCCTGGAACATGCCGGACTGCACCAACCGCACATACGAATGGTCCTGGGAAACCGAAGTGCGTTGCACTCAGTTCGACTCGTCGGTTCCGGTTTATGATATTGTCGTTGGCTTCTACACGCTGCCGGAAAGCCAGTACGCAAGCGCCACTACTTTCGATGAGCTTCAGGGTTCCACAATCTGCCGTATGGACGGCTGGTTCATCCATGACATGGAGCAGGAAGGCCTGCACAACGGCGATACCATGACGCTGATGCAGCCGATCACGGCGCGCGAATGCCTTGACGCCGTTCTGACCGGCACCGCAGATGTCGCTACTTTCGAAGTTCAATTGTTCTCGGACACCATGGTAGAAATGGGCCTGAACCAGAACGACCTGATCGAGAACCCCTTCGTCACCTCGCTGTCGTCGCTGCGCTTCATCAGCCACCGCAGCAATCCATTCGGCAAGCAGTATTTGGCGATGCTGAACAAAGGTCTGAACGAGATGCGTGAATCCGGTGAATGGTACGCCGTTGTCTCGGACACATTGCGTGAACACAACGAAAAACTGATGGCAGCTTCCAACTGATAATTCGGAAATCCGAACGCCTTGGGCCGGTCTTCTGACCGGCCCTTTTTCATTTTTTATCGGAATTTATGAGAAGTTTGGACCTTAAAACTCGAAGGTTACGGGAATCCCCTAATTTCCAAGAATTGTGGATTGGTTAACATGAAATCAACTGCACCGGTGAGGCTTCGGCCTGACCACTCACTCAAAAAAGGGGCGACTTTGGGGGTCGCCCCTTTTTTCTATTGATCTCATCAATCCAAAAATACCCACGCCGCAAAGCGTGGGTACTGTTTATCAGCCGATGATCGCGTTCAGTGTTGCGCTGGGGCGCATTACCGCTGCGGTCTTCGCAGGATCGGTGTGGTAATATCCACCGAGATCCGCCGCAGCACCCTGAACGGTCGCCAATTCAGACAGGATCTTGCCTTCGTTGTCCGCCAGCTCTTTTGCAATCGGCGCAAATTCTGCTGCCAATTCAGCATCATCGGACTGCGCGGCAAGGGCTTCGGCCCAATAACGCGCGAACCAGTAGTGGCTGTCGCGGTTGTCCGGCTGTCCAACTTTACGGCTGGGGGATTTATTGTTGTCCAGGATGCCTTGCGTGGCCGCTTCGGCCGCAGCACCTAAAACACCCGCTTTGGCGTTGCCTTTGTTGTCGGCCAGGAAGTTCAGCGATTCACCCAAAGCACAGAATTCACCCATCGAGTCCCAGCGCAGGTGGTTTTCCTCGACCAATTGCTGCACGTGTTTCGGAGCGGACCCACCCGCACCAGTTTCGAACAGACCACCGCCATTCATCAGCTTTACAATCGACAGCATCTTGGCCGACGTGCCCAGTTCCAGAATCGGGAACAGGTCAGTCAGGTAGTCGCGCAAAACGTTGCCCGTGATTGCGATGCTGTCCTTACCTGCCGTGATGGTTTCCAACGACTGGCGGGTCGCCTCGCGCGGAGGCATAATCAGGAACTTGTCGGCAACCCCAGCCGCCTCAAGCGCCGGTTTGACGTATTTGATCAATTCCGCATCGTGAGCGCGGTTTGCGTCCAGCCAAAAGATCGCTTCGGATCCGGTCAGGCGCTGACGGTCCATGGCCAACTGGATCCAGTTTTCGATCGGAGCTTTCTTCACAGTGCAGGCACGCCAAATGTCGCCCTTTTCAACGTCGTGTGAATGCAACCTTTCGCCATTGGCCAGAACGATACGGATGGTGCCGTCGGCCGGCGCTTGGAACGTCGTCGGGTGCGAACCGTATTCTTCCGCTTTTTGCGCCATCAGGCCGACGTTGGCGACAGCACCGACAGTGGCTGGGTTCAGCGCGCCATTGACTTTGAAAAAGTTGATGCTCTCATCATAAACCGATGCATAGCAGCGGTCAGGGATCACACAGTTGGTGTCGCCCTTGGCACCGGCCTCGTCCCAGCCTTTGCCGCCTGCACGGATTACGGCAGGCATCGAGGCATCGATGATCACGTCCGACGGCACGTGCAGGTTGGTAATGCCTTTGTCACTGTCGACCATATACATGGACGGGCGATCAGCCTTGATCGCGTCAATTGCCGCCATGATTTCGGCATTGTCCTGAACGCGTTCCAGCAAATCGCCCAGACCCGAGTTTGGGTTCACTCCCAATGCGTCCAGCTCTGCGCCAAATTTCTCGAACACCGGAGCCAGCCACGCTTTGACAGCATAGCCAAAGATGATTGGGTCCGAGACCTTCATCATCGTGGCTTTCATGTGCAGCGAGAACATCGTTCCGTCTTTCTTTGTGTCCTCAATCGCATCTGTCAGGAAGGATGACAGCGCCTTGACGGACATGAATGTGGCGTCTGCAACGGTGCCCTCGGCCAGTGGCCAGGCGTCTTTCAGGACAGTGACGCTGCCGTCTTTGCCGACAAATTCGATCTTGGCATCACCGGCCTGAGCGGCGGTAATGGTGGCGGACTTCTCGTTGGCATAGAAATCATTGCCAGACATCGACGACACTTTGGTTTTGCTGTCCGACGCCCACTCCCCCATCGAATGCGGGTTCTTCTGAGCATAGTTCTTCACCGCACGCGCCGCGCGACGATCCGAGTTACCTTCGCGCAGAACCGGGTTCACGGCCGAGCCTTTGATAGCGTCGTAACGCGCACGGATCGCCTTTTCCTCATCGGTCGATGGCTCTTCGGGGTAGCTCGGGATGTCGTAGCCTTGTGACTGCAGTTCTTCGACGGCCGCTATAAGTTGCGGGACCGATGCCGAGATGTTGGGAAGTTTGATCACGTTGGCGTCCGGCGTTTTCACCAGCTCGCCCAATGCGGCCAAATCGTCGGTGGTGCGCTGTGCGTCAGTCAGTTTTTCCGGAAAGGTCGAGAGAATACGACCGGCCAATGAAATATCCTTGGTACCGACACTGACACCTGCGGCACTAGCAAACTTGCGAATGATGGGCAGAAACGAGGCGCTGGCCAGTTCGGGCGCTTCGTCTACAATGGTATACAATATGTCGAAGTTCGAGTTATCTGCCATATTCTTTTACCTTTTTTAAACCTTTCGGGGCGTGCGATCCAAGAGTGTTCCACTTTTGCGTGGCGTAGGTGGGGCGCGTTTCTCCTACCGCCCCGACGGTGACTCTGATTTGACAGGGCCTCCCATAAATCAGGAAGGGCCTGGGATCAATCATCTAAAGCGCGCGCATATTGCCACGGGTAGTCAGATTTACGGATTGGACCATGGGTATAACTATTGATCAGTAATTTTGCGGGTAGTTATTGATCCAGCTTTTTGCCGGTCCAAAACGCCTTGAACCCGCCTTCGTTTGCAATTTGGTTCACGTGATCTTCAATTGCGGTGTCCAAATGCTCAACAGAACCAGCGTCCGCCTCGCGTGGAACCGAGGTTCCCGCTCCCCGCATGACTCGGGTCGAGATCCAGAACCTTCTCAAAACCATGAATAGCGGCAGATGTGTTTCCTTGATCCCAGTCGAACTGGGCCTTGTGAAACAATGCCTCAGTGCTGCTTGGGGCAAGCGACAGAGCTTTTTCATACGCTGTTTCAGCAGATTGGACATCGCCCGTCGCGTGATAGGCAATAGCACGCCACAAAGTTGAATGTGGGTCGTCGAGAGCGAGAGCCAAAGCACTGCTATAGTCCGAAATTGCCTTTTCGTACTGTTTGCCGCTGTAGTACGCCCAACCACGAGATCTCAGCAGCGTGCTCCGGTTTTTTTGGGGTAACATCCACGCCATTCATCAAAGTTGTGCAGGCCGCAACCACATTTGCCATGCCGCCTTTGTTGCCAAGGCATTACTGGGCCAGCTGCGTGTAGTTTGGTCCAGATTTTGATGGTGAATTGAAGGACAGCAACAACGTGGCGATCACAACAGCCAGGACGGCAAGACGAATGTGCATTACACCTCCAATCTGTTCAAAGCACTCACCTTAAGGTGGCAATCCAGAACCTATACTCAAGGAAACGCGTCGCCAAATTTCTGTAATGAAACGGAAAAGACACAAGTGCAATCGCAGAGTTTGATCAAACGCCCCAAGTGTCACTCAACCGATACCCACCCGGCCAGGGGTCGTCTGGATCAAGCATGTGCTGATGGGTTCCGGTGATCCAGCCGCGCCCGCTGATTTCTGGGATGATAGCAGGTTGGGCGCCAACATGAGTCTCGCGAACAATGCGCCCAGTAAAGCGCGAGCCGATGATCGAGACGGCCTCGAAGGTTCGCCCGACCGTCATCTGCCCTTTGGCCGCCATTAGCGCCATGCGCGCAGATACCGCTGTGCCAGTGGGCGAGCGGTCTACCTTTCCGGGCTGGATGGCAACAGCAGATTTACCGCGCCAACCAGTCGGTGTTTTTTCAAGCGGGCCACAAAAAGCGCAAAAGGAAATGTGGGGCCAATCCGGATTCTCGGGATGCGAAAACCCCAATTGCGCGTTGGCGGCATTCGTAATTTCAACGCCGGTCCGGGCGATTTCACGGGCTTCGTCTTGGGTTATGTCAAACCCCAGCTTAGCGGCATCTACAACCACGAAACTGTCGCCTCCAAAAGCCGTATCAACAGTCAGCGTGCCCAAACCCGGAACCTCTAACGGGACAGAGAGCTTACCCGCAAAACTGGGAAGGTTTTGCACGTGGATCCGTTCTGCCTTACCGTCTCGGCATTCAGCGCGCACGCGAACCAGGCCTCCGGGCGCTTCGAGCGTCAGATTGGTTTCAGGCTCTTGCATCGGGATGATCCCGCTATCCAGCAAAACCGTCGCAACACAGATTGAGTTTGAGCCGGACATTGGCGGAGTGTCCTCGGGCTCCATGATGATAAAGGCGGCGTCGGCATCCGGGTGTTTGGGCGGAACCAGAAGATTGACGTGCCGAAATACACCGCCTCTCGGTTCGTTCAGTACGAAGTTTCTTAGCGTCTGATCGTTGGCAATATGCGTTCGTTGTTCCCAGATCGTGTCACCCGGCGGCGGTGAGACGCCGCCAACTATAACATCGCCGACCTCGCCTTCGGCATGGGCCGACACGACATGAATGGTCTTGATACTGCGCATATCCCCTCCTCAAAACCGGGTGGCGGCGTAAGGCGACAATGATATTGGTGGGTCTTGCCCATCGACCAGCGCCCCGACGAGTTCCGCAGTTCCCGCAGATTGGGTCAGACCCAAATGCCCGTGCCCAAAGGCGTAAATGACATCCACCGATTTACGAGACGCGCCGATCACCGGAATGCTGTCCGGCAAGGATGGACGAAACCCCATCCATTGCGTGCCACCTTCGGTTTTTAATCCAGGCAGGAACGCCGCCGCCTTTTCCAACAAAATATCGGCGCGCTTGAAGTTAGGCGGCAAGGTTAATCCACCCAGTTCGACCGCCCCCCCTACGCGCACGCCGCCGTTGATCTTGCTGGCAACAAAACCGTGGCGCGAGAATGTTAGGTGCATACGCAAATCAAATGCGCCTTCCGGCAAAGTCGTATTGTATCCACGCTCGGTTTCCAGTGGGATGCGATCGCCCAATGTTTGCGCTATGTGATGAGACCAAGCACCCGCGGCAATCACCACTTTGGCCGCATCAATTGTTCCGTTCGCGCATGCGACGCGCACACCATTTTCCAGCGGTAACAGCGTTCGGATATCTTTCCGTTCAATCTGACCGCCGCGACCCTGAAAAACCTCAGCAAGATGTTCGACCCATCGCTTCGGATCAACAGTGTTCAGCCAGTTCGGTGTAAACCCCGCATGGGTGAACCGAGGGCTGAGGCCCGGCTGCATCTCAGCAATCGCGGCCGGGCTTTCAAGCAGTTCAAATTCGATCCCGTGTTCGCGGCGCAAGTTCCATGTCGGCAAACTGGCGCGATATTCAGCCTCGCCTTCATACAACTGTATCTGCCCATCGCGTTGCAACAAGTATTCGGCGTCGACGTTTGGTATCAGCTGTTCAAGCGTAGTTTTGGATAACGCCATCAAACTGGCTTGTGCGCCGAGTAAGTTTTCATAGCGATCCGGTCGACTGGCCCGCCAAAACCGGTACATCCACGGTGCAATTTTCAAGGCGTAGGCCGGCGGGATAGACAGTGGGCCCAACGGATCCAACAACCACTTTGGAGCTTTTCCCATGATGCCGGGCGTGGCTAGTGGTTCGACCTCAGAAAAGGCAAAGGCACCGGCGTTGCCGGCTGATGTTTCGGCCGCGACGCCCTTACGGTCCAATACAAGGACGGAATGGCCGCGTCGTTGCAGTTCGAGCGCGGTCGTAATCCCAATTACTCCGGCACCGATGACAACGACTTGTGGGGTCATGTTTCGATCCCGGCTTTGAAAGGATCGTGTTCGTCGAACAACAACGTGGCCTCAGCCATGATAAAGGCCTGCCCGGTGATCGAGGGGATAACACCCCCGTTTGGCCCGGGCTGGTAAGACAATTGATAGGAACTGCCAATCACGCTTTGCTGGATGATCTCCTGACTCGGCGCCAAACGGCCGTCGGCCGCCAGACAGGCCAGCCGAGCCGAACTGCCCGTTCCACATGGTGAGCGGTCGTAATTGTCATCGGGGCACAGAACGAAATTGCGACTGTGTACCGCCGGGTCCGGTGAAGATTCCTGTAAGATGACATGGTCAATCGGTTCGCCATTTTCTCCACCAGCCCCTTGCGCGATCGAGGCTGCGCGGATGGCGATCGACATGTCCGTTAGGTTACGAATGTTCACGGGCTCGACCGGGATCGGGCTGGGGTCAACGATGAAGAACCAGTTGCCGCCATATGCAACGTCGCCTGTGACATGGCCATAGCCCGCGACATCCAGGGTAATGTCCTGATGAACCCTGCGGCTTTCAATGTTGGTCACGGTAACGGTGTTTGCATCGTGCAACTTGACCGTCACTACACCAGCGGGCGTTTCGATCCGGTGTTGGCCTACGTCGATTCGTCCCAGATGAGCCAATGTGACCGCCAAACCGATGGTTCCGTGCCCACACATGCCCAAAACGGCGTCGACATCGAAATAGATCACACCGGTCACGCATGTCGGATCAACCGGCTCGACCAGTAACGCAGCGACCATGGCTGGCTGACCGCGCGGCTCTAACATGACCGAGCGATAGAACGCCTCATGTTCGGTCGCTAGGCGACTTGCCCGCTCAGTCAAAGACCCGGATCCAAGTCCCGGCGCGCCATCCAGAATGACGCGCGTCGGTTCACCGCCTGTGTGACTGTCGATCACATGCATTCAGCGATCACCCCACCCTGCCTCGACCAATCGGCGAACCATGTTTGGAACAGATCATATTGCTGCTCGCAATAATTACGCTGTGCATCGGTCAGTTCATCCGTTTCGTTAAAGTGCAGACGGTATTCCTGCTCCCCGTTCAGGACCAGCAAGTGCTTGTAGTACAGCACCAAATCCGGGCCTTCGTCAAATCTGGAAAGCACTTGAATCGCCTCTGTGAGTTCCTGCGCACGTTGGCGGGCCTCGGCATGGCCTTGCGCCGCCTTTTTGGACAGGGCGGCCAGCAGCAATGCTTCGCGCGGCAAGGCTGTGCCTATTCCCGTGATCGATCCGGTTGCACCGCAATTTACGAAACCGTGGTAAACCTCGGTATCAACACCAACCATTAGGGTGACCTGATCATCCTGACTGGTGATGTTTTCAGCCGCATAGCGCAGGTCGTCTTTGCCACCGAACTCCTTGAATCCGATCAGGTTTGAATGTTCCGCGCGCAGAGCAAAGAACAGATCGGCCCGCGTAGCAAAGCCATAATACGGACTGTTGTAGATGATTGCCGGAACATCGGGGGCGGCTGTCAAGATCGCTTTGAAATGGTTCTTCTGTGCGGCAGGTGAACTGCCGCGAGACAGAACGCGTGGAATGACCATCAGGCCAACGGCGCCTACTTTTTGCGCATGGGCTGCATGGGCTACGGCAGACTTGGTGTTGATGGCGCCGGTCCCCACCACAACGGGCAAACCCGCATCGACCAAACGCTCGACACCTTCCATCCGCTGCGCATCTGTCAACAAGGGCCAATCCCCCATCGAACCGCAGTAGACCACCGCCGACATACCCGCCCCGATCATCTGCTTTCCTTTGTGCACCAAGGCATCAAAGTCAGGCGTCCGATCGGGTTTGCATGGCGTCATCAGAGCGGGCATCGTGCCGGTGAACACATTGGTCGACATTGGTAAATTCCTCGATGGCTGGGCGTTTACACACGCTTTTGGAATCGCCATAACGGATATTGGATACAAAATCCAGAAAAATTGAAAACGCGCCGGATCGATGATCGGGCGCGTTCAAATTACAAAATGAATTTTCAACGAAGCCGGTGACCTGTTTCGGGATCAAATAGCATCGCGCGTTCCGGCCGCACTGACAGCCCGATGCGCTCACCTTGCTTGCTGCGCTGATCTTCTCGTTCCTCGACAATCAGCTTATCGCCATTGGGCGTCAGCAGATACGTGTAGCTCACGCCGCCAAGCGCTTCGGTCAGATCAACCGTGCAAGTGTCGCCTGCCCGGTCCACTGTGATGTGCTCCGGACGTATGCCAAGAGTCACTTTGTTCATCCCAGCCGGTACGTTTACAGGCACATCCAACGGTTCACTAAGGGCCGGGTGCGAGACCTTCCCATCGACAATATCGCAATCAAGGAAGTTCATTGCAGGCGATCCGATGAACCCCGCTACAAACCGATTGTCCGGGTCCCGATACAAGTCCATTGGCGCGCCGACCTGCTCGATCCGGCCATCGCGCAGCACCACGATCTTGTCGGCCATTGTCATCGCTTCGACCTGATCGTGGGTCACATAGATCATGGTCGCGCCAATTTCATTGTGCAGTCGCGCAATCTCGACTCGCATTTCTACGCGCAGTTCCGCATCAAGGTTGGACAGAGGTTCGTCGAATAAAAACACCTCGGGGCCCCGCACGATGGCACGCCCGATGGCGACACGCTGGCGTTGCCCGCCGGACAAGGCCTTGGGTTTGCGCTTAAGGTATTGATCCAACTTGAGGATGTTCGAGGCGTCTTGCACTTTCTTGTTGATCTCGGACTTGGGTACACCATTCATGCGCAATCCAAAGCCCATATTCTCGGCCACGGTCATGTGCGGATAAAGGGCATAGGTCTGGAACACCATGGCCACGCCGCGCTTGGCCGGATCCATATGGGTCACGTCGCGTGCGCCGATATGGACTTGCCCTTCGGTCGTTTCCTCAAGGCCCGCTATCATCCGCAGCAAAGTGGATTTACCACAGCCCGAAGGGCCGACGAAGACACAGAACTCTCCATCTTCGATCTCCAGATCAATGCCGTGAATAACCTGCGTCTCGCCATACCGCTTGATCGCCTGGTTCAGAGTCACACCTGTCATGTCGCTTGCATCCTGTTTGTTTCGGCGCTCGGGCGGGTCTCGGGGAACCGCCAGGCCTGTGCTTCGGCTCCGATTTGTTCGGCCACACGGCGAACACGGGGAACCCAGGTTTCCAATTGGTCGAAATTCATCCGTTCGGTCGATCCGGTCACGGAAATCGCCCCCAACATCCGCCCGCCCGAGGTGAGGATTGGACAGGCAATGCAGATGATGCCGGGCTCATGCTCTTCGTCATCAACGGCATAGCCACGACTGCGGATCAGGTCGAGATCAGCGCGCAACGCCGCCTCGGATGACAGTGTTTTGTCGGTAAAGCGGTGGTAGCTTTGCTGAGACGCGGCGCGGTCCAGCGCGGCCTCATCCAGAAACGCCATCATGGCTTTACCCACGCCCGTGCAATAGGCCGGACCGACTTTGCCAGCCTGCGAATACATCTCAATCGGTTGGGCCGCATTGCGTTTATCCACATACAGCACCTGATTTGAATCGAGCTGCGCCAGATGCACCGTTTCCCCGGTTTCCCGGCTCAATGCGTCCAGAAACGGTCGCGCAATCGGCGCGAGCGAGCTTTGTGTCCACGCTGCATGAGCCAGCCGAACCAATCGCAACCCGGGCGTATATGTCTGTCGGTCCGGATCATACGACAGCATTCCCTGATTGGTCAGCGTTTGCAGGAACCGATACAGGGTCGCCTTGGGGAAATTGCTGCTTTCCAACAGCTCTGCGAATCGGACCGGACGCGCGAACGCCGCCACCTGATCCAGCACATCACATGCTTTTCCTATTGTTCCGTCACCAGCCACGGGTGCCTGTTCTCCTCCCATTAACCCATCGCAATCGACACGAGGGTCTTGACAAGACTAACCGAGTCGATGTGTAGTTTTCAATATATAAAACATGGTTTCATTATTTGGAACCACAAAGACATAAAATGGAAGCTAAGGGAGGAAACCATGCATTCCATGTACAAGCGCACTGCCGCCGCTTTGGCAGCCAGTGTCGCACTTGCGGCACCTGTTGCCGCCGAACTGACCGGCGAGCTGCGAATCTTTCTCGATACCTCCAACCCGGCGCCGCGCGCGACGATGGAGGCAATGATCGACCGATTCGCGGAACAGCATCCGGGTCTGGAGATCGAAATCACGGTAATCGACCGCGAGGCGTACAAGACCCAGATCCGCAACTTCCTGACTGCGGATACGCCGGACGTGGCGACGTGGTATGCGGCAAACCGCATGAAGCCTTATGTCGAGGCTGGCTTGTTCGAGGATGTGTCGGACCTATGGGCCGAGCCTGAGATCGCCGAGAACCTGGCGTCGACCAAGGGTGCAATGACCATCGACGGCAAGCAGTGGGGCGTCCCCTATACCTACTATCAGTGGGGCGTTTACTATCGCAAAGACATCTTTGACGAGCTGGGCCTGACCGAGCCAACGACTTGGGAAGAAGAGCTGGCGAACTGCCAGAAGATCGTCGATTCCGGTCGCGCCTGCTATACAATCGGCACTAAGTTCCTGTGGACCGCTGGCGGTTGGTTCGACTACCTGAACATGCGCACCAACGGGTTCGACTTCCACAACCAGCTTGCCAATGGCGAAATCAGCTGGGAAGACGACCGGGTCAAGCAAACCTTCGCCAACTGGAAACAGCTGATCGACATGGGCGCTTTCGTCGACAACCATCAAACCTATAGCTGGCAAGAGGCCCTTCCCTTCATGGTCAACGGCGAAGCCGCCGCGTACCTGATGGGTAACTTTGCCGTTGCGCCTCTGCGCGAAGCGGGTCTGACCGATGACCAGTTGGACTTCTATCAATTCGTTTCTATCAACCCGGATGTCGAACTGGCGGAAGATGCGCCAACGGATACCTTCCACATCCCGGCCAACGCCTCGAATAAAGAAGCTGCACGTGAGTTCCTGCGCTTTGCCGTTTCCGCGGATGAGCAAACTCAGATCAACAACGGCGCAAACCTGGGCCAGCTGCCTGTGAATGCCCAATCGTCAGTTGATGAAGACAAGTTCCTGCAGCAAGGCTTTGAGATGCTGTCCGCCAACAGCCCCGGCGGCGTCGCCCAGTTCTGGGATCGTGACGCACCTGCGGAAATGGCGAAGGTGTCGATGGAAGGCTTCCAGGAATTCATGGTCAAGCCGGATAATGCCGACCGTATCCTGTCCAAACTGGAACGCGCACGTCAGCGCATCTACGAGAACTAAACCGGTCTGGCCGGGCTTCTGCCCGGCCTGCACCACTTCGTGCGTAAGGCGGGTGCATACCCGACTTACACCTTTGACCTAAATCCGAGTGAGCACATGTCAGCCGTCGATGTCCCCGAACAGGAAAGCTGGTTCCACAGAAATCAACAGCGCATAGCGCCGTGGCTATTTTTGGCCCCGGGTCTGCTGTTCTTCATGGTCTATGTGATCATTCCGGTGTTCCAATCCTTCAATCTGTCTTTGTACGAATGGGATGGGCTCGGCGCAGCGGAGTATGTAGGCGTTCGCAACTACGAAGACCTGTATTGGGAATTTGTTGATCGTGACGCGTTCTATATTTCACTGAAGAACAACCTGATCTGGTTGATCATGTACCTGCTGGCGATCCCTGCGGGCCTGTTCATTGCACTGTTCCTGAACCAGACAGTCTGGGGCATTCGGCTGTATAAGTCGCTGTTCTTCTTCCCCTTCGTAATCTCACAAGTTGTCGTTGGCCTCGTTTTCACCTGGTTCTATGATCCGACATTCGGCCTGTTAAACGAATTCCTCGGCCTCTTCGGCTTCGGCCCGTTGAACGTGCTGGGGGACGAACGTTTCGTCACCTACGGCATCATCTTCGCTGGTCTCTGGCCGCAAACAGCCTACTGCATGATCCTGTATCTCACTGGCCTGAACGCTGTGGATCCTGAACAGATCGAGGCTGGACGTCTGGACGGTGCAAAAGGCGGGCGGATGCTGTGGCACATCATCCTGCCTCAACTACGCCCCGCCACCTTCATTGCTTTCGTTGTCACCATCATCGGCGCGCTTCGGTCTTTCGATCTGATCTCGATCATGACCCAGGGTGGCCCGTTCGGCTCGTCCCGTGTGCTGGCCTATTACATGTTCGAAGTCGCGCTATCAGAATACGGCTTCCGCATGGGTTATGGCGCCGCCATCGCGGTGATCCTGTTCCTGATCATGCTGTGCTTCATCGCCTATTTCCTGTGGTCGATGTACCGCGAAGAAAGGGGGCATTAAGATGTTTCCCAAACCCATCGAAAAACAACCCCGCGGGGCTCAGATCACCTACCAGGCGATGCTGCCCCTGGCACTGCTGCTGTGGCTCGGCCCCCTGTTGGCGGTAGCGCTGTTCTCGGTCAAGCCGGCAGCCGACTTTACCAACGCAAACTACTGGGGGATGCCGTCCAGCTTCGAGGGTGCCTACAACTATGGGCAGGTATTCTTCAACTCGGACATGCCACGCTATTTGCTGAACTCGTTCATGATCACCATTCCAACAGTGATCGGTGCCGTTGCGCTTAGTTGCATGACCGGGTTTGCACTGGGGATCTATAAATTCCGCTCAAACATCTGGATCTTTTTCATGTTTGTTGCCGGCAATTTCGTACCATTTCAGATCCTAATGGTTCCTGTGCGAGATCTGACACTAGAGCTGGGTCTCTACAACACCAAAACCGGCCTTGTTTTGTTCCACATTGCTTTCCAAACGGGCTTTTGCACGTTGTTCATGCGCAACTTTATCCGCGCCCTGCCCTTCGAACTGATCGAGGCGGCTCGCGTCGAAGGCATCAGTGAATGGCGCATTTTCTGGTACGTGGTCCTGCCGCTGATGAAACCGGCGATCGCGGCCCTCAGTGTGTTGATTTTCACTTTCATCTGGAACGACTACTTCTGGGCTGTTGTCCTGACACAGGGTGCGGAAAGCCAACCCGTGACAGCAGGTATAACCAGTTTTAACGCCCAATTTCGGGCGGCCTATCAATTAATGAGTGCCGGCTCCATCGTCGCGGCTCTGCCGCCGGTGGCCATGTTCTTCCTCATGCAGAAACACTTCATCGCGGGCCTGACCCTCGGTGCCGTAAAATAACGTCAAACCAAAGGTTTGCCACATGACCAAGATCACCTTTATCGGGGCGGGTTCCACGATCTTCATGCAGAACATCGTGGGCGACGCCCTGCTGACACCTGCACTGGCCGACAGCCACTTTGCGTTGATGGACATCGATCCCGTGCGCCTTGCCGAAAGCGAGGCCGTCGCCAGGGCGATGATCCGCTCTGTCGGAACAGGGGCATCTGTCTCTACGCATACCGATCGGCGCGCCGCGCTTGAAGGCGCCGATTTCGTCATCACCGCCTTCCAGGTCGGTGGCTTCAAACCCTGCACGGTGACGGATTTCGAGATCCCCAAACAATACGGCCTGCGCCAGACCATCGCTGACACCCTGGGCGTCGGCGGCATCATGCGAGGCCTGCGCACGGTTCCTGTGTTGTGGGACGTTGCACAAGACATGATGCAGCTCTGCCCAAACGCAACGCTGCTGCAATACGTGAACCCGATGGCGATCAACACATGGGCGCTGGCAGAACGTTTCCCGGCGCTGAAACATGTCGGCCTGTGTCACTCTGTCCAAAACACCGTTGAAGAACTTGCTCACGATCTGGACCTGCCCAAGGACGAGTTCCGCTACAAGGTGGCAGGCGTGAACCACGTGGCCTTTTTCCTGAGGCTAGAGCATGACGGGCGCGACCTCTACCCGGCATTGCGGCAAGGGTATGCCGGCGGGCAAATTCCCAAACCACCGCTTTTGATGCCACGTTGCCCCAACAAGGTGCGGTATGAGGTGATGGAACATCTGGGCTATTTCTGCACGGAAAGTTCAGAACACTTGGCGGAATACGTTCCATGGTTCATCAAAGATGGCCGCCAGGACCTGATTGAGCAGTTCAGCATCCCTCTGGATGAATACCCAACCCGTTGCGAGGAACAGATCGCCAGTTGGAAAGAACAGGCAAAGACCCTGACTGACGGGCGTGATATTGAAGTGATCCGAAGCCATGAGTTCGCCGCTGACCTGATGAATGCGATCGTGACTGATACGCCCTACGTGGCGTATGGGAACCTGCCCAATACTGGACAGATCCCTCAACTCCCCCTTGGCGCGGCTGTCGAAACACCTTGCCTTGTCGACACTAACGGTGTCCAACCTTCGGTCGTAACAGATATTCCGCCCCAGCTGATCGCGCTGATGCGCAGCCAGATCAACGTGCAGGAACTGACCGTGCGGGCATTGGTTGAGCAGAACCCAGAATACATTTACCACGCCGCTATGATGGACCCGCATACGGCCGCTGAACTGGACCTGCGTCAGATCCGCAGCTTGGTTAGTGACCTGTTGGTGGCACATGCCGATTGGTTGCCAGATTGGTGCAAACCCGCCAAGGCGGCCTGATCCCAATTTTAGAAGGCTGAAAAACAATGACAAAAAAACGCCGCTCTCAGCATTGGTATGGCAAGCTGGACAAGGATGGCTTTATCCACAGATCTTGGATGAAGAACCAAGGCTTTCCTGATCACGCGTTCGATGGTCGCCCGATCATCGGTATCTGCAACACCTGGTCGGAACTCACGCCCTGCAACTCGGGCCTGCGCGATCTGGCCGAGGGCGTTAAACGCGGTGTGTGGGAGGCCGGAGGTTTCCCGGTCGAATTCCCGGTGATGTCACTGGGTGAAACCCAGATGAAACCAACTGCCATGCTGTTCCGCAACCTGCTGGCGATGGATGTCGAGGAATCTATTCGCGCCTATGGCATCGACGGCGTAGTCCTGTTGGGTGGTTGCGATAAGACCACGCCGGGGCAGCTGATGGGGGCCGCTTCGGTAGATCTGCCCTCTATCGTGGTCAGCTCTGGCCCGATGTTGAACGGGAAGTACCAGGGAAAAGACATTGGTTCGGGCACGGATGTTTGGAAATTCTCAGAAGCTGTACGCGCTGGTGAGATGACACTGAAGGACTTCATGAATGCCGAGTCCGGCATGTCCCGCAGCGCCGGGGTCTGCATGACCATGGGCACGGCCTCGACCATGGCGTCGCTGGTCGAGGCAATGGGCATGTCCCTCCCGACCAACGCCGCCCTACCAGCAGTTGATGCCCGCCGGATGGCGCTGGCGCACCTGACCGGCAAACGGATTGTCGAGATGGTGGACGAAGATTTAAAACCGTCGGACATCCTGACCAAGGAAGCGTTCGAAAATGCCATTCTGGCCAATGCGGCCGTTGGCGGCTCGACCAATGCAGTGGTGCATTTGCTCGCGCTGGCGGGCCGCGTGGGCGTAGACCTGACGCTGAAAGACTTTGAAATCGGGTCGGAAATCCCGCTGCTGGTGAACTGCATGCCCTCAGGGAAATACCTGATGGAGGATTTCTGTTACGCGGGCGGTGTGCCCGTGGTTCTGAACGAGTTGAAACCCTTTCTGCGCCCTGCAAAAACCGTTCTGAACAAAGATATCTCGGCGCATTTTGAGGGGGCAGAATGCTTTAACCCCGACGTCATCCGCCCCTTCGACGATCCGGTGAAGCCCGCCGCGGGATTGCGCGTGCTGCGCGGAAACCTCGCGCCCAACGGGGCCATTGTGAAACCTTCGGCCGCGACGGATACGCTGCTGGAAACCGAAGCTGAGGCCTACGTTTTCGAGAACATCGAGGATTTGAAAGCCAATATCGACCGGGATGATCTGCCAGTGACGTCCGAAACCATTCTGGTCCTGAAGGGCTGCGGCCCAAAGGGCTATCCCGGCATGCCCGAAGTCGGGAACATGCCAATCCCCGGAAAATTGATCAAAGAAGGCGTGCGCGACATGATCCGTATCTCGGATGCGCGCATGTCAGGCACTGCATATGGCACCGTGATCCTGCATTTAAGCCCCGAGGCGCAAGCCGGAGGCACCTTGGCCCTTGTCAAAACCGGCGATCGTATCCGCGTGTCCGCCAGCAAGGGCGAATTAGAGCTGCTGGTCGATGAAAAGGAACTGGAAACCCGCCGTGCCACGTGGCAACCGGACGATCCGCACTACACGCGCGGTTACGCGAAACTCTATATCGACCACGTGCTACAGGCCGATAAAGGCGCGGACCTTGATTTTCTCGTTGGCAAAGACACGCGCCTTGTAACCAGAGAGAGCCACTGATGGACAATCCAGCCACATTCCACGACCTCAACGGCGCGTCGGTCTATATCACCGGCGGCGGCTCTGGTGTAGGGGCAGCTCTGACGGATGGGTTTTTGGCCCAGGGCGCAAACGTTGCCTTTATCGGCCGCTCGGACGCCAGCGCATTCGTTGAGGAAATGCGAGACAAACATGGCCGCGCGCCGCTGTTCATGCAGGGCGACATGACGGATACCGAATTGCTGCGCGCCACAATGCAAAAGGCTGCCGAGGCACATGGACCTTTGGATGTGTTGGTCAACAACGCCGCTAACGACAAGCGTCACTCGCTTGAGGAAACCACCGCCGAGTTCTGGGACTGGATGATTGAGGTGAACCTCAAGGCCTACTACTTCGCCTGTCAGGAGGCTGCGCGCCAAATGGCTGGCAAAGGGGGTTCAATCGTCAACTTCAGCTCGATCAGCTACATGATGGGGAATGCGGGGTACCCAATCTATACGACGTCGAATGCCGGGATCACCGGGATGACGCGATCTTTGGCGCGCGAATTGGGCCCGCAAAAAATTCGTATCAATGCGCTGGCTCCCGGATGGGTTTTGACACAAAAGCAACTTGACATGTGGGCGACGCCGGAAGACCTGGCGGCGCATTTGGAGCGCCAGTGCCTAAAAGAACACCTGACGCCCGAAGACATGATCGCACCGACATTGTTCCTGGCCTCGGATGCCAGCCGCGCGATGACCGGACAGTGCATGGCCGTCGATGGCGGCGTTGTAGTAACGGGGTAAAGCCATGAATGCAGAGTGGATAGCCGTCGACTGGGGAACATCCCAACTGCGGGCCTGGGCTATGCAGTCCGACACCGTACTGGCGCAAAGGCAGTCTGACCGCGGCATGGCGCGTCTGAGTAGAGATGACTTCCAATCTGTCTTGCTGGACCTTATCGAAGATTGGTTGGGCGCTGAACCTGTCGATGTTGTGGCTTGCGGCATGGTCGGTGCGCGGCAAGGCTGGGTCGAAGCCCCCTACTCGGCCGTCCCGTCAGCGCCACTGCCTGATGCGCCTATACGGGTACCCGGTACCGATGCCCGGATACGCGCATTCGTGGTGCCTGGGCTGAAGCAGAACGCACCGCCGGATGTGATGCGCGGCGAGGAAACTCAAATTTCTGGCTTTCTGGCAACCCGCCCGAACTGGGACGGGGTTATCTGCCTGCCCGGGACGCATTCAAAATGGGTTCAGATCAGCGCAGGAGAAGTCGTGAGCTTTCGAACGTTCATGACAGGTGAGATGTTTGAGCTTCTCTCCGAGCAATCAGTGCTCAAGCATTCGGTCGGTGACGGCTGGGACGCCGATGCCTTTGCAGAAGCTACGGCAGACACGTTGTCAAAACCCGAACAATTGGCTGCACGTCTGTTTGGACTGCGGGCGGCGGATTTGTTGCACAATCAGGACAAGGGGACAGCCCGGGCAAAATTATCCGGGCTCTTGATCGGGGCTGAACTGGGCGCAACACGCCCCTATTGGTTGGGGCAGCAGCTGGCAATCATCGGCGCTGAAGGGATTTCCCAAATCTATGCGGGCGCGTTGCAACTGCAGGGTGCTTTCGTGGACACCGCTAGCGCAACCCAATGCACATTGGCAGGCCTGTCGCAGGCCCGTAAACTAACGAGGCAAACCGCATGAACCGCCCCATCATCGCCATATTGCGTGGCTTGCAACCGGCAGAAGCCGTCGATGTGGGTCATGCCCTGATCGAAGCCGGTATCGACAAGATCGAGGTTCCGTTGAATTCGCCTGACCCGCTGAACAGCATTGAATCGTTGGCCAGCTCATTCGGCGATCAAGCTCTGATCGGCGCTGGCACGGTTCTGACCCCCGAACAGGTCGAAGCCGTTGCGCAAGTTGGCGGTAAGCTGATCGTTTCCCCGAATTATGACGCCGAGGTCATTGTGCGTTCTGTCGCACTAAACATGCAAAGCTGGCCGGGCGTCTATACCCCGACCGAGGCGTTTGCGGCACTTAAGGCTGGCGCGACGGGATTGAAACTGTTCCCGGGTGTCACTGCCGGGCCAAGTGGATTGGCCGCACTGCGACCTGTATTGCCATCGGGGACTTTGGTCTATGCCGTTGGTGGCGCTGGACCTGAGAACTTCGCCGAATGGATCAAGGCTGGGGCAGACGGGTTTGGCATCGGATCGGCCCTGTTCAAACCGGGGATGTCCGTCGCGGAAATTGCCGGTCAGGCCAAGCGGATCGTCGCTGCCTATGACGAGGCAGCTGGATGAGCTTTGTTTTTGACGACCGTCCATGTGAGTTAGGCGAAGGGCCCCTGTGGCATCCTGAACGCAAGCAACTGTTCTGGTTCGACATCATCAACAAACGTCTGATGACGCAGACAGCGGGCGAGCAACACAGCTGGCAGTTTTCGGAACATGTCTCAGCGGCAGGTTGGGTGGACCGGGATACAATAGTGATGGCATCGGAAACCGGTCTGTGGCGGTTTGGTTTGGACAGCGGTCAAAAAGACCTGATCGTCTCGCTTGAGGCGAACAACCCGGACACCCGCTCCAATGACGGGCGCGCAGACCCGTGGGGCGGGTTCTGGATCGGGACGATGGGAAAGAACGCTGAAAAGCAGGCTGGCGCGATCTATCGGTACTGGCAGGGTGAGCTGCGCCTGCTTGTGCCCGAGGTCACAATCTCGAACGCGATCTGTTTTGCCCCAGACAGGTCCTGCGTCTATTACACCGATACAGTCACACAACAGGTCAGGCGCTGCTCGCTGGAGGCTGAGATGGGCTGGCCCGAAGGCAATAGCGCGGTGTTTCTCGACTTGCGCGCTGATGGCCTTTACCCCGATGGTGCTGTGGTCGACGCAGAAGGCAATATCTGGATCGCCCAATGGGGGGCAAACCGTGTCGCCTGCTATGACCCGAACGGACGGTTTCGGCATGCGGTCTCGTTTCAGGCCGCACATACATCTTGTCCCGCCTTTGGCGGCGACGATCTGACAACGCTGTTTTGCACCACTGCCCGTCAGGGGGTGGACGCAGACACTGTTAAAACACAACCAACCAACGGCATGACCTTTGGCGCATTGGACGCAGGCACAGGCCAGGCAGAACACAGAGTCCTTCTATGAAACCAGAACTTGGTGTTTGCTATTACCCGGAACATTGGCCCGAGGCCATTTGGGCCGAAGACGCGGCTCGAATGGTCGAAACTGGCATAAGCTGGGTCCGGATCGGTGAGTTTGCCTGGAGCCGAATGGAGCCGGTTCCAGGCGATCTGCAGTTGGATTGGCTGGACCGTGCAATCGAAACGCTTGGGGCGGCTGGGCTCAAGGTTGTGCTGGGGACACCCACTGCGACACCTCCGCGTTGGATGCTTGAGAAATATCCCGACATGCTGGCAGTGGATGCGCAAGGAAACCCCCGCAAATTCGGCTCGCGCAGGCATTATTGTTTTAGCCATCCGGGTTATGTCCAAGAATCCGTCCGCATTGCCCGGATCATGGGCGAGCGCTATGGGCAAAACCCGAATATTGCTGCTTGGCAAATCGACAATGAATATGGCTGCCACGATACGACCGTCAGCTACGGCCTCGCCGCTCTGCATGCCTTTCGGCTTTGGCTAAAGGATCAATACGGCAAAATTGACGTGCTAAACGAGGCATGGGGCAACATATTCTGGGCGATGGAGTATCGCGATTTCGACCAGATTGATCTGCCTAATCTGACAGTGACCGAACCCAACCCGGCGCATGTTCTGGCGTTCCGGCGTTTCAGTTCGGATCAGGTCGTTGCGTATAACAAAGCCCAGGCAGATGTACTGCGCGCATTGACCGATGCACCTTTGTTGCACAACTATATGGGCCGAGTGCTGGATTTCGATCATTTCAAGGTTGGCGAAGATTTGGATATCGCCACATGGGACAGCTATCCAATCGGTTTCCTCTCTGATCGGCTTGAGGCGGATGAAGCCCACAAAACCGCCTTTCTTCAGCAGGGCGATCCAGACATGCAGGCTTTTCATCATGACCTGTATCGCGCGGTCGGCCACGGGCGTTGGTGGGTGATGGAGCAGCAACCCGGCCCGGTGAATTGGGCCCCGTACAATCCGGCACCACTACCCGGAATGGTTAAGCTGTGGTCCCTAGAGGCAGTGGCGCATGGTGCAGAGGTTGTCAGCTATTTCCGCTGGCGGCAGGCGCCGTTTGCGCAAGAGCAAATGCATGCGGGGCTGCTGACGCCCAACAACCGCCCTGCCCCGGCCCTGACCGAAGCAAAGCAGACTTCGGACGCGTTGTCAGAAATAGGCAACGTTGTGCAAACACGGGCCCAGGTGGCCATCCTGTTCGACTACGCCTCGGATTGGGCTTGGTCGACACAGCCTCAGGGCGCGGGATTTGACTATTTTCGTCTGGTTTTCTCGGCTTATCGCGCCTTGCGGCGGGCGGGTTTGTCTGTGGACTTCGTGTCCTCAACCAACATTCCGCGTGTTGGCTACAAGTTCATCCTTGCTCCTGGGATAGCCACCATGAGCGAC
The DNA here is from genome assembly GCF_059611125.1 of Ruegeria sp. CDSB029. Taxonomy (NCBI): domain Bacteria; kingdom Pseudomonadati; phylum Pseudomonadota; class Alphaproteobacteria; order Rhodobacterales; family Roseobacteraceae; genus Ruegeria; species Ruegeria sp. CDSB029. Next base: position 131,896 of record NZ_JBXWOX010000005.1, read on the forward strand.
AATTTGGAGCGTCAATTGGTGGAGGCCAGTGATCTGCTCATCCTGGGTCCACGCAGCGGGGCTATCACACATGATTTCCAGATTCCCCGGGCACGACCCGGTCTGAGCGGTCTGAACTGCGACGTCGATTTGGTCGAGACACTGCCGCCTAACATCCGCCGTGGCGTTGAAGGCGGCGGCGCGGCGCAACATTGGATCGACAGGGTTTCGGGGGCTGCCTCCAATTTGCTGACATTTGCAGATGGCACCCCTGCGCTTTTGGGTGAAAATCGTCTTTGGTATCTGGCAGGTTTCCCGGATGACACATTGTGGGACCGGGTCGTTGAAATGGCCGCGCGCAAAACCGAGTTTACCCTATATCCGATGCCCAAAGGGTTGCGCCGTCGCGAGACGGCCACGCATGTTTTCCTAATAAATTACAATGCGCAACCGGTCGCATGGAACGGTGACGTCGTTGACGCCTGTGACGTTGCTGTCACGCAGAAAGATGCGCCCGAAGAGGAATAACCTCTCCGGGCGCTCGTTTTGGATTTAGCTTCAAAACCTACTGGTCAGTCTGCAGGCTGTTGGGGTCGAACACGCCCCCAAAGCCACCGTTGTTTGAAGGCGGAGTTTCAGTATCAGAACTCTCCTCCTCGGCGTCCCCACCAAGAGTATTCGGCGCGAAGACATTGCCAAAACCACTGTTGTTGGATGGTTTCGGTGTGGATTGCTGCGCACCACCTTGTTCGGCTTCTTCGGCCTCGCGCTTCTTACGCTGTTCTTCGCGCTGCTTGCGCAGCTCTTGAATGCGTTGTTCCGCTTCCAGGCGTTTCTGCTCTTTCACATTGGCGATGCATTGGCCGGGGTTGTAGGCCGTTGCGGTGCCAACGACAGTGATCGTCGCAACCGCAAACACAACCAGCAGGACAGCCGCCATGTTGCCAGCAAAGAAGCTGGGCAGCTTAATCTTGCCGGCCAGCTCCTCAACTGTGGCGCTCTTGCGGGCTGCGGCCACCAGCTCCTGACGCTTCAACTTGGCTTCGTTCAACAAGGCAAAGAACACTGTCAGCGCCACGATGATGAAGGCCAGGGCCGAAATGGCGGGCGTAATGCCGTAGCGCACCTTTTGGGCCAGTTCGATCGTCAGCGTCGGGTATTCACCAAAGGTGAAAGTGGTCGTGTTGTAGTTCTCGAACGAAGCGAGGAACGCCAGCACTGCAGCCGACGCGATCGCAGGACGCATGAAGGGCAACAGGATCTTGCGGAAAGCCTGAGCATGCGTTGCACCAAGGTCCAGCGCCGCTTCGGTCAATGCCACATCGTAACGCTGCAGGCGCGCGACAAGAACCAGCATGCAATAGCTTGCAATGAAGGTAGATTGGCCGATTACCGTCAGGAAGATACCGTTGGACAGGAAGCTATCTGCACCCAGTCCCAGCATCCGGTTGATCCGATCCCAGAATACCAAAGTCGAAATGCCCAGAACAACACCTGGGATCAAGATCGGAGCGATGATGATCGTATAGTAGGTCGCCCGCAACTTAGGCCAGATCTGCGTCAGCATCAGCGCACCGGCCAGACCCATCGCCACCGAAAGAACAACCGTTCCGGCGCCAATGATCAGCGAGTTCTTGATGCCGTTCAGGATACGCTGATCCTGAAATAGCTCGCCGAACCACTGGAAGGTCAGACACTCCCACGGAGTCATGCGCGGGAAGGCCGACGAATTGAAGGCCGTGACCGACATGATCACCAGCGGGCCCAGCAAGTACAGGAGGAAGATGACCAGATAGACCCAGATGCTTACACGAAGGAAGGAATTGTTCATTTCCCGATATCCCCCATGTTCACCTTGAACAGGCGCATCATCGCCAGCACGAACAGAATACAGGTCACCAAAAGAACGATGGCGTAGGCGGCACCCTGCGGCCAGTCATTGTTGTCATTGAATTGCTGGTAGATCAGCTGCGTAAACCACAGGCTGGACGGTCCGCCCAGGATTTGTGGCGCGGCCAGCGCACCGGCGCTTAGCATGAACACCATGGTACAGCCCGAGCTGATGCCCGGTTTGGCGTAAGGAATAACCACACGCCAGTGAATCCGCCACCATGGCGCACCAAGATCGCGCGCAGCCTCGATCTGGTTTTTATCCAGACTTTCGATCACGTTGTACATCGGGAAGATCATCAGCAGGATGTAGGCATAACCCAGACCGGCATAGAGCGCGATGTCGTTGCGAATAAAGTCAAACGGCGTATCCCAGATGCCCAGCCCCACGAACAGCGTATTTAAAACACCGGTCTCACCAAAGATGATCCGCAGGGCAAAGGCGCGCAGAATCTCGTTGATCCAGTATGGGATGATCAGCATGATCGCGAAGATGCGAATGTGGTTGCCCTTGGACTGGCCCAGATAATAGGCAATCGGATAGCAGAGGATCAGGTTGAAGACCGTCACACAGACTGCGGCCAGCAGTGTGCGAAAAAAGACCCTCAGGTCGACTGCATTATAGGACTGACTACCACCTTCGGGGCCATAGATCAGGTACTTGTAGTTCTCCAGCGTATAAACGTCCTTAGGCCCGCCAATCTCGGGCGGTGGCAGGTTCGGACGGAAGGAAAAATCCAGCATCGACAGCTGGGGCAGAATGATCAGGCCAATAGTCCAGAATAGGACAAGACCCAATATTGCGGCGCCCATGCCGATGCCGTTTCGGTTGAAGAATTCTTTCAGGAAGCCTGGCATAGAAGGCCCCCTTATTCTGCGGCCAAATCACCCGCCGGAACCAGAACCGCATTGCGGGTCTCATATTCCAACGTGATGTTTTGGCCTGTGTGGTCATCGAAGGATTGGCCGAGATTTGGCAAGGACACCTTGATCTCTTTACCGCCGTCACCTTCGGTGAAGATGTTGAAGACGTTACCTTCGAATTCTTCGTGGTTCACCCGCGCGGTAACAAAGTGATCGCCTGCCGCACCATCGGCGGCGATCGCAAAAGCTTCGGGGCGAATGAACATCATGGCGTCATCACCCACTGTCAGCTTTCCTTGGTTGGCGGTCGAGATGCGTGCAACCAGTTCACCAGACCGGTTCGTTGAAATCAGCGCTTCGTTCCCCATAACCTGTTTAATTTTGCCGCGAAATACGTTGTTTTCACCTACGAAAGAGGCCGCGAATGCAGTGTTGGGATCATTATAGATAGTCTTGCCATCGGCGATTTGATCGATCACGCCAGCCCGCATGACAGCGATATTGTCTGACATGGTCAGGGCTTCGCCCTGGTCGTGGGTGATATAGATGAAAGTGATGCCGACGCGCTTTTGAATCTCTCGCAGCTCGGTGCGCATATGCTGGCGCAGTTTGAGGTCCAGCGCGGACAACGGTTCATCCAGCAGCAGCACGTCCGGTTCCGCACAAAGCGCGCGGGCGATGGCAACCCGTTGGCGCTGACCACCGGACAACTCGCTTGGCAGCTTGTCACCTTGATCGGGCAGCGCGATCATGTCCAGCAGCTCATCGGCACGCTTTCGGCGTTCTTTTGCGCTTGCGCCGCTGATCTCCAATGAGAAGGTGATATTTTCCCACACTTTCATCAGCGGGAACAACGCGAGGTTCTGAAAAATCAGGGCGGTCGGGCGTTTGTTCGGACCAATGCCCCGCATATCCTTGCCGCCGATCAGAACTTTGCCTTCGCTTGGTTCAAGAAAGCCCGAAACTGCCCGCAGGATCGTTGTTTTGCCGCACCCCGAGGGACCGAGAAACGAAAAGAAATCGCCCCCGTTGATGTTCACGTTTGCATCCCTCACGGCAACAAAATCACCGAAACGGATCCACAGGTTCTCAAGATCTACACCGACCCCTGCACTCATTTTTGGTATCTCCGTCAGGTACAGTCCATGACCGCACCGAAATAGCGTCCGTCACGCCTTTGTGGCATGCGGGTTGATAGCCCTCCGCACAGTGGCGGAGGGCACCTTGTCAAAGCAATCAGGCGCTTTTGAACTTGTTGACGAACTCGGTCCGAGTTTCGGCATACCACGGAGCCTCAGCAGGCCATGGGTTCAGGTTTGCCAGCGAGTCGCCCGGATAGGCCTCAGCGAAGTTCTTCTTGTAGGTGTCGCCCGCATATTGGTCGGCACCCAGTACTGGCGAGTTGTACCCGTGGCTGTCGATGGCGACACCTGCAGGCTTGGCCTGATAGGCGAAATCGATGAAGGCATAAACCTGATCGATGTTCTGCGCACCGGTCGGCATCGACATTCCGTCGACCCATGCCATCGCACCTTCGACCGGAGCCTGATAGTGCACCGGCTCACCCGCTGATTTCAGCGCCAGCGGCGGACCATCCCAGGTCTGGCCGACAATAACGCCTTCGTTCAACAGGCCGTTTTTCTGGGTGTCGGCATCGTTCCAGATCAGCTTGATCCGGTTCTTCCGCTCGACGCACCAGTCAGTGATTTGGCCCCAGACCTTGCGCATGGTGTCTTCGTCGCCGTACGCGGCCCAGACAGAGCCAGGCTCCATCTCGCCAGAGGCTTCCATATACAGACCCGCACCCAGCATCATCGAATGCGCGCGGCCCATAGTCTTGCCTGCGTTTGCTTCGGACCAGACGTCCCCATAGGACGGGGCGTCTCCTTCGGGCAGCCACAGGTCGGTGCGGTAGGCAATACCTTCTGTACCCCAGATATGCGGCAGCCAGTGCACGCCGCTGTCAGCAAAGTTCCAGGCGTCAGTGCCGATCTGCGCCATCGCAGGGTTCACCAGATCAATCGGAACCTTGTTCATGTCGAAGGGCTGCAACAGTTCCAGCGGCCCCCACTGCAACGAGCGGTTGTTCGTCGGCGATACGATGTCAAAGCCTTGGCCCTTGGTGGCCTTCATCTTGTTGATGATTTCTTCGTTCGACCCGATACCGGTATAGTTCACCTTGATTCCGGTCAGAGTTTCAAACTCTTGCAGGAATGCGGGCGGCAGATAGTCCGACCACATCAGAATGTTGATTTCACCCGAAGATGCCAGAGCGCTTTTGCTGTAAAGCGGCGCAGCAAGGGCAGCCGCACCCGCGCCTTTCAGAATCGAGCGTCTGGAAAGGGTTTTCCGTTCAGCCATATTATGGTTCTCCCGTTATTGGACTGTGTTGTTTTGTTATTATGATTGCCACGCTAGAACTTTGCGGGGGCATTGTCAGGCCAAAAGTGACGGATTGGCAATTTCGTATGTCCAGATTGCGATTTAATCTAGCAAATATGGTTAGTTACCCCCTGGGATCGCAGTCACATTTTGAGACCGGAGCAGCTTATTTTGGCAATGTTTCGTAAGAAATTGACACGGCTGCCCGTCAAGCTCGGGACTAGGCTTTGGGCCGCAATTCAAAAGAGGAAAAGAGGTATTTGCCATGCCCGACCGAAAGAACTCACGTCAAAAACAGTCATAAACTGCATGCATTTGGAAACGCACACAGACCTCGGGACTTACCACTGCGGGGCACAGACAACGTTCCAAACTGTGCAGTAAGCGGCATTCGCGTACTGTGCCGCACCTTTCGATCATCATGCGCCGCTCGCGGTCACTTCCTCATGGACAGGCCCTGGTGAAACAAGTGAACCTTGCCCGGATCTGCCGAAACGGCAACGGTTTGGCCCCGCATGTTTTTTTGGACCCCCGGCAGTTTTGCGATTGTGGGGTCCTCCCCGTCCTTGGCGGCAAAATACAACAGCGTGACCTCGCCAAGTGCTTCGGTAAAGTCCACAATCCCTTCCATAATCGGATTGCTTTCAACGGGGTGAAAGTCTTCGGGACGCACTCCGATATTTACCTGTTTACCCTCGTCAGCCGCATCGGTTGGGATGCTGGTCACCGCGGTCCCACCACCATCCAGTTTTACGACGGTGCGCTCACCAGTCTGGGTGATGACCCCCGGCAACAGGTTCATCGCAGGTGAGCCAATAAATTGCGCGACAAACTCATTGTCAGGCGTTTCATACAGTTCGAGAGGGGTGCCGACCTGCGCGATCCCCTTGTTGGCCAGGACGACAATCCGGCTGGCCAATGTCATCGCCTCGACCTGATCGTGGGTGACATAGACCATCGTGCTGTCGGGCATTGCCTCTTTCAGACGCGCGATTTCAATGCGGGTCGCGACGCGCAGCGCTGCGTCAAGATTGGAAAGCGGTTCATCGAACAGATAGACCTTTGGATCGCGCACGATCGCCCGACCGATTGCAACCCGTTGCCGCTGGCCACCAGAAAGTGCCTTTGGAAGCCGATCCAGAAACGGTTCCAGCTGAAGGATACGGGCGGCGCGATCAACCGCCGCGTCGACCTCGGTTGACGGCATTTTGGCAATTTTCAATGCAAAAGCCATATTTTCGCGTACCGTCATGTGCGGATACAGGGCATAGCTTTGAAAAACCATCGCAATGCCCCGCTGCGCGGGCGGCACATCGTTCATCACCTGGCCTTCGATCTCAAGCGTTCCGCCAGTGATCTTTTCTAGCCCCGCAATCATACGCAGCAACGTGGATTTACCGCAACCCGAAGGCCCGACAAATACAATCAATTCACCGCGTTCGATGTCGAGGTTAATGTTCTTTAGGACATCGACATTGCCATACGTTTTGGCAACATCCGTGAGATTGAGTTCAGACATAACTTACCCCTGCACCCGAGCCATCAAACAGAATTGGGCCGCACCGAGGGTGATGGTCCCCGCCCCTCCGACGCCGCCCAACTCTTGCCCGATTGCCTGCCAGTTACCGTTGGGCAGTGTGATTTCCGCGCTGTCAGATCCCAAATTGAATGCGCAGAATATCTGTTGGGCATTGTCCTCACGCAAGAAGGTCAGGATCGGTCCAGACTGCGCCATCTCGCGCTGCTGGCCAGACATCAATGCGGAATGCGCGTGGCGCAACGCGATGGCACGGCGATAATGGTGCAACGTCGAATTTGGCTCTTGCTCTAACCGGTCAACCGCACGCTCGGCCTGCGTTTGGCTGACGGGCAACCAGGGGGCTCCAGTACTGAACCCAGACTGTTCGTCCTGCGCAGCCCAAACCATCGGAGTGCGGCAGCCATCACGGCCCTTGAACTCCGGCCAGAATTCTATGCCGTAAGGGTCCTGCAGATGTTCAAATGGAACATCCGCCTCGGGCAGGCCAAGTTCTTCGCCTTGGTACAAGCATGCTGACCCACGCAGGCACATCATCAGCACTGCATGTTGACGGATGGCTGCGTCGTCCAGCCCCCACCGCGACGCGTGACGCTGAACATCATGGTTTGAGAACGCCCAGCAAGGCCATGCATCGCCAGCCTTTTCTTCCAACTGATCAAACACCTGTTTGGCGTATGCGGCGGTCAAAGCGCGTTTTTCGAGAAACTCAAAAGCATAACACATATGCATGCGCTTATCGCCACTGGTATACTCACCCATGATCTCAAGACCGCGCTGCGCGTCGCCAACCTCGCCCAAACAAGCACGGCCTTCGTATTCGTCCGTTAGTGCACGCAACCGCTCGAGGAAGGCGATGTTTTCCGGCTGGCTTTTGGAATGAAGGTGATCCTGATGGTTATAGGGGTTCACCATGGGCGCGATCGAGGCATTGCGCTGATCCATCGGCAGGCCAGGGTTGCCGCGCAGTTGTTTGTCGTGGAAATAGAAGTTGATCGTGTCCAGACGGAAACCATCCACGCCCAAGTCCAGCCAGAACCGCGCCACATCCAGCAATGCATCCTGCACGTCCGAGCAATGGAAGTTCAGATCCGGCTGCGACGTCAGGAAATTGTGCAGATAGTACTGCAAGCGCCGGGAATCCCACTGCCATGCGGACCCACCAAAAATTGACAGCCAGTTGTTTGGCGGAGTGCCGTCGGGCTTGGGATCAGCCCAAACATACCAGTCGGACTTGGCATTTTCGCGACTGGACCGGCTTTCCTTAAACCATGGGTGCTGATCCGACGTGTGCGACAGCACGAGGTCAATCATCACCTTCAGCCCAACTGAATGCGCCTGATCCAAGAGTTCCTTAAAGTCCTCCATGGTTCCGAACATCGGATCAACATCACGATAGTCGCTGACGTCGTAACCGAAGTCCTTCATCGGTGATTTGAAGAAGGGCGAGATCCAGATTGCGTCGACGCCAAGCGAAGCGATGTAACCAAGCCTTTGGGTGATACCCTTGAGATCTCCAATTCCATCGCCGTTGCTGTCCTGAAAACTGCGTGGATAGATCTGGTATATCACTCCGCCCCGCCACCATTCGGCGGCTGCTTTGGTTGCTGTTTCGAGTTTCACGGTGTTCTGCACGTTCATCAGACGCCTCTACTTAACGGACCCGGCCAACAGACCGCGGACCAGATATTTTTGCATTGCGAAGAAAACAATCAGCGGGACGATGATCGAAACAAAGGCCGCTGTGGCAAGGATTTCCCAATTCCCGCCGCGCGTGCCTAAAAGCTCGACGATGCGGTTGGTCATGACGGTGGTCTGTCCGGATGCGTCGATCAGGAACACCTTAGCTACCAGCAAGTCATTCCACGTCCAGAGAAACTGGAAGATCGCAAAAGACGCCAGCGCTGGAAAGCTGAGCGGCAAGATCAACTTGGTAAAGATCTGAAACTCGGTCGCGCCATCGACCCGCGCGTTTTCGATCAGATCGCGGGGCAGACCCGCCATGTAGTTACGCAAAAGATAAATCGCCAGCGGCAACCCGAACCCGGTGTGTGCCATCCAAACCCCCAAATACCCTTTGCCAATCCCAATATTCAGGTGGAATTTCAGCAACGGGATCAGGGCCAGTTGCAGCGGGACAACCAACAGACCAACGACAGCCGCAATAAGCAACGCGCGCCCGGGGAAATCCATCCAGGCCAGCGCGTAGGCTGCAAAAGCCGCCACGAGAATCGGAATGATCGTTGCCGGTATCGTCACGGTCAACGTGTTGAAAAATGCGCGTCCCATACTGTCGGTGCTGTCTTCTGCCAGAAGAACCTTGTGATAATTGTCTAAGGTAAACTCAGGCGGCAATTCTGCAGTTACAAAAACACGCGATCCGCGGCTGCCGGTGAACTCGTCCGGGTTCTCCATGCGGTAATTCCCTGCAGCATCTACGGTGATTGTGCCGCCCTTTCGCAGCACAGCTGTTTCGCCGGGGGCAAAGGCATCGATCGCGCGAGAGCTGATCCCCCATTTTGAGATTGTCGCCTTCGTCCCTTCGTCAAACAGATTGCCTTCGATCACGTACAGCCCGTTTTCGAGTACCTGGGTATCCGGGGCCGCGCTGCGAAGGGTCAGGTTTTGTTCGGACGGGAACAGCGACCGCCACCAACCACTGGTTGCGATCTGGTCCGCCGTGCGGAAAGATGAAATCAGCAAGCCAAGCGTGGGTACCACCCACAGCACCACCAGAAAGAGAACCGAGGCATGGACGACCCAGCGAAGGGCGGGTTTGGTTCCTGCAATATCGCTCATTGCCCTACTCCATCTCTTTCCGTGCGTTGCGCACATTCCAGACGAGAATCGGAGCCACCAGGAGCATAATAACCATGGCCGAAGCGGACCCGACGCCCCAGTCATTCGCTCGGAACAGCTTGTCGTACATGTAGTTGGCAAGAACCTGCGTCTCCCATTGGCCGTTGGTCATGGCGAAGACGATGTCAAAGACCTTGAGGACAGTAATGGTGATCGTGGTCCAGACGACAAGGATAGTAGTTTTGATCTGCGGCACTTTGATCCGAAAAAAGATCTGGAACGGATTGGCGCCATCCAAAATTGCGGCTTCAATCGTTTCTTCGGGGATACCACGCAAGGCGGCCGACAGGATGACCATTGCAAAACCAGTCTGAATCCAGATCAGGACAACCATCAGCAAAAAGCTGTTCCAGAACGGTATCGTAAGCCACGTCTGCGGCTCGGTCCCGCCAAAGAAAATATACAGCGCATTCAGCATTCCGATCTGATCTTGTTCGGCCGGACGTGTGTCATAGACCAGCTTCCAGATAACCGATGCCCCAACAAACGAGATCGCCATAGGCATAAAGATCAGCGACTTGGCCAGATTCCCCCAACGAATGCGGTCAGTCAGCTGTGCCACCAACAGGCCAAAGGCCGTCGACATTGCAGGCACAATGATCAACCAGAACATGTTGTTGCGCATTGCTTCCCAAAACTTGGGCTCCTTGGCCATCTGGATATAGTTGTCCAGCCCAACCCATTTGTAGCCGCCGCCCGGGACGCGGTCCGTCAGGGATAGACGCAGGGTTTCGACAACCGGATAGGCCAGATACAAGCCCAAAGCAGCCAGCGCTGGGAACAGAAACAACCAAGGCCGGATCATGTTCGCGCGGTTGATATTGCGGCCAGCATTCGGCCCCCGAGGCGGGAAAAGAACTCTGTCCAGAAACTGATTGGATAGATAGAAATAGCCCACGCAACCTGACACGCCGATGGCGATGGTCAGCAGGCCTTGAAATGCCGGGTGCATGCCGCTCTCCCTTGCGACGATAGGTTCGGGCAACCCGGCAGAGCGGGTTGCCCAATCTCAGACGCTTTAGTCCAGCGCGTCCCACGAGGACTGAATTTCGTCGGCGACGTCCTGGGCAGGTGTTCCGCCCGTATAGTCGACCATTCCAGTCCAGAAGGTGCCTGCACCCACGCCGCCCGGCATCAGGTCGGAACCGTCAAACCGGAAGGTGGTGGCCCCCAGAAGAATGTCATTCATCTTCTTCAGCGTTGGGTCTGAGAAGACCGAGGTATCGACGCCTTTGTGCGGCGTCAGGAACCCGGTCAGAGCCATCCAGGCTTCATGCGCCTCGGGCGTTTCCAGGTATTTCATCAGCGCATGCGCGCCCGGGCTGTCATTGGTAATGGCCCAAACTGTGCCGGCCCCAAGGACCGGGCTGCCGAGGTCTTTGCCTTCATAGGCCGGGAAGTAGAAAAAGTCAGCATCCTCGCCCACAACCGTACCTTCGGGGAAGAAGGCGGGAATGAACGAGGCCTGACGGTGCATGTAACACTGCGGAGGCGAGCTGAACATACCCTTCGGGCTGTCGCGGAAGTCAGTTGTTGCAACCGCACCGGCTCCGCCGGCCACGTAATCATCGTTGCGCGCAAACGCTCCGAATTCTTCAATCGCGGCGACAACCTTAGGATCGTTAAATTTCAATTCGTTGGCGACCCAGGCGTCATAGTCTTCGGGCGGCAACGTGCGCAGCATCATGTCTTCAACCCAGTCAGTCGCTGGCCAACCGGTGGCTCCGCCGGACCCCAGCCCGATGCACCAAGGCGTTTCGCCATCTGCAACGATCTGATCGGTCAGCGCCTTCAGCTCCTCCATCGTGGCCGGGATTTCATAGCCGGCGTCTTCGAAGTTCTCCGGCACAAACCAAACCAGCGATTTCACGTCGACCTTGTAGAAAAACCCATACAGATGGTCCTGCCCGTCCGGGCCCTGATAGGTTCCCAGATCCACCCACGACTGACCGGCCGCATAGTTGTCGCGAATCCAATCCGCAGTTCCTTCACTCAGGGGCGTCAGGAATCCCGCCTTGGCCATATCTGATGCCAGACCGGGTTGGGGAAACACCGCTACGTTGGGCGCCGATCCGGCTTCGGCATCAATTCTGATCTGCTGCTCAAAGCTGTCCGAGCCGACATAGCTGTACTCATGCCCGGTCGCTGCGGCAAAGCCGTCCAAAACCTTTTCGACATTTTCCTGATCAGGCCCCAGCCACGGACCGAACACGGTGACCTTGTCGGCATACGCCGCGCCCGCCATCAGGGCGAACGTGGCCGCGCCTGCATAAAGCGAGTGTTTCATGAAGTTTCCTCCCAACTTTGCTCGCGCCTTTGAGACTCATTTTCAAAGCGCTTTGGATAGTGCACTTTATCCGCTAACATTCAATTTTTGTCAATAATCTGTTTACTGTTGCCTATATTATTAATATTCAGGGCAGTGTCAGCAAGATGTGGCAGTCGGGTGGGAAGCGCCCGCAAATCTGAAAATGATCAAATTTGAAGGCGCTTTGAGGCGAAGATGAATCTAAAGCAGCTCTCAGAAATCCTTGGTTTATCTCAAACCACTGTCAGCCGCGCGCTGAATGGTTACCCCGAGGTGAACGAGGATACGCGCCTGCGCGTTCAAGCCGCCGCTGCCAAGCATGGCTATTGGCCGAACAGCCGGGCCAAGGGGTTGGCAACAGGGCGCTCGATGGTGATTGGGCACGTGATTCCCTCCTCATCCCAGCATGAAATGGTGAACCCGATTTTTGGTGATTTTGTCGCCGGTGCTGCACGCAAGTATTCGGATCATGGATATGACATGATGTTCACCAATGCAGATGACACCTCGATCGAGGAAGCCTATCGCAGTCTTTTCCAGCGTGGCGCGGTCGATGGTATTGTATTGCAAGGCCCCAAGGTCAACGAACACCGGATCGAGGTCCTAACCAGAATGGGCGTGCCCTTTATCGTTCATGGCAGATCAACCGGGGTGGACGTGCCCTATGACTGGATCGACGTGAACAACAAAAGCTCGTTCCTGCGCGCCACCCGGTTTCTGATCGACCTTGGGCATCGTCGCATTGCCCTGATCAACGGGCTTGAGGATATGGATTTCGCTCAACGTCGCCGCGACGGATATCTTGAAGCCCTGCATGAGGCAGGTCTGTCCCCCGACCCGGAATTGATGCGCAGCGCCGAGATGACCGAGGTTTATGGTCACCATGAAACCCGCGATATGCTTCGCCTGGATGACCCCCCTACGGCCATCCTGACAGCCTCTATGATTTCCGCGATCGGTGTGCGCCGTGCACTCAACGAAGCGGGGTTGAAGATGGGCAAGGATGTCTCGGTCATCGCCCATGACGACGATCTTTCCTATCTGAAGAACGGTCAGGACGTACCGATTTTCACCGCTACACGATCGTCTGTACGTAGGGCCGGAGAAATGGCGGCTGAAATGCTGATCGAACGCATTAAATCTCCGGAAGACCCGGTGAAAACTAGATTGCTGGAGGCCGAACTGGTAGTTGGCGGCTCAACCGGCCCCGCCCCAAACAGGTTCTGAAAAATGAAATACACTCGCTCGGACTTCCCCAAAGATTTTCTCTTTGGTGTCGCAACCTCTGCTTATCAAATAGAAGGCCACGCACAGGGTGGCGCGGGGAAAACCCATTGGGATAGCTTTGCGGCCTCACCCGGAAACGTGGTGCGAAACGAGAATGGAGATCTGGCCTGTGATCACCTGAACCGTTTTCCACAGGATTTCGATCTGGTGCGGGACGCGGGTTTTGATTGCTACCGGTTCTCGACAAGCTGGGCGCGCGTTTTGCCTGAAGGACGTGGTCCCGTTAATCAGGCGGGTCTGGATTATTACGACCGACTTGCCGACGCCTTGTTGGAACGCGGCATTCGGCCCTGTGCGACCCTTTATCATTGGGAATTGCCTTCTCCGCTTGCTGATCTGGGCGGCTGGCGTAACCGGGATATCGCAAGCTGGTTTGCCGATTTCACTGAGGTCATCATGGGCCGCATCGGCGACCGTATGTACAGCGTCGCCCCAATCAATGAGCCATGGTGTGTCAGTTGGCTGAGCCATTTTGAAGGACATCACGCGCCTGGAATGCGCGACATCCGCGCCACGGCTCGCGCGATGCACCATGTTCTGCTGGCTCATGGCCGCGCCATCGAGGCGATGCGTGGCCTCGGCATGTCCAACCTGGGCGCTGTGTTCAATCTGGAATGGGCCGAACCTGCCGATGACAGTCCAGCTGCGCGCAAGGCGGCTGATCTTTATGACGGGATCTACAACCGGTTTTTTCTAGGTGGTGTGTTCAAAAAAGCCTATCCGCAAAATGTTCTTGACGGGTTGGAACCTCATCTTCCGTCCGGCTGGCAAGACGACTTTGACACCATTGGTGCACCCGTCGATTGGTGCGGTCTGAACTACTATACCCGCAAACTGATCGCGCCTACCGATACCGTATGGCCAAGCTTGGAAGAAGTACCCGGCCCGCTTCCCAAAACACAGATGGGGTGGGAGATTGAACCCGATGCCCTGACCCGCTTTCTGACCCGTACGATGCGCGATTTTACGGGCGACTTGCCAATTTACGTAACTGAAAACGGCATGGCGAGCCCGGAACGCAAGCAAGATAACGATCGCATTAACTACCTCAACCAGCACCTTGGTGCGGTACAGACGGCGCTGGACGAAGGTGTTCCGGTCAAGGGCTATTTCATCTGGTCGCTGCTGGACAATTACGAGTGGTCCTTTGGCTATGAAAAGCGGTTCGGGTTGGTTGATGTCGATTTCGATACGCTCGAACGAACGCCAAAAGCCTCGTACAACGCGCTGAAATCGGCCTTGGCCGGTGGGTCTGTTTCCCTGCCGATGGCTCAGCCTGCCGGAACCATGCACGAGCACTGGAATCTTGTCGCGGACATCGGTGGCACAAATACACGACTGGGTGTCATCTCGAACGGACAACTGACGGACCTTCGCAAATACCCAACCGGGTCGTTGCAAGAGCTTCTGGATGCATTTCACAGCCTTCGTGACGAGGTTGGCACAGACCCACGCGCCGTCGTTGCGGCCGGAGCAGGTCCGGTCAAAGATGGGACAATCCGCCTGACAAATGCGCATCTTGATTTGTCCGAAAGCGACATCGGCAAGGCAACAGGCGCGCAACACACCTTTGTTATCAATGACTTCACCGCGGCCGCCTGGTCGGTCGCCGCAATCACCGGTGACCATGTCGAGGTCCTGCAAGGGGCTGAGACACCGCCGGTCGGAACCCGGCTGGTTGTCGGCCCCGGCACTGGCCTAGGCGTAGGCGCATTGCTGTATTCCCAGGGGCGATACCATACCGCGTCAGGCGAAGGTGGCCATGTCGGGCTGTCCCCACGCCACGAGGATGAGGTCGAAGTCTTCAAAGCGGCACGCCATATCGCGCCCGAATGCTTCTTTGATGACAGCCTAGTGCTCGAAGCGGAAATGTTCCTCAGCGGCACCGGCATTCCCATTCTGTACCAAGCCGCCAGCATGGCTGCTGGACAGACCGATGCTCCAAGGCGCAGCGCCAAGGATATACTGCAGGACGCGCTGGCGGAATCCGACCCGATTGCGGTCAAAACTGCGCATATGTTCAAAACCCACCTTGGGGCTATTATGGGCGATCTGGCCGTCGCCTACATGCCGACAGGAGGTGTTTTCCTTGTGGGTGGTGTCGCCGAGAAAAACCGGTGGCTGTTCAAGGATGCGTTCCGGGATGCCTTTAACGCCGGTGGGCGGTTCAGTGACTTGCGGCGTTCAATGAACCTGTATGTGTCCGAGCAAGATGAATTTGGCATTGTTGGCGCTAACAATTTCTGTAAAAGTGCGCTCGCGCGGTAAACTGACCGCCTGACCCTGTTACAGAAAGGACCACGGCATGATTTTGTGCTGCGGTGAAGCCCTGATCGACATGATCGCCGAGCCAACCGTTTCTGGATCGCGAGGTTTCGTACCCCATTCCGGTGGTGCCGTCTTCAACACAGCCATTGCTTTGGGTCGGCTGGGCGCGCCGACGGGTCTGTTGACAGGCTTATCGACAGATATGTTCGGACAGCAACTGGCAGACGCGCTGCAAGCCAGCCATGTGGAAGCAAGCCATGTGATCCGATCGGATCGCCCCACGACACTGGCCTTTGTGCAGCTAGTGGACGGCCACGCCACCTACAGCTTTGTCGACGAAAACTCGGCTGGGCGCATGTTGCTGCCTGAGGACATGCCAAAACAGCTGCCGACTGTATCCGCCTTGTATTTTGGTGGGATCAGTCTTGCATGTGAACCCTGTGCGGACGCCTACGCGGCCCTGCTGGAGCGCCACGGATCAGACCGAGCAGTCATGTTGGACCCAAACATCCGACCCGGGTTTATTAAGGATCAATCACGGTATCGTACACGATTGAACCGTATGATCGCTCAATCCGACATCGTGAAAGTCTCGGACGAAGATCTGGACTGGATCGTTCCAGGGCCTGAAACACTGGCCGAGAAAGTCCCACTACTACTGCAAGCAGGACCTTCCATAGTTATCGTGACACGCGGCAGTGATGGGGCGTCAGGATATCTGGTGGACGGGTCCGAAACTTCGGTGCCTGTCAAAGCGGTCGAGGTGGTCGATACGGTGGGTGCCGGTGACACTTTCAACGCTGGCGTTCTGGCTGAGTTGGACCGTGCAGGTCGATTGACCAAGGCCAATCTTCGGACGTTAGACCCAGACGTCTTGCGCGCGGCGTTGGCCAAAGGTGCAGACGTCGCCGCCATCACCGTTTCCCGCGCTGGCGCAAACCCGCCCTGGGCGCATGAACTTTGACCCCCTGAGGGACCGAGATGAAAAGATCAGATATCAACAACATCAAAACCGAAGCCGAGGCCTTCATTCGCTCGTTCGGGGCCGTCCTGCCCCCCTTTGCCAACTGGTCGCCGGAACAAATGCGCAGCGCACAGGCACAAGGCATCCGTGACCGCGGCCTCGGGTGGGATATTACCGATTACGGCCAAGGCCGGTTTGATGAGCTTGGCCTGTTCCTATTTACCCTGCGCAATGGCGATGTGCAGGATCTGAAAAAAGGTCGCGGCATGCTTTATGCAGAGAAGCTTTTGGTTTCTCGGGACAAACAACTCTCCCCGATGCATCGCCACATCATCAAGGCCGAAGACATCATCAACCGGGGCGGCGGCGATCTGGTCATGGAGATTTATGCCTCGGACCCGGACGGCGGTATAGACCGGGATAACCCGGTGGTTGTTCCCAGTGACAACTGCCCTGTCACCATCCAACCTGGTGAGTTGCTAAGGCTGAAACCCGGTCAGAGCGTAACCCTGATGCCGGGTATCTGGCATGCATTCTGGGCGGAACAGGGCGACTGCCTGATTGGCGAGGTGTCAACTGTCAACGATGACCGGACCGATAATGTATTCGAGGATCCCATTCCGCGCTTTGCAACGATTGAAGAAAACTCAAAGCCCGATTTCTTGCTGGTATCGGACTATTGATAAACGGAAAGCGCGTGCGCCGGCTTGATCACATCCGGGCCGGGTGCTGATCGCTGCATCGGGATAACACCCTTTCCCGAATTCAAAAAATCGAATTAACATGGCCCTCGACAAAGGAAAAAGTCGCGAGCCTGATTTTTGCGCGACCATCGAAGGACCCAAGTGATGGTAACCAAAGCACAGCTAGAAGCCGAAGTCGCAGAGTTGCGGCGTCAACTGGCCGAACAATCCAGCGCACGAGAAAGCATCTCAGATTCGAACAGCGGCAAACAAGCTGATCCACACAAATCGATGACGGACGGAATTGTCGAAAGCCTGGATGAGTGGTCAACGCAATTAGAAGAAGTCATGACAGAGCTTGAGGAGTTTCCACATAAAAGGCCGATCCTATTCGCCCTTGGGATTTTCACGCTTGGCTATCTTCTAGGCCGTTCCCGGTAGGAGCCCGAACATGAACCGCATTTCACGCAACATTTCGATCATCCTGCGAGCCGAGCGACTTATTGCTCAAAGGCAACTGTCCGTCGCGGCAAAACGCACAGGCTTTTACGCTGCTGCCGGGTTAGCCGTTGGGCTTGCAGTAATCATGCTGAACGTCGCCGGGTTCTTTTGGCTGTCCGAGACCATGTCAAAGTCTCTGGCCGCGATCATAGTGGCCGGGGTGAACCTTGTTCTGGCCGTGATCCTCGCACTGGTCGCAAATTCCATGACCGCCGAAAGTGACACTTCGGCTGCCGTCGAATTGCGGGATATGGCGCTGCACGACATCGAGGACGAAGTCCGGGACAACTTCGCCGAGGCGCGCAACGCAATCGTAGGCCTAAAGCGCGATCCGATCGGGATGCTGTCACCCGATATTATCAGCACGGTTCTAGGCGTTCTGCTCAGATACGCGCGGCGTGGAAAAAACAAACCGGATTAGAAGCGATCATGCCATTCTCGCCGCTGCACGCGCGATCACCATCTCTTCGTTGGTGGGAATAGCCAGAATACGCACCCGGCTGAAATCAGTGGACAGAACCGTAGCGTTGTCGGCATTTCGGTTCGGGTCCATATCAATCCCGATCCAGCGCATCCCTTCGCAAACCATCTGACGGATACGGGCGGCATTTTCACCGATGCCTCCGGTAAAGACCAAAGCGTCGATGCCTTCCAGTGCGGCAGACAAGGCGCCCAGTTCACGGCGGATGCGGAAGACATAATACTCAATCGCCTTGCGCGCGTCCGGAGTGTCAGCAGCCAACAGGGTGCGCATGTCCGAGGACATGCCGGACAGGCCAAGCAAGCCGGACTTTCGATAGAGAAGCTCAGCGATTTCGTCTGCCTCCATCCCTTCTTGCTGCATCATGTAAAGCACGACCCCCGGGTCCAATTGCCCGCTGCGGGTGCCCATGGGCAGACCGTCGAGCGCCGAAAATCCCATGGTCGAGGCCACGGCCCGGCCGCCCGACACCGCACACATCGACGCGCCATTTCCCAAATGCGCAATGACGACGCGGCCGTCGTACAAACCCGGCGCAATTTCTTTCAGCTTTTGCGAGACGTAGTCATAGCTTAGCCCGTGAAACCCGTATCTGCGAACGCCCTTTTCGTAGAATCTTTGAGGCAATGCGAAGGTATCATTCACCCAAGGGTGTGTCCTGTGAAACGCGGTATCGAAGCACGCAATCTGGGTGGTACCCGGAAAGGCTGCCGCGGCCGCCTTAATACCCGCAAGGCTGTAGGGTTGGTGCAAAGGCGCGAAGGGAATGAAACCGCTTAGCGTATCAAAGACGTGCTCGTCCACCACGACAGGTTCCGAATAGACTGGCCCGCCGTGAACGACGCGGTGGCCCACGGCCCGGACGTGAATGTCCGGCAGGTATTCGCGGGTAAGTTCAAGAAACGCGCTGATGGCCTCGTCATGTGTTTTGGCTCCAGACAACTGACGGTCGACAGACCGCCCCCCTGCTGATTGGGCCAACAAGCGTGGTGCATCCCCCAACCGCTCGATCTGACCGCGCCAGCGCATACTGGGACGTCGGTCCTCGACCAGTTCGTAAAGCGCGAATTTCAACGAGGACGACCCGGCATTCAGCGCCAAAACATGTTCAGCCATGGATTTTGCTTTCATTAGCAATTGCATGCAGCGCCGCGACAGCACAAGACGCCAGCCGCGAAGCATCATCATCTGCCCGAGATGTCAGGATAATCGGTGCCGCAGCACCTATCACAACGCCGGCAGCCTCGGCATGAGAGATATATGTCAGCTGTTTGGCTACCATGTTGCCGGCTTCGATATTCGGAACAACCAGAATGTCTGCGACCCCCGCGACCGGTGAGGTGATGCCTTTTGTCCGCGCCGCGTTCAGATCAACCGCGTTGTCCATGGCCAAAGGACCATCGACCAGCCCGCCGGTGATCTGTCCACGCTCGGCCATTTTCGACAACAGCGCGGCATCGATAGACGACGGTAAATGCGGGTTGATGGTTTCAACCGCTGATAAGACACCAACCTTGGGCATCTCGATGCCAATAGAATGCGCAAGATGGATGGCGTTCTGAACGATATCGGCCTTGGTTTCGAGATCCGGTGCGATATTCACCGCTGCATCTGTAACCATGATGGGTCGAGACATGCCTGGCACGTCCATCACGAACACATGCGACAGGCGTCGCCCGGTCCTCAGGCCGTTTTCGCGGCGCAGAACGGCGCGTAGAAGGACATCTGTGTGCAAGTGACCTTTCATCAACATCCGGGCCTTGCCTTCAACGACCAGCCCGACCGCGCGTTGGGCGGCCACTTCGTGGTCTCGCGCTTCAATGATTTCAACTCCGGACAAATCGGCCCCAAGCTGGGCGGCAGCGGCGGTGATTTTGTCCGGGTCGCCCACCAAAATCGGAGTAATGATGCCGTTTTCCAACGCGAGCAATGCCCCGCCTAGCGAATTCGGCTCTTCCGGGGCGACGATCGCTGTGGGCATCGGGTCCAGAGGACGTGCCTTTTCCAACAAAGCGTCGAAGTGCCGGTGACGCTGAACGATCAGTCCCGGTACCTCGACCGAGTCGAAGGTCAAATGCCGCGATGGTGGCGTGACCTGTACGG
Organism: Ruegeria sp. CDSB029; assembly: GCF_059611125.1. Lineage (NCBI taxonomy): Bacteria > Pseudomonadati > Pseudomonadota > Alphaproteobacteria > Rhodobacterales > Roseobacteraceae > Ruegeria > Ruegeria sp. CDSB029. The sequence goes on from NZ_JBXWOX010000005.1 coordinate 152,002, forward strand.
TGCCGCTTAGGATCAATGCGTTATCCCCGACCCGGCGCACTTCGGCGGAACAGGTCAGGTCGCCGTCTTCACGCTTTTCTGTAACAGCCACAAAGGCAGTCAGTTCTTCGCCTGCCAAAACCGAAGCATGAAAACTCAGATCCGCCCGACGTGTTTGCGTACCGGCCCCCGGCAAGATGTTCCCAATGACTGCGGCCACCAGACCAGCAGGCCACAAAGCGGGCGCGACAGCCTCGGGGCGCCCATCTCCATCACCGTCATAGGCTGCCAGGTTCAGCGGGTTGTGGTCGCCCGAAGCCGAGGCAAACGCGTACAAGTCGTCCACGGTGCACAATCGGGTGACCTGCGCCTTGTCGCCTACCTTCAGTTGAGAATAGGTTCTGTTTTCTTGAATTTTCATCTTGCCTGGCTTTGTTTTTGAATGTGCGTTCGTCGTTTCAAACATTGGATGTTCGCCCCCCCCGGAACCAGAACATATCCACCTTTGCCCCTACATTTCTGCGATGCAGCGTAGTCAGATCGTTGGCAAATGACAAATGACCTCTGTGCGTAGGGCGCTGAGTATTATCGCTTGACCCAAAATCGGAACTCGGGCAAGCATCACCGCGATGGTTCCCTATGGTTCGCCAAGGGATGAAAAGGGAATACGGTGAGGTTGCCAACAAGCGCCAAGTCCGTGACTGCCCCCGCAACTGTAAGCGGTGAGCGACGCCAAATACCCACTGACCCCAAATGGGTCGGGAAGGATGGCCAAGCCACGACCCGCAAGTCAGGAGACCTACCATCCGATGTTCAACCAACCCGGGGCGGGGCGTCCTGGAAGGAGGCTTTATGACACGTCTAAGACGTGATGACATGATTGGCACCTTCTGTCCGCGCTTGGCAACAGGCGGAGTGGGCCATGTCGATCAGTACTGATCACTTCCTTCTGATTTGCGAGACCTGCGAGGGTTCTGACCGGGCGGGTTCATTGCGCGCTGCGCTTGCAGGCAAGCTTCCATCCAGTTTTGGCATCCGCAGCGTTTCCTGCATGGCCGGTTGCGGTCGACCCACAACCGTCGGGTTTCAGGCAATAGACAAAGCGCAGTACCTTTTCGGTGACATCCAATCGGCTGAGGACGTGGACGCCCTGACCGAATTTGCGCATCAATACCACCGCAGCACCGACGGGTGGACCAACGCATCGCAGCGCCCGCCTGCCCTTCTTGAAAAGACCCTGGCGCGCCTGCCACGGCTAAAACTGGAGACAAGCGCATGACCTGCGGAGCTTTCCTTGAGGCGCGCGGGCTGGAGTTTTACGCCCTGAACGGCGACGTACTGCTGCAAAACGTCAATTTCGAACTGAATGAAGGGGCAACTCTGGCAATTGCTGGCCCAAACGGTGCGGGTAAGACAACGCTGCTGAATCTTTTGTGCGGCGGTGAAGAGATTGTGCTGGGGGACGTTTTGGTAAAGGGGCGCAGCCTTCGGCAGCTTTCGGCGATGGACCGCGCCCGAATGATCGCCGTGGTCAGTCAACAGGAATCGCCGGACGGGCGTTTGTTTCTGCGCGACTACGTGGCCCTTGGGCAAATCCCGATCCGCGCCGATCGATCTGCGGCTGAGCACGCCTTGGAATTGGCCCGAATCCTGAAACTGACCGGACTGGTTGCCCTCGCTGACAAGCGGATGGCCGTATTATCCGGGGGGGAACGCCAGCGCGCTCATATCGCAAGGGCGTTAGCGCAGAACCCGTCGCTGCTGTTTTTGGATGAGCCGACGAACCATCTGGACCCGGACGCCAAGGGACGCATGCTGTCGCTGGTGGCTGAGCTGGGCATTACGGTGGTCATGATCGTCCATGATCTGGTCATGATCCCGGAATTCGCGACCCATGTCGCGTTAATGAAATCCACACGCCTGACCGGTTTCGGCCCAGTGCACGAAGTGCTGACACCCGAAAGGGTCCGTGAAACGTTCGGTGTCGATTTTCTTAGCTTTCAGCATGAAGGCCGCATGATCCCGGCACTGGATATCCGAAGAACCACTACCTCAAACTAGGGAAAGTAACATGAACAAAACTCTCTGGTGCGCTGCACTGATCAGCGGCATTGCAAGTGCCGCAACAGCGCGCGAGATCACCGTCGACAATTGCGGCGAGCCGATGGTGTTTGAAACTCAACCCGAGCGGCTGGTCGTGCACGACATTAACATGACCGACATGGCTTTTGCACTGGGTTTGCAGGACAAGATCGTGGGCCTGACGGGCATCACCGGCTGGTACAAAACCAGCCCCGAGTTTGAAACCTTGCGCGGCGACATCCCGGAACTTGCGCCCAAGTATCCAACAGTAGAAAATCTGGTCGCGGTCGAACCCGACCTTTTCTTTGCGGGCTGGTACTATGGGATGAAGCCGGGCGGTGACGTGACCCCCGACACGCTTGCGCCGTTTGGCATCAAAACGATGATCCTGACGGAAAGCTGCGTACACCTGGATAAGGATCGCCCCGAAGCCAGCATGGATTTGCTGTTCACCGACGTCCTTCGCTTGGGCAAAGTAATGCACGTTGAAGACAAGGCAGAAGAGCTGGTTTCCGGCTGGAAAGAGGAACTGTCCGCGATTCAAACACAGACGGCCGACCTGCCGAAGCCCCGCGTTTTCCTGCTGGACGGCCCCGCCGATGCCCCGTTTACGGCTGGTAAGTTTGCCATTCCCGACGCGATGATTGCTGCCGCTGGCGGCGAGAACGTCACCCATGACATGGACACCAGCTGGGGACGTTCCTCGTGGGAGGCTGTTGCCGCTTCGAACCCGGAATTCCTGGTTTTACTTGATTATCAAACTGGAAATGGCGCCGCAGATACCTTCAAGTTCCTAAAGGACCATCCCGTGATGTCTCAGACGGACGCGGTCAAGAACGAACGCTGGATTGGTCTGCGCTACGAGGAACTGACACCCGGACCGGCAAATATCGAAGCAATTTCGAAGATGGCCAAAGCCATGCACCCGGGCCTGAACTGATATGGGCCGACTTGGCCTTACACTCTTGCTGGGGGCGGCTGTATTGGCCGCCCTTTTGCTAACCTCGACGGTCTACGGGACCACATCCATTCCGGCCTCTGACGCACTGGCGGGTGTCTTATTGGGCACGGGGATGGTGGAAGGGGAAATGTCTCCGCTCCACCGCATCGTGTTTGACCTGCGCTTACCACGCGCGCTGTTTGCCGCCGTGATCGGTGCCGGGCTGGGCATCGTCGGCGTTGTCCTGCAAACCACCACACGCAACGATCTGGCGGACCCGTTTCTGTTCGGCCTGTCCTCTGGCGCTGCGGCGGGAGCAGTCTTTGTCATTACAGTAACCGGAGATGTGCTGGGCTTTTGGACCCTGCCACTGGCCGCGTTTTTTGGAGGGCTTGTCGCGTCAGGCATTGTGCTGGCTTTGGTTCATGGGCTGCGCACAAGCGCGCCCGAAAAACTGATCCTCGCGGGGCTTGCAGTTTCGTTTTTGTTTTCAGCTATTACCAATTATCTGATTTTCGCGGGCGACAGCCGTGCGGCCCATTCTGTTATCTTTTGGATGCTTGGGGGTTTGGGTCTTGCCCGGTGGGAGACATTCCCTCTGGTCTGCGCAGGTTTAGCATTGATCCTCGCCTATGCGATGTACCGCAGCCGCTGGCTTGATGCGCTGCTGACTGGTGATTTGACGGCCGCCACCCTAGGTGTGCCCGTTCAAGGCTTGCGGTTCCGGATGTTCTTCGTGGCCGCTCTTGCGACTGCTGTGTTTGTGTCCGTTGCGGGTGTGATCGGTTTTGTCGGCTTGATGGTTCCCCACATCGCGCGCGGTATCGCAGGGCCATTGCACAGCCAGCTTGTGCCTACCGCCGCCATTGTTGGGGCAGCGTTGCTTACAGGATCGGATATACTGAGCCGTCTGTTGCTTGCCCCGCAAGAGCTGCCTGTTGGTATTGTCACGACATCGCTGGGATCGGTTTTTGTCTTTCTTCTGTTGATCCGAACCGCTCGACCTCGGCGCTGATCGCCAAAGGTCGCATAGGTGCAAAAGTTAAAGTTTCCCAAATGACTAATAATAATCGGGCAAAATGACCTAAATCAAAAAAGAACCCCACAGATCACGGTATGCGATACACTCGATTACAGGAATCGAGTGTAGCCAGGTCGCATGCAATGCAACAATTGACCAGCCGACGCGCGTTTCTAAGCGCCAAAATTAGACCAGAGGACGGCAATATCGCCAGACCTCCGGGCTCGGTTGAGCTGTGCTTTGTTGAAACATGCAGCAAATGTGGTGATTGCGCAGATACTTGCCCCGAGGATGCGATCATCATCGGGGCAGATGGATACCCCCGGTTCCAGCCAACTGATAATCCCTGCACCTTCTGCGGTGACTGCGCCCGGATTTGTCCAACCGAAACGTTAATGTTTGACCGTTTGCCAGATTGGCCATGGCGCGCCGCGCTTACAGCGGCCACGTGCCTATCCATGAACGGCGTCAGTTGTCGCATCTGTCAGGACAATTGCGAACAAGGCGCGATCCGCTTCAAACTGATGACCGGTGGCCGCGCAGAGCCAGTGCTTGACCTTGATACATGCAACGGCTGCGGGATTTGCCCAAGTTTATGTCCCGCCGATGCCATTGCGCTTGAACGCCAATCTCAACCACAAATGGAAACTACTCAATGAACATCTGCGGTTGTCTTGCCCATGTCGCACCTGATCACACAAGCGCAGCAGCGCGGGTGATGAGGGACACACCGGGTGTCGAAATTCACGCCGAAACAGACGATGGGCGATTTGTTGTCGTTGTCGAAGACACGCCATCACGCCTTGCGTCCGAGATCATCATGGATCTGCACCAGATCCCGGGCGTCATCTCACTGACACTGACTTATCACCATTTCGAGGATCCCGCGGACGCCCGTCCGCAGCCCGATGCCCCAAGCCCAACCCCCAGCCGGAGGCCCACGCAATGACACATTCTGAATCCCGTCGGACTTTTCTCAAGGCCTCTGCGGCCGCAGCAACGGCGTCAGCCGCTGGTATTCCGCTGGCGGCCGGTCAAGCCAATGCCCAGGCCGGAGCGCCGGACATCCGGTGGGACAAGGCGGCTTGCCGGTTCTGTGGTACAGGCTGCTCTGTTCTGGTTGGCACCAAAGAGGGTCGCGTCGTTGCGACGCAAGGCGATCCTGACGCGCCTGTGAACCGCGGGCTGAACTGTATCAAGGGCTATTTCCTGTCCAAGATCATGTACGGCAAGGATCGACTGACCACGCCTTTACTGCGCAAGACCAACGGCGAATACGACAAAAACGGCGAGTTCGAGCCGGTCAGCTGGGACGAAGCGTTCGATGTCATGGCCGCAAAATGGAAAGAGGCGCTGGCCAAGAAAGGCCCGACCAGTGTCGGCATGTTTGGTTCCGGCCAATGGACGGTTTGGGAAGGCTATGCGGCCTCCAAACTGATGAAAGCCGGGTTCCGGTCTAACAATATCGACCCCAACGCACGACACTGCATGGCATCAGCCGTTGTAGGCTTCATGCGGACGTTCGGCATTGATGAGCCGATGGGGTGTTATGACGACTTTGAGTACGCGGACACCTTCGTGCTGTGGGGCTCGAACATGGCTGAGATGCACCCGATCCTGTGGTCGCGCCTGACAGACACGCGCCTGACCAAGCCGGGATGTGAGGTGCATGTGCTGTCCACTTTCGAACACCGCTCGTTCGAACTGGCGGACAACGGCATTGTTTTTGAACCGCAAACCGATTTGGCGATCCTGAACTACATCGCCAACTACATCATTCAAAATGGCGCGGTAAACGAAGACTTCGTCAAGAATCACGTCAACATCACCAAAACCGCCACCGATATCGGCTATGGCCTGCGCGACACCAACGCGCTGCAACAAGAAGCTGAAAATCCGAACTCGGGCAAGATGGATCCGATCAGCTTTGAAGAATACGCCGAAGCCGTCGCGCCCTACACGCTGGAATATACCTCTGAACTGTCTGGTGTCCCTGCAGACAAGCTGGAGAAACTGGCCCAGCAATATGCCGACCCCAACCGTAAAGTGATGAGCTTGTGGACCATGGGCTTCAACCAGCACACCCGTGGGTCCTGGGTGAATTCGCTGATGTATAACGTGCACTTGCTGGTGGGAAAGATTTCCGAACCCGGAAACTCACCGTTCTCGCTGACGGGTCAACCGTCGGCCTGTGGTACGGCGCGTGAGGTGGGGACCTTTGCCCACCGTCTGCCGGCGGACATGGTTGTTACGAGTGATAAGCACCGCGAAATCTGCGAAACCGCATGGAACATCCCCGAGGGCACTATCCCGCCCAAGCCCGGCTTCCACGCCGTGTTGCAGCACCGCAAACTGAAGGACGGCGAACTGAATGCCTATTGGGTCCAGTGCAACAACAACATGCAAGCCGCGCCCAACATCAACGAAGAAGGCTATCCTGGTTACCGTAACCCGGAAAACTTCATCACAGTCTCGGATCCTTACCCAACTGTCACCGCAGTTTCGGCCGACTTGATCCTTCCCACGGCCATGTGGGTTGAGAAAGAAGGCGCCTATGGCAACGCCGAACGCCGTACGCAATTCTGGCGTCAACAGGTGCAGGCACCGGGTGAGGCCAAGTCGGACCTGTGGCAGCTGATGGAATTCGCGAAACGTTTTACCATCGAAGAGGTCTGGGGCGAAGAGCTGCTGGCCAAGATGCCCGAGCATCGCGGCAAGACCATGTATGACGTGCTTTATGCCAACGGTAAGGTCGACCAGTTCCCGCTGTCGGAAACGGCGGAAGGGTTCCACAACGACGACGCTGAGCATTTCGGATTCTACGTTCAGAAAGGTCTGTTTGAAGAATATGCCGATTTCGGACGCGGCCACGCGCACGACCTTGCTCCGTTCGAGATGTATCACGAGGCCCGTGGCATGCGCTGGCCTGTCGTCGACGGCAAGGAAACACTCTATCGCTTCCGCGAAGGGTATGATCCGTATGTGCCGGAAGGCGCAGACGTTAAGTTCTACGGCTACGAGGACGGCAAGGCCAAGATCATCTTTGCCCCCTATGAGCCCGCCGCCGAGGAACCGGATGAGGAATTCGATCTGTGGCTATCCACCGGTCGTGTGCTGGAACACTGGCATTCGGGTTCGATGACCCGCCGCGTGCCCGAACTGCATCGCGCGTTTCCGTCAGCCGTTGTCTACATGCACCCGGAGGACGCCAAGGATCGCGGTCTGCGCCGTGGGCAAGAGATCGTACTCTCCACCCGCAGGGGCGAGGTGACCAGCCGGGTTGAAACGCGCGGCCGCAATAAGGTGCCACGCGGATTGGTCTTTATGCCATGGTTCGACGAGCATCAGCTGACCAACAAGCTGACGCTGGACGCAACCTGCCCGCTGTCGAAAGAGACCGACTACAAAAAATGCGCCTGTAAGGTCGAGCGCGCGTAACGGACAAGCGAGGCAAAGGCCGTCCCCATGCCCTTTGAAGGTAAACCTCTTTCGCCGCAACGGCGTCGCTTCCTGCAGGATGCGGCGCGTGCGTCGGGTGGCTGCGTGGTCGCCGGGTCAATGTTGGCCTGGCTCGCCCGCGATGCCCGCGCGTTACCGGCCGAAGCGTTGCGCCCCCCCGGCTCGCTACCAGAAGAGGCGTTTCTGTCTGCATGCATTCGCTGCGGGCTTTGCGTGCGGGATTGCCCTTACGACACATTGAAACTGGCAGAATTGGGCGTGGATGCGGTTGCTACCGGGACTCCCTATTTCACAGCGCGGGACGTGCCTTGTGAAATGTGTGACGACATCCCTTGCGTGGCCGCCTGCCCCACCGGTGCATTGGATCCGGCCCTCGACAATATTGATGATGCCAAAATGGGTGTTGCCGTCCTTGTCGATCAGGAGAACTGCCTGAACTTCCTCGGTCTGCGCTGCGATGTCTGCTATCGCGTCTGCCCCGTGATTGATGAGGCAATCACGCTGGAAACGGCCCATAACGAACGTTCAGGCCACCACGCACTGTTCATCCCGACAGTTCATGCGGACCACTGCACAGGCTGCGGCATGTGCGAGAAAAGCTGTGTTCTGCCCGAGGCCGCGATCAAGGTCCTGCGTGCGCGTTTGGCCCGCGGCAGCAGTGCCGATCACTACCGCAAAGGCTGGGAAGAGAAAGAGGCCAAAGGCGGTCCCCTTGTTGAAGGCCTCATCGATCTGCCGGACCGACTGCCCGGACCGGGCACCGACAACCTTGCCGCACCGGGCGGGTTCGCACCTGCATACGATTTGCCGGGGGTCGGACAATGAGTGCACGCACACATATGCCGGCCGGAATGGAGGCCATCGAGGAAAAAGGTTGGGTGCGCGCCCACAAATACCTGCTGCTGCGCCGCGCAAGCCAGCTGTTCTTTTTGACTGTGTTTCTTCTGGGGCCGTGGTTCGGCATCTGGATCGTGCAAGGCACGCTCGCGGGTTCTTTGACGCTGGGCGTGCTGCCGCTGACCGACCCATTTATCTTACTGCAAAGCGCGATCGCCGGACACTGGCCGGAATGGACGGCCCTGATCGGGGGTGTAATCGTTCTGGTCGCCTACGCTCTGATTGGTGGGCGCGTCTATTGTTCGTGGGTTTGTCCGATCAACCCAGTCACCGATGCGGCCAACTGGTTGCACAGACGTTTGGACCTGCCGAAAGGCTGGCAGCCCAAGCGCAACACCCGCCTTTGGATATTGGCCACCGTCCTAATCGTCTCGGGCGCTACAGGCATGATCGCTTGGGAGCTGGTCAACCCGATCACCATGCTGCATCGCGGTCTGATTTTCGGCGCGGGGTTCGTCTGGGCCATGATCATTGCCATCTTCGTGTTCGACCTGTTCGTTTCGCGCCACGGCTGGTGCGGTCACATCTGTCCGGTTGGCGCATTTTACGGCCTGATTGGCGCGAAAGGCCTGCTGCGAGTTAGCGCTGCGAACCGGGCAGCCTGCGATGATTGCATGGATTGCTATGCCGTTTGCCCAGAAAATCAGGTCATATCTCCTGCGCTGAAGGGTAAGTCGGGTTCCACACCACTGATCCTTTCCCCTGACTGCACCACCTGCGGTCGTTGCATCGACGTATGCACCGTCGACGTTTTCAAATTTACTCACCGGTTCGACGACAAGATCGCCGCACCTGCCGATCCAGTTCCCGCGCCCGATCCGCGCGCAGCCAGACCTATCTGAGGGAGTGCCAAGATGAACAAGCTAACCCGAACAGGCCTTACAGCCCTTATCCCCGTTTTGCTTTTGGGCGGATTCGCCCTTGCGCAATCAGCTCAGGTAGAAACCCTGCGGGGTGCCGATGTGGATGAACTGATCCCCTTGGAACAGATCCACAAGAACGTCGAAGGGCGCATGCAGCGCAACTATCGCCAACAACCGCCGCTGATCCCGCACTCGGTCGAGCAATATCAGATCGACACGCGCACAAATCAGTGCCTGTCCTGCCACGACTGGACCAAAGCCGGCGAACGCAACGCCCCGACATTGTCGATGACTCACTATCTGGATCGCGATGGCAACGAGTTGGATCACATCGCAGGCACCCGTTATTTCTGCAACCAATGCCACGTGCCACAAGCAGACGCACCGCCATTGGTTGACAACGTCTTTCAACCGTCCTCGGGCAATTAATCCAACGCAAGAATGAAAGGAGCACCGATATGGCAGACTCTCCTGAAAAACGCGGTTGGATTGGCCGCCTCTGGAACTGGATCTGGACCCCAGCGGTTGCCTTTAGCTCGGGTTTTCTGATCCTTGCAGGCTTTCTGGCTGGCATCCTGTTCTGGGGCGGCTTCCACTGGACGCTTGAACTGACTAACACCGAAGAGTTCTGTACCTCGTGCCACACGATGGAGACGAATCTGGGTGAGTATCGCGAGACGATCCACTACAACAACCACTCCGGTGTGCGGGCCATCTGTTCTGATTGCCATGTGCCGCATGAATGGAACCACAAGATCAAAGCCAAGATCATGGCGGTCAAGGACGTCTATCACGAGCTGGCAGGCACGATCAGTACACCCGAGAAATACGAAGAGCATCGTCTGAGCATGGCGACCGCCGTCTGGAAGAAGATGAAGGCCTCCGACAGTCGCGAATGCCGGAATTGCCACAACTTCGACTATATGGATTTTACATTGCAGGAAACGCGCGCTGCCTCTGAGCACCAACGCGCCATTGATGAAAACATGACCTGTATCGATTGCCACCAGGGCATCGCCCATAGCCTGCCACCCGGCTATCAGGAGCGGTATCAGGAAGTGACCGAAACCCTGGCCAGCAAAGCGCAGGGTTCGTTGCAACAACAGGCCGCAGCTGACGGCGATGACATCAAATCATTCCTGAGTACTCGGGCAGACTGAAAAAGGGACGCGACATGCTGGAAATTCTGGGAACAATCGGGGCCAACGTCATCAGTCTGCCGGGTATCCTTGGGCTGGCCCTTGGAATGATGACTCGCCGCGTTTGGCTGGGTGCATTGATGGGGGGCATTGTCGGGGTGTTGGCGACCTTCGTTTTCGCCCATGGTTCATTTGCCGCGGTCGATACATTCGAGCTGTTGATTGCTATTGGCATTGGCCTTTGCGCCGGTAGCGTGGGATCGGCCATACGCATCAAGGGCGCAACGGTCTGACATTATTGGCGAACTAAGCTCCCAATAAATCTACTTTGCCGCATGTGAAACTGCGGCAAACACGCCCAACGATGCCTCAACGTAAAAGTTCAGGAAACGCGACAAACGAAATCAATTCAGTAGTATAAACCTGTTAGGGCCTATGGGCTTTGCGTGATGGTCAATAAAATCAAACCATTCAGACGGGGGCATCTATGCTGCGAACATTACAATATTTGCGTTTTTTGACCTTTGTTTTAGCGGCTTCGATTGCATTTACGTTTGCTGACCAAAGTTTGGCCCAGTCAGATGCAGCAGCACCCGGCGCGACCATTGTCGACAAGCAGGAAAATGCAGACTGGGCCGACGTGCAGGATATCCTGAACCACCGCTGCGTGGTCTGTCACAGTTGCTACGACGCGCCCTGCCAACTCAAGCTGACATCCCCTGCCGGCCTTTTGCGCGGCGCTAGTAAAGAGGCGGTCTACCACTCCGAACGACTAAAAGATGCGCAACCAACGCGGCTTGGAATCGACGCGCACACAATTCCTGGGTGGCGGGATCTTGGGTTCTTTTCCGTTCTTCCGTCATCCGAGGTAACCGGCGCGGGTGGATCGGTGTTAGAGCGCTCCATTAAGCTCGGCAGGCAAGCTCGTTTGACGGCTAACGCACCTGTCCCAACCCAGCTTGGTTTGTCGATTGATCGCCCCCTGACCTGCCCTACAACACAGGAATTCGACGCCTTCAGCACGGCAAACCCAAGGGCGGGAATGCCCTACGCCACGGCCCCACTGAGTGAACAAGAATACCAGACCCTCATGTCATGGCTTAAAAATGGTGCGCCCTTGCCATCGGCCACACCACAAATCCCTCAGGACATTCAGGATCAGATCACAGAGTGGGAGGCCTTTCTGAACGCGCCCGACCTGCGCCATCAATTGATGAGCAGATATGTATACGAACATCTGTTTCTGGCGCGCCTCCACTTTCCAACCGACAATCCAAGACAGTTTTTTCAGCTGGTGCGGTCCGCCAGCCCACCGGGATCAAAGATCGAGATCATCGCGACACGCCGTCCTTTCGATAGTCCCGGCGCAGGGCCGTTCTATTATCGCCTGCAGGCATTCGACGAAACAATCGTGCACAAAGATCATCTGGTCTATAGTTTTGGTCCGGATCGTCTGGCGCGATACCAGCAGCTATTCCTTGATCCGGCCTGGTCCGTCACCGAGTTGCCTGCGTACGGAGAAGACGAAGGCGGCAACCCCTTCAGCACGTTTGCCAACATACCGGCCCGCAGCCGTTATCAGTTTCTCTTGGACGACGCGTTGTTTTATGTGCGCAGCTTCATCCGCGGACCGGTCTGTCACGGCGAAACCGCCGTTGACGTGATTGAAGACCGGTTCTGGGTCAGTTTCCTTGATCCGGATGCCGATCTGTCCGTCACAGAACCCAGCTTTTTGGCGGACGGGGCGGCCTTTCTGGAATTGCCGGTGAGTACTGCAGATATAGGGTTCTTGGGGGACCTTCACGGAATGTCCCACGAAAACCAGATCAAGTATCTTGAGTTTCGGGATGCCCGATATCGCAACAGCGCGGCGCACAAAAACGGGTTTGGATATGACGCAATCTGGGATGGCGAGGGCACCAATCCGCAGGCGCTGATTACCGTGTTTCGGCATTTCGACAATGCCTCTGCCATGACCGGGTTCCACGGCGGCATCCCCGAAACCGCATGGGTTATCGATTATCCGGTGTTCGAACGTATTTATTACGACTTGGTCGCAGGCTTTGATGTTTTCGGTCGGCTCGAACACCAGCTTTCAACCCGGTTATACATGGACGAGTTGCGGATGGAGAGTGAGGACACTTTCCTGAACTTCATGCCGCGCGGTGACAGGCAAAGGATGCACAAAACCTGGTATCAGGGGGCACTGGCCGAGCTGCACACCTATTGGCACCGGCGTCGTGTCGATGACAGTTTTCCGACTGGCATAGATTTTGGAACGGACACGCCAAAGCAAGAGTTCCTTCTGGAGCTTCTAAATCGCGGCAACGGTCTTTGGGCTGTCGAGGACACGATCAACAGATGCAAAAGCGCCGACTGTTCGAATGGGAGTTCAGAAGTTGTGGATAACTTGCGGGCACTCGCGGATCATACAGGCGATTGGGTCAGGTATCTGTCAGATGTTTCCCTGCTTTTGGTGGACAACGAAGATGGGTCCACGTCTCTCTATTCGCTGCTCCACGATAAGGCCCATTACAATGTGGCGTTCTTGTTTGAAGAAAAAGATCGCAGGAATCCGCGAGCCGACGTGCTGACCATTCTGCCGGGGGTGATCGGAAGCTATACGAATTTTTACTTTCGACTTCAGGAAGCCCAGCTGGCGTCCTTTGTAACCGACGTCAAATCGGTGCGGTCGCAGGCCGAATGGATCGATATCGTAGCCACCTATGGGCTGCGCAGGACAAGCCCGGGGTTTTGGGAAACCAGCGATCAGGTGATGACCATGTTTCTGGCAAGCGACCCCATTCAGGCAGGCGTGCTGGACCTGAACCGATATAAGGACCCTCGATCCGATAGCGATCTTGAAAACAACTAAGTCAGCCCATTGCAACAGGGGCGCCTGATCATTCGCACTCTATCAACGTGACGCAGAAAGAATGCCTAACACCTAGGCCACGTCATCGGACCAAACTGAAGTAGCAGTAAGCACAGCAAACGCGGTTAGTGCAGCATTTTTAAAGCCAATGCGGCCTCGTTTGCTTAATTTTCTTTCATGACAATATACTCCATGCAAGAGCTCGGTCAGCCCTAGGTAATCGGCGGGAAATCTTGTCTTCAACCCGATCGGAAATAGAACGAAAATACGCCCCGGAAAGCAAATTGCGAGACGGCGGAGTATTGGTCCGTAGCTTACTTTTCACCCGTCAGGTAACCTATAATGCGTTTTAGGTGCCGCGCGATGTCCTCGGCCGTGATTGGCATCCCAGCTATGCTTTGCTGGATGTAATACCGAAAGGCGCCGTCCAGCATCACATAGATTTCAACACCACGCACATCATCGACAGCAAATTTCCTTCCGAGCTCGTCACAAATTGCGACAAACCGGGCCTCGACGTCAGCAACTCGCGGCCTGAGCTGGCTATCGAACATAGCCTGATTGCGGATGTCATACCAAAGCCTGTGCAGATGCGCATAGTTGATGATCGAATGGGCAAACAGCTCGATATAGGCACCGCGCGCCTCGCGTGGGCTGAGTTCTGCATCTAGAATCTCGTTCAGCTGTGACGTGAACCGGTCGACCGACAGATCTACGCAATACAACAGCAACCCCTCTTTTTCGGGAAAATAATACTGTATTTTGCCCAGCGACACACCTGTCGAGGCCGCGATATCCCGCAAGGTGGTGTTGGCGTACCCAGCCCGCGCAATTGTCGCAATCGCGTTCTCGGCAAGTTCGCGTCGCTTCTGTTCTCGGTTCCTGTCGCGCTGTTTGGCCCGATTCTCTGTCAAATTTTGCGTCATCGGCCTTTCCTAGCGCAAATCCCGCAAAAGTGTGAGCGGAACCTTGGTGTTTGTGAGAACTGGATCAAAGCCCTGAAAATACAACGTTCGCCACGAAAGAATATTCCAATTCAAACGTACAATACAAACGTATTGAAAAGATGTCAGCTATGTGCAACAAATAACTGTCATAACCGACAAACAAATAGCCAGCAGGCAAGCAACAGGGGCAAATCCATGACCAATCCAGAGTACATTCGGGTCGTTGGTAGGGTTCGCGCAGAACAGTTGTTCCGAAACGCGGCGCAGACCCAGGAGGAGCGCGCCAATCAAAACTTCTAAGCAACGAGGAGGTGTCAGCCCGGGGCTACTCGCACCGCAATAATCAGACCAAAAACCCGGCCTAAGACTGGGCTGCAAAAAACGACAGGGACTATGAAAATACGCGCAATCGGCTTGTTTGCCGAACCAATTGGTATTGCCTGCTGCAAAACGGCCCGCTTCAGAGGCGCGGCATTGCATTCAGACGGAAGACCACATTCCCGCATCGCATGCAATTGCGACGGCCACACGCTGCGCGCCTCCCTACTGCACCGCAAACAGTTCCACAGGCCAGAAACGCAATCATTTGAAGACACATCACACGATGGTTGCACGACCATGCGCAAACCACGGCGCTTTCAACAGGCCGAAGCGCCCTTGCGCCACGGTCATATCAGATCCCCTCGGCAAAATTAAAGAAACAAAGCCGAGGAAAGGGAGGGAAGAATGAAGAAAATCGCAACTTTGGCATTGGGCGCAGGCTTGATTTCAGGCCCAGCATTTGCTGGCGGAATCGAGGGGTTTCCGTCGGCAAACCGGTTCCTTTTTGAGCAGGGCCGATATGTCGAGATCACCGGAGGATGGGCCGATTCAAAAACCGAAGGCACTGAATTCGGCCAACCGACCGGTGACGTCACACCCAGCATCAGCGGCCTATCCCTGGCTTACAAACAGGACGTAGGCGACAAATGGGCAGTCGCAATCCACGGCTTCAACTCTATCAACTATAAGCTACTGTACCCAACCGGTACGGGTGCTCCGTCTGCTGGCACCAACGTCCGATATCGTGGCACCGAAGTCGCGCTTATGGCGCGGTACAAGTTCAATGAAAATTTCAGTGCCTTTGCTGGGGTGCGCTTTGAAAAGTTGAACGACTTCAGCGGTGCCTTGATCAATCCTTCACTTAGCTACTCGCTGGACTCCGAAGGGGATTTCAATCCTGGCTTCCTCGTGGGTGCTGCGTATGAGATCCCGTCGCTCGCGTTTCGCGCCGACCTGACATACTACTCGGAAATCAAACACGATCTGGACGGCGTCGAACAGTTGCAACCTCTTGCTCCAGCTGACGTGACCACGCAACTATCCACTCCTCAGACGGTCGCCCTGAACGTACAAAGTGCAATCAGCGGTCCTTGGGGCGCCTTCGGGTCGGTCCGTTGGAGGAACTGGGATGACGTCAGCGTGGAGTCTCCAGCCCTCGGCGGTCCGCTTGCGGAATTCGCGGAAAACTCGATCGATTACCAAATTGGCGTCGGATACTTGCTGAACCCGAAGTGGTATTTCTACGGCATTCTATCTCGGTCGCAACCTGAAGGCGGTTTTGTTGGCTTTGACTATGAAGGCGGCGGCAAAGGTATCACGCTTGGTGCCGTGCACTCGATTGGTCAGACCCGAATTCTGGTTGATGTCACATATGGTACGCTTGGCGATGTGAACGAACCTGACGCTGGCCTACAGATCCGGGATGTTTCCGGGACCGCTGTACGTGTGAGCCTGTCGCATAACTTCTGATCAAGCACCCGACCGCCAACGCGGTCGGGATTGACACTCCACTACGCGAATGGCCACGGCTTGTTGCCTGTTGCTTCGGCGGTCATTTGCTTCTCAAACGCGGTCGTTAGGTACCGTTATCTAACACCTTTGACAAAAAACGATCCTTGTGATCTGATTTGAGTGATCGATCACTCACCGTCTTGCTGCAAGTAGATCCGGAGGAAAAATGAATACCAATACTGAAAGCCCGCCGGTCGGCATGCAGCTGTTTTATGGGGTGGGCGGCATAGCCAACGGCATCTTGTCGAACGGGCTGAGCTTTTTCCTGCTTATCTACTACAATCTGGTCATCGGCATTCCGGCAGAGACGGTGGGGTTTGCGCTTTTCATTGCTCTGATGTTCGACGCTGTATCCGATCCTGTTGTCGGTTACTTGTCAGATAACACGCGTTCTCGGGCCGGCAAGCGCCACCCGTTCATCTACACGGCGATCATTCCTGTCGCACTCCTGTTCTGGTTTATTTGGAACCCACCTGCAGCACTGACCTCAGAGACCCAGCTGTTTTGGTTCCTGCTGATCACAACGATCCTTCTGCGGACGGCGATGACGTTGTTTGACGTGCCACACAACGCGATGGTGCCAGAGTTGACCAAGGACTATGGCGGACGAACCATGTTGTCTGGCCTCAAGGTCTCGGTCACCTGGATTGCCGGTCAGATCATGGTCATCGCGATGTATGTGATCTGGTTGGTTCCGACCGACACGATGCCTTACGGCATCCTCAACCAGGCCGGCTATCAGGAAGCTGGCCTTGTCGGTGCAATCCTCATAGCGCTGGCTATCACTGTCACCGCATTGGGCACGCGCAAATGGCAGAATAGAATGCTGGATATTTCGCATGTGGCGACCTACAGCATCTCTGGATTTTTCAGACAGTTTTTCGCAGCGTTCAAGCTGCCTGCACTACTTGCCATCTTTGTCAGCTCGGCCGTTTTCGCGGTGGGCGCCGGGATCGGAGCAGCTTTGTGGACCTACCTGACCTCGTTCTTTTGGGAGCTGAACAATGACCAAATAGCTCTGATCCTGATGGCCAACCTGATCGGCGCTTTGATAGCGGGCGTAACCCTGAAACCTATCGCACGATCCGGCGACAAAAAATCGAGCGCCATATACTTGTCGATCCTCTCGGCAATTGTCGGTGTCGCCCCTTACGTGCTGCGTGAAATCGGGTTCTTCCCTGCAAATGGCACCGAGCTTCTGATCTGGTTGCTGTTTGCTCACGGCATTCTGCAAATCATCCTGATTGTCTGGACCACATCCCTGCTGACGTCGATGACCGCGGACGTCGTTGAATTGGGTATCAGCCAGAACGGTTTCCAGAGCGAAGGGATCATCACATCGGTCATCACATTCGTGCTTAAGGCGGGCACGGCTGGCGGGTTAGCGATCTCCGGAATGTTTCTGGCATATGTTGGCTTTCCGGAAGCGCCAGACCAATCGAACCTGACCCCCGAGGTCTCCCGTGCACTGGGATGGAACTATGCCTGCCTTAGCCTCTTCATATACATGGCCTCGATTGTTGCCCTGATGTTCTACCGGTTGGACAAGGCGCAGTTCGACCAGCTTCAGGCAATCCATGACTAAAGAGTTGGCACGTCGCCCGCGTGGACGGAACTTCAACTGATCTGCAATGGCGGCAAGCCAGAATGTTACACAGCCTCTTCAAAGCCACGCAGTTTTGTGAGGCATAGGTATCCCTTCGTCGTGCCCACTTTGATGCGGGCACAAACCCAGAAAATAGATAGAGAAGTTCAATGCAATACCTCAAATCCCACCCTTTTTCCTGGATCATCTTCTTATGCTTGCTGTTGGCAACATGGTTTCAGATCTACGCAATCTGGGGGCTGCTGTTCATGTGGTGGGCTGCCTCATCCTTTATGACAGGCCAGGCCTTTTTGATTGAGACAATCGACAGCCAGGAAAACCCGCCGCTTTTCTACGCCATCACGATCATGTGGTTCGCCTTCGGGCTGCTTTACGTCGTGCAGGATCTCGCATGGCGTCTGTTTGGAATTTACATCGGTTAACTGTTCAGGAGAAACTCAATGACCAAAACTGCATTCATCGCTGGCCTTATGGCTCTTGCAGCATCTCAGGCGGCGGCTGGGGATATACAGATCGATATCTCAGGAGTCGATGCTGGACGCGGAGGCGTTATTCACATCCTGGCCTTTGACGATAAGACCGCGTTCGACCAAAGCCAGATGGCGAAAATCGTGGGCTACGCGAAGATCCCCGCCTCAGGTAGCACAGTTTCCGGAACGCTCGAGAACCAGAAACCCGGACAGCTTGCGATCATGATACACCACGACCAGAACGACAACGGCCAGTTCGAGATGAAAGGGCCGATCCTGCAAGAAGGTTGGGCATATTCCAAGGGCGCGGGCGTCAGATCGTTGCCGGCGTTCGAAGACGCGGCGATTGAATACGATGGCAATACCTCATCGCTTGGTTTGAAAATGAATTACGCAAACTAAAGCTACCTTGCAAATTTGACCCCAACTGCCCCGGAAACGGGGCATTTTTTTGCGGATATCGAATTCTTCGGGTTGAAACGGCGGGGCTAAGTTTTATTTTGTCTCACATGACAGTTTATGCCAATCCCAGTTGCTGTCGTCAGATCTAAAGGACCGCCATCCACCATGAAGTCATCCTTGGAAGACACCAGTCGATTCTTGATGCAGGCCACGCTTGGGGCCGATCAGAGGTTACTGCATCAAGTTAGCAAGACCGGCCCGGAACGCTGGTTGGATGATCAGCTGAACGCCTCGATCGGTAACAAAGGGCCGTTCGAAAAATCCACTCGCAAGATTTGGAAGAGCTTCCGAAAGCGCCTAAAGCGCGCGCATGGCGAATGGGCGATCAACGGCGACGGCAACAACCCCGCCCTGCCCTATAAATGGTATTTCCACATGGCCTGGTGGAACCACACCCTATCGCAACGCGACGACCTGCTGCGCCAGCGTGTTGCGCAGGCACTGTCCGAGATCCTGGTCATCTCGGACGCGTCATCGCTGGAGCTGGATGCCATCGGGATGGCGAATTACTATGACCTGCTCTATAAGCACGCGTTCGGCAGTTATTCAGACCTTCTGTACGATGTGTCGATGCACCCGATGATGGGTATCTACCTGTCGCATATGACCAATCAAAAGGCGAACGAGGCCAAGAACATCCATCCGGATGAAAACTATGCGCGTGAGATCATGCAGCTGTTTTCGATTGGCTTGTTCGAGCTGAACCCCGATGGCACGGAAAAACTGGATGCCAGTGGGGATCCGATCCCGACCTATGACAATCGCGACATCAAGGAACTGGCTCGGGTCTTCACCGGCTTGCTGCCCGCAGCCTATGAATACGAGTGGAACACGTCGTTCTGGGAAGACAGCTATAATGGTTATCCAGTTCAGTTCGATGATGGGGTCGAAAAGGCCTATAAGACAGTGCCCTTCATTGACGCGACCAAACCGATGATCGTGGAAGAAGCCTTTCACGACCGCGGCGCAAAATCCCTGCTGAACGGTCGTCTGACCTTGCCCGGCGATCAGTCCGGCCCGAAAGAAATTCGTTCGACCATCGACCAACTGGTTGCCCACCCTACGACCGCGCCGTTTATCGCAACCCATCTGATCAACCGGCTGGTCACATCCAATCCCTCGCCCGCCTATGTCGAAGCGGTGTCGCAGGCATTTGGCTCAAACGGAGATCTGAAAAGCGCGGTGCGCACAATCCTGACCTACCCATTGACCAATAAGGTTGCCGCTAAACGTCTTCCTTCGGCATACAAATCCCCGACAAAAGTAGTTCAGTCCCAAAAGCTGAAATCGCCCCTGCATCGCGTCACGCAGGTTCTGCTTGCGTTTGGAACACATAACCAGACCGGCAAGCTGTGGCTGCTGGGTGATGACATTCAAGAGGCGCTGCAGATGCATCCACTGTCCGCGCCCACTGTGTTCAATTTCTACAAACCCGATTTCACCCCGCATGGCGCATTGCAGAAGATGGGCCTTCGCGCGCCCGAGTTCGAGCTGCACACGGCCGCGACCTCGGTCGCTTATGTCAACAACATCTACTATTGGTTCTTTGGCGGCTACTTGCCGCTGGTCTCGACTCAGATCGGCACGGGCCCTGAACAGATGATGGTGATGGAATTTGACCCCGATACACTAAGGGCCAATTCCAAGAACGCGCTGCGCTTCGACCTGAGCGAAGAGATCAAAATCGCACAGAACCGAGGCCGTCATGATGAGCTGATAGATCGGATTTCGGTCCTATTGACCGGTCGGACTGATGCCGAAGTGCGCAAACGGATCAAGCAGGCCTATGTGCAGTATGCGGACAATCCCGAATGGGTGGTGCAGACCATCGCCTTCATGATTGCCGTTTCCCCAGAATTCACCGTGCAGGAGGCCTGAGCCCATGCTGATCAAATCCTTTACGCGCCGGCAGTTTTTGGCCTCGACCGGTGTTGCCGCAACTGGCGCAATGATGGGTGCCACCCTGCCCGGTTTGGCGCAAGCTGGGACGGGAATGATCAAGCCCGCCCGCAGGGCGCTTGTTTTTGTTATGTTGGATGGTGGCAATGACAGCTTCAACATGCTGGTACCAAATGACAAAATCGCGCACGGCCAATACTCGGAAACGCGGGCAAATCTTGCCCTTTCGCGAGGTGAGCTGCTGGACTTGGATACGCCCAAAGATCGGCTGGGCCGCAGCTTTGGCCTGCACCCGTCGATGCCCGAAATGGCCGAGCTGTTCGATCAAAGGCGCCTCTCTTTTGTCGCCAATGTTGGGCCCTTGGTCGAACAGGTCCGGAAAGAGCAGTTCTATGACGGCTCGGCCGCACTCCCCTTGGGACTGCTGAGCCACGCGGACCAGTTCAAACACTGGCAAACCTCGCGCCCGGATCTGCGTGTGAACGACGGATGGTTCGGGTTCTTTGCTGATGACCTACAGCCCTCAAAATCGGTGCACGAGATCGGAATGAACATCTCTTTGGCCGGAAACAACATTGCGCAGACCGGCACGATCGACTTGCCATATTCAATCACAGACAAGGGCAGCGTCGGTCTATACGTGAAAGAAGAGAAAAGTCCCCTCAACGACCTGCTTTTGGACTGTTTCAACCGAATGATGAATGCCGATCAAAACGGCGATCCCTTCCGCGAGACATATCTGAACCTGACCCGCGACGCGCAGTCCAAACACGAGACGTTTAAATCCGCAACCCGTGGGATCAAGATACCCCGCTCCTTCCCGTCTTCGGACCTCGCGCAACAATTGCGCATGGTCGCCAAGACGATTGCCGCCTCGGACCGGCTGGGTCACGAGCAGCAAACGTTCTTTGTACGCTATATTGGCTGGGACCATCATGATGAACTGTTGGCGAACCATGCCCGTATGCTGCGCGTATTGTCCGAAGCGTTGGGAGCGTTTCAGGCAACGCTTGACGATATGGGCTTGGCGGATCGTGTTGTGACGTTCACGGGATCAGATTTCGGCCGGACGCTGACGTCGAATGGCAACGGTACGGATCATGGTTGGGGGGGCAATACCCTGGTTATGGGCAATGCTGTCAAAGGTGGGCAGATTCTGGGGGATTACCCCGAACTTGGCCTGGCCAGCGAAAACGCGCTTGATGTGGGCGACGGCGTTTTGATCCCAACGACCTCGACCGATCAACTTTATGCTGACCTGTCTCTTTGGTTTGGTGTGCAACCGTCGGCATTGAACACTCTGTTCCCAAATCTTAATAGATTTGCGGATGTGGCAGGCGGAGAAAGGCTTGGGCTTTTCACCTAGACCCACCGCCCCAAAACACTTCGCCCTACCGGGACGCTTGAACATCGCTTGCGTTAGGTTGCCTGCTGGAACGGCGGGCGATAGCTCAGAAAACGTTGAAGAGCGGTAGATATTTTGGAATTAAATTGACTGTCAGTCTTGACAATCAATCTCAACTAAGATATCTCTAAAATTCCGTTCCTACGTAAGGGTCATCGCATGGGTCGCCCCTCTGTACAAGATCAACGAAAAAAAGAAGTCCTCGATGCATTTATGTCGTGCGTCGTTCGCTACGGCGTCGAAGGGGCCACACTTGAACATATTGCGGCACAAGCCGGGCTGAAGCGCCCACTGATCCGCCATCATCTTGGCAACCGCAAAGCAATGGTTCTGGCGCTAGGTGAGCATGTCGTCGAAACGTTCAGCAAACAGACCGAAACATTGCGCGTTGCGCTGGCCGAGAATCCCGATGTCCGCAATCTGATCGAGGCCCTGTTCAACTCTGACGGTGAGATGGATCCGCGGATCAACATTTGTTATCAGGCGCTCGTAAACTCGATTGAGATTTATCCAGAACTTCGCAAACCGTTGCTGGAATCGATGGAGGCCTTTTACAAGGTCGCGATAGATATCGTTCTTGCCTCACACCCAAAAGCCGACAAACAAGCCTGCGAGATCGTCGCACACGGAATCATAAACCTGTTTATCACCACGGATGCTTTCATTCCGCTTAAACCTCCGAAAACATGGGGTTATTCGTCCTATTTCGCTGCGCTGAAATTGGCTGAAACATTGGAAGAAAAAACCTGACAGCGACGGCCCGGCCAACGGCCGGGTCAATCGTAACTAACCGCAATCTTGTCTGTCGTGGCAACCGCCTGGCAAGACAGCACGGCACCTTTCGCGATCTCATTATCATCCAAAGCGGTTCGTGCCCGCATATGAACCGAACCCTTTTTCACCTTACACCGGCACGCCCCACAGACCCCAGACTGGCAGGAATATGGCGGCTTCAACCCAGCCTGTTGGGCAGCCTGTAATATCGTCTGACCAGATGCCATCTGAACCGATTGTCGCTGACCGTTCAGCGTTATGTCCACGATGGCATCAACGCCCTTGATACTGTCATCGGTTTCTTGCGCACCGCCGTAGCTTTCCATGTGAATCCGATTGGCAGGCACATCCAAAGACATAAGCGCGTCTTTAACCGCTTTGTTCATCCCGCCGGGACCACAGATGTAGTACTGGGCATTCTGGGCATAAGGCGGATTTTCCGTGATCAGCGCCTCGATCGCATCCTTGTCGATGACACCCCTACGCCAATAGGCGAAACTGGACCACATTGAGGGTTTGGACAGAAGGTGATGCACCGTCAGGCGTTCCGGAAACGTCTGCTGGTATTCGGCAAACTCGTCTTTGAACAGGATACTGTCCGCGTTCGCATTGCCATAGGCCAGATGTGCAACCGACCACGGTTCGGCCAATAGCACAGACTTAAGCATGGAATACAATGGGGTGATACCGCTGCCCGCCCCAAAGAAGTAGTGTGTGCGCCGTTCCTCCGGGTCTGTATCCAGACAAAAACTACCAAATGGCGGCATGACGTCGATCACATCACCCTTTTGAACCGTATCGTTGATATGGTTGCTGACGAGCCCCTTTTTCACCCGTTTGACGGTGATACGCAGCGGATCGCCTGAAACGGGCGAAGACGAGATCGAATAGCTTCTACGCACGTCTTCACCCTTGATCCAAAAGCGAAGGGTCAGGTGCTGACCGGCACGCCAGGCAAAGTCTTTGGCCAGATGTGGCGGCACGTCAAACATGACGGATTTGGCCTGCCCGCCGATCTCACTACGCGTTTCAAGCACCTCAAGCGGGTGAAAAACTCTGGTCATTTGAGCCTCCGAAATTCGTGCCGTGCGAAAGGGCAGGATGTGTGATGATACCCGATATGGGACGGGTGTTTGAATTAAACGTATTAGGCATTGGCACCCTGTTTCGATGCCGGTGCGTTGATCCGCTCGGTGATCTCGGACAAGCGCGCGAGGCTTTGCAGGACCATCGGTAAAATCACGACCGATTGCACAAACTCGAACGAATAGGTAACAACCGAGAAGATCTGCCCTGCCGTCGCCCCGCTTTGCGTCGCCGCAAACCACAGGTTGAAGGCCAGCATGCTGAGCAAGACAGCAAAAATCGCAGCATAGACAAGTGCCTCGGAATCCGACAACCGAACCTCATGCGTGCGCAATCGGAACAAGTGCTGGCCGATCTTTTTCAGATCCATGCTTTGCAACGCAGTCACCTGTCTTTCTGACTGGTGGTTCAACAGCCCATTCAGGCGGAAGAAGCGACGCGAAAACAGGGTAAAGATGATCAGGATAATCACAGCAGCGGCCCCTGCGGCGGTGGCAAGTGCCCCGTGAAAGGACATCAGAATACCAACCGAGACCAGAACCTGCACGACTGCACCCATCGATTCAGGGGCCTCATTCTCCAGAAAATCAACCAACTCGCGGGCCATCAGTACCCGCGCATTTAGCACCGAGACCTCGCGCCCCGCATCCCGTTTGGCCTGCGCCTTACCCAATTCGACGCGGATCGTGCCATAGGCCCGCGTGTCGTAAACACGCCGCAACGTCGACACAACCAGCAGCGCTGCCATCGCAACACCGAAATGGATGAACGACGTGTAGTCCCCATTCGACAGGCCGTCGATCGAATAGCCGATCAACAGGGGAAGGAAGATAAACAACCCCGTTTCAACCAGGGTCAGACCCCAGGTCGTTACGATTTTTGTGCGGAAGACCCGCAGCAAGGTCGCAATCGACAACCGGTCGTCGGGGTTGATCATTCTTCTTGCAACCAATCGCGAACGACCCTTTGGTGTTGAACCACGGGGCTTTCCCCAACGGCGGCTGGACCAACTTCGAAATAAGGCGAGGTCAAGGATTTCTGTTGCTGTTCACAGGCATAGATGTCCTCTTGCGTGAAATCGCCCGAGGCCATCGGATCGTTTTCATCATACGCATCATCACCTTCATATTTGCCTTTGATGCCAAAATTGTTCCAGAAGGACGCCGACCGGGTAGCCTGTTTCGAAAACTCCCAGCCCGATGCATTGGCAACACGCGTCCGGTTCAGAATCCGCGTCCTGTCCGGAGCAAGCGGGGTAATGATAAAGACGTTCCATACGTCCTCTGACGCGCCAATTCCGACCCCTGGAAACAGCATCGGCACCCATGCACCATTCTGATCTTCGGGAACGACCCGCGGCATCTGAAGCTTTTTGTTCTGATCTTTGGCGAACTCTTCGACCGGCGGCTCCCAAAAGATGTAGTGCGGCCCGTACCAACCATATTGCGCATTGGCGTGGTCATACATTTGTAGGGTGTTCGAATGAAGGTGGCTCAGATGGTAGACGTCGATGTAATTCTCGACAACGATCTTCCAATTGGCCTTGATTTCATAGGTGTTCGAGGTGTCCTCGTGTTCCACCAGCTCTTCTGGCACATGTGGTCCGACCTTATCGTCCACGTCGCCAAACCATTTCATGATCGACCCTGCGTTCGGGTCGGGATGCACAAACAACATACCTTTCCAGATATCGACCGAAGCAGGTTTCAGGCCAAGGCAGGATTTGTCGACGGACTTATATTCGCGATGCTCATCCGGGACTGAGATCAGGTTGCCCTCAAGATCATAGGTCCAGTCGTGATAGGGGCAGGTCAGCGCTTTTTGGGTCTTTCCCAGGGCGCGGATCAATTGGGTGCCCCGATGTCTGCAGATATTGTGGAAGGCCCGCAGCCTGCGATCCCTCCCCATGACGATGAACAAGTTGTTCAATCCCGCCTGAACCGAAAGATAATGGCCTGGCTCGGGCAAATCTTCCATAAAGCCAGCAAAACGCCATGTTTTTGAGAATATCTCTCGCTGTTCACGGTCGAACCACTCCTGCGATGTGTACGCTTCTGCAGGTAACTCATGGTACATTTGTGGCATGCTGTCCCCTCCCAGGGCCGTCGTCTTCACGGTTGGCAAGCTAAACGTTTTGACCTCAGCAACAGTGATTAACACATGCCCGATCTTACGGTGCTTTGAAACGAGATAGGCAAACAGCAAACAACTGTCAATGGTGACAATTTAAAGAATGAAATCAGCCGAAACATGTAAGCAATTTTTTGCGATGTCCGCCGTTTCGATCGGTGTCATCTCGCACATTACCTAACGATACAATCGGATTAAGGCGCCTGCAGAGATTTGGCACTCAACAAAATATGCTTAGCACTATACAGAGCGGCACCACTTTCAAGACGGACAATTCACCGATGCCCTCATTCAAGATTTGTGTCAATTTCGCCCTCGCGCTGATGCTAACCGCCTGTGCCAGTAGCTATGATCGGACAGCACTTACGCCGACGCCCGAGAATTACGAGACCTTTCTACCGGTTGGAATAACCCCGGACAGCCGGTATTTCGAGGATGATAGTCGCGACCGTCTGGCAACTCTCAATGCGGAAATGCGCAAGACGCTAGCACAGGTTCCAAGGGGACAAGGCCTTAACATTCTTGCGCTGTCAGGCGGCGGCCAGCACGGCGCTTTTGGGGCCGGCGTTCTAAATGGTTGGACCGACAAGGGCACACGCCCTTCCTTTGATGTGGTCACCGGAATCTCCACCGGCGCGCTAATTGCGCCCTTTGCATTCCTCGGCCCGGATTATGACAGCCGCCTGAAGCGGTTCTACACCGAAACCGCGACCCGGGATGTCGTGCGATTAGACGTTTCGGGTGCCGTCTTTGGGCGCGGTTTTCTGACCAAAGCAACGCCACTGAAAGCGGCAATCAAGCAAGAACTGACCGACGATCTGATCTGCGAGATCGCGGAGCAGCACAGATTGGGCCGCCAGCTTTTGATCGGCACCACCAACATCGACGCGGAACGTCCGGTGCTGTGGAACATCGGGGCGATCGCCCAAACCGACACGCCGGGCGCGCGGGATCTCATCCGGGACGTAATTCTGGCCTCGGTCTCGACACCTGTCGTGTTTCAACCCGTTACAATCAAGGTGACCAATGGCGAAGTACAACGCGAAGAACTGCATGTGGATGGCGGACTGACCCGCGAGATTTTTGCCTACCCATATGACTTGCAGATGCGTCAGCTGCTGCGGGACGCAGGGCTGAGCAATCAAAAAAACCGCATTTGGCTGATCCACAATAAAACGCTGGAACCGAGTTTCGATCCGTTGCCCGGAAATGCAACCGCTGTGGCTAACCGCGCGTTCGAAATGCTGATCCGTTCGCAAAGCCTTGGCAATATCGAAAGCATCCTGACCCTCGCGAACCGGGACGGGTTTCAAGCCAACATCACCTATATTCCCAAGGAATTTTAAAGAAAACCGCAGGAACCCTTCGACCCCGAATACATGACCGACCTGTTTGCGATCGGTTATTGGGCCGGACAGCATAAGGAAGGGTGGATCTATGATGCGCAGGAGTGGCAGTGACGAGGATTTTAGGCCCGAACACCTACTGAAGCAGACATTCAACAAGATGTTTGAACAAATCGCAAATAACTGCAAGATAACAGGGTAACTCATGAGCAGACCGCATAGATGGTAGCGCCACGCCGCCTTTTCCCCTCAATCTCATCACTCCGCGCCCTTGAAGCGCTGGATCGCTTAGGCTCGGCTTCTGCGGTCGCTGATGAGCTTGCCCTGACCCAAAGTGCCGTCAGCCGTCAATTGCAAACATTGGAAGCCCAGCTAGGTGTCGATCTGATCCGTCGGGATCGCAAACGCCTGCTGCTGACCCCGGTTGCGCAGGAATATGTAGCTGAAGTCCGGCAAGGTCTGAACCAGATCGCTCAGGCCTCGTTAAAGCTGCACGTGGCTCCTGTTGGTGGCACCTTGAACCTTGCGATCTTGCCGACGTTCGGAATGCGGTGGCTGGTGCCCAGATTACCGGAATTTGCCCGCATGCACCCGGAAATAACCATCAACATGTCGACACGTCTGCGTCCGTTCAGTTTTACCTCTGAACCCTTCGACGCGGCGCTGCATTTTGGTGAACCCGATTGGCCCGGCACGGATCGGCTGTTGCTGCGTATGGAAAGTGTATTGCCGGTTTGCGCGCCATCCTTGCTGCCCAAAGGCGCGCCGTCATCACCGCGAGATCTGCTGAAACTACCATTGCTGCACATCCAGACCCGGCCCCATGCCTGGCAAGAATGGTTCAGCCATATGGGGACAAGCCATCCCGACGCGTTGCCCGGAACGATTTACGATCAATACACAACGATCAATCAGGCGGCGGTTCACGGTCTCGGCGTTGCGTTACTGCCAAATTATTTGATCGAACCGGACCTCGCGACAGGCAAACTGATCGCAGCCTTTCCGGACGCGGTCGAGATGATGGGCGCCTACTATCTTGTTTGGCCGAAAACCAAGTCGGACGACCCGTCGCTGCGCAGCTTTCGTCATTGGCTGTCCACGCAGGCCCAAACCGAAGAGGGCCTGCCGCGCTGACGTCGTCGGATGCGACCCGACTTGGCAATTACAAAGTTTCCGTCAGCAATGAAGCCGCCCGCTTCAATTCAGTACGCCAATTTGACGGCGCATCAAGTGCGGCCAGTGAATCGAGGGACAGGAAGATCGTTGAAATGCCCTGCGCCACGGCCCTGACCCGTTCTGGTGTAGCGTCGGGCGACACGCGACCAAGGAACTTCTCAAGAACCGCCACAAAACGTGCCAGGACTTCCAGCAACGGCTCGGCAAGTTCGGGATGATCCCCGACTGATGCGGATAACCCCTGCCACGCAGCAGCAAGCCGCGGGTCGATCTCTTCATCTTCGGCAAAAAGGATTTCCAAGAGCTGATCGCCTGTTTCTATCTGTGTAAGATGACAGTCCAGCTCCAATGTCAGCTCGTTGAACGCGTCTGCGACATGCTGATTCAGCGCAGCGATCATCTGGTCACGATTGCCAAGGTAGTGCCGTAGCAATGGTCGCTTCACACCAGCCTCGGTCGCGACACGCTCTTGGGTGGCACCATCAAGCCCGTACCGGGCCACGCAGGTCATATAGGCATCAAGGATTTCTTCTGACCGTTGCGGTTTTAAGCTCGGGCGCGGCATGGCGTTTCCAATCCCTTCATCAGGCTCAGGACAAGAGCCTATGAAATCTTGATTAACCGCAATTTTTGCGGCCAATTTCTTCCAATTTTTCCACTTTAGTGAACGATCACTTTGCATTGACATATGGCGCCTCTACGGTTATCTGTCAACAATGACAATAATGAAAACTTAGCAGCCATTTGTGAGATCATTCATGCAACAGCCGAACCAAATGCCAGAGGTCGCCACCCAGGAATTGCCTCCCGAAGCCTACACATCGGATGAATGGTTGGCGCAGGAAAACAAGAAACTGTTTTCGCGCAGCTGGGTGTTTGCTGGCGTCGAGTCAAAGGTTGCCAATGCGGGCGATTACATGACGGCCAAGGCAGGGCACTTTACCCTGGTCGTAATCCGCGGAAACGACGGCGAACTGCGGGCGTTCCACAACATTTGTCGCCATCGCGGAACCGAATTGCTGGACCGCGGCTGCGGAAATGCGGGCAAAACGATCGTGTGCCCCTATCACTCGTGGACTTTTGGCCTGGATGGCGCGCTGCGTGGCATCCCTGACCAGAAGGCCTGTTTCCCGGACATCAACAAGAAGGAAAACGGCCTGCACAGAGCTTCGGTCGCGGTGTTCAAGGGCATTGTCTTTGCCAATCCCGAACCCGATCAGGACCTGTCCGATTGGCTCAGCGGATTGGAAGATGTCGTCTGGCCGCACGACATCACCAGCCCTGAACTGATATCTTACGGTGAACCTGTAACCTATGAAATGCAGTGCAACTGGAAAGTGTTCTTCGAGAATGCGATCGACGGATACCATCTGGCCTATCTGCACAAGAACACCCTTGGCGGCCCAACTCAGGACAAGAACATCTGGGACCCTTATGGTGACAATCAGGTTTGGTACTCGACCGAGAATGAAACCGTGCGTTCGCGTGTTCCGAATTTCGTGTCTACGCGCATGGACAAATGGAACGCGAAGAAAATCCCGCATGCTGAGAAAGAAGGCTATGGCGGCGTCTACATGTTGTTCCCGACGACCCTGATCGTGGCAAGCCCCTGGTCTTTTTCGATATCTGTGATGGAACCTGTAAGCGCCGGTGTGACACGGTTGCATGCTTATGTCTGGGCCGCAAAATCATGGATGTCGAGCCGCGGATCCGTCAAGGATATCCCAGGCTATGACAAAGTATCCGGCATGATCAAAAGCTCGCACTGGAAAGTGCATCCGCTGGAAACGCAAGACTTCCAGACTGAAGATGTATATGTCGTCGAGAAAATGCAGCGTGCGATGATGTCGCCCAAATACACGGTCGGCAAAATGGCCTCTGGTCCTGGGGCGGAATCTCCGCTGACCTACTTTCAGAGATCGGTTCTGCGGCACATAGAGGCGTAGGTACACGCGGCAAGCGATAGAGATTTCACCGGGTCGCTTGCCCAACCGAATGGCCTGCATCATTTGAGTTGGGCCATTGAAACGAAGAGGCTTGACCGCATTTCAACGATCAAGCCTCACACTGTTTTTCGAACTTTCATCCCCTGACCATGAGCATTCAGTCAGGAACGGTGCTTAAGCCGCACCGCTTTGATCGTCGCGGCAGCAAATCTCGATGATTTCGCGCTTTTGAATTTTGCCGGTCGTTCCTTTGGGCAATGCGTCCCAAATCTCGATATCTTTCGGGATTTTGAAGTTGGCAATCTTACCCCGGCAGTACTCACGCAGTTCTGCGCCACTAACAGCCGTATCAGAGTTCAGGGTGACAACGGCATGAATCCGATCCCCCCATTTCGGATCCGGCAGGCCGAACACACTGACTTCGTCGACTGCATCATGTTCAGCCAGACAGTTTTCGACCTCGACCGGGAACACGTTATAGCCGCCGGACTTGATGCGGAACTTTGCCCGGTCCTTGAGTTGGACGTAGCCCTCTGCATCGATAACAGCGATATCCCCGGTATGCAGCCAACCATCGCGGACGGTTTCCGAATACTCTACCGTCTGATTCCAATAGCCCGGGATCACGTAAGGCGAGTGAATCAGCAGCTCACCTGCCTCACCGCTGGGAAGGTCATTGCCCTGCTCGTCAACGACACGGACGTCCACGTAGAAAAGTGGCCGGCCCGCGCTTTCGAGACAATTGTGCCCGTCTTTCAAAGCGCGCTCATGATCCGTTGCGGTCAACATCATGCCCATGCCCATCAGCTCGGTCGTGCCAAACATCTGCAAGAACTTGCACCCGAAAGCCTTGAGCGCATCGCGCACTGTCGCGGGTGGAATTGGCGCAGACCCATACCCCAGCTGCCGGATCGACGAGCAATTGTATTGCGTAATCAGGCCGGAAGACAGCAGGTCGTTCAGCATCGTTGGCACCAGAACGCAGATCGTCGCCTGCTCACGGTCAATAAGCTTTAGCGCCGTTTCAGCATCCCATTCGCCGACAATGGCGCATTTGGTGCCGTGGAACATGTTACGCAGCAGGTGAATGATCGGAACGCCCGATGCCGGCATCGCGTGCAACCAGACATCGTCCGGGCCCGCACCTTCCGTCAGAGCGATTACACCCATCGACTCGATCATCAACGCGTGAGGATAGATCGCACCTTTCGGCAAACCGGTTGAACCGGTGGTGTAGCAGATCATCAATTGCTCATGCGGGGTATGGGTGAAAGCCCCGCGATCAGATGCCGCTGCGATCAGGGTTTCATAATCCCGCTCCAGCGTATGCTGGGCACCGACACCCACCAGCACAGGTTGGCGCCTGCTGAAGGTCAACGCGTCTCGGGCGATTGCAACTTTCGTGTCCTGCACGATCAGAACATCCAAGCCCGCGTCGTCAATAAGCGCGCCGATTTCGCGCGGGGCAAGGCGATAGTTCAGACCCACTCGAATCGCACCGGCCTTGGCGCAAGCGCCAATGGTTTCCGCAACCTCTATGCAGTCAGGCAGGATCACCCCAACCCGATCACCTTTGCGGACATCCAGCGACCGCAACGC
This sequence comes from Ruegeria sp. CDSB029, assembly GCF_059611125.1. NCBI lineage: Bacteria > Pseudomonadati > Pseudomonadota > Alphaproteobacteria > Rhodobacterales > Roseobacteraceae > Ruegeria > Ruegeria sp. CDSB029. The sequence goes on from NZ_JBXWOX010000005.1 coordinate 183,936, forward strand.
ATGCGCCAGCGCATCCGTTCGCTGGCCCAACTCGCGCCAACTGCGACGGCGGTCCAATTCCACATAAGCATCCTGATCCCCAAAGCGGTCTGCGTTTCGGTCGATCAGCTGTCCAAGCGTCGGCATTGGTGTCTCCTCCCGGGCATCATCACGGCAATTCTTAAGTTACGTGATTGTCGTTTTTTGGCGGCGTGGGGCGTGCGAAGTCAGGTGAAAATTCACTTTGACCCTACATCAGCCTTCCAGCGGTGTTAGTTTGTGAAATCCCTTGCGCCCATAAATAAGCGCCGACTTTTCCGGGTTCAGGTGAACTTCTTTCACCATACCGAAGAACACCGCATGTGTCTTCGTGTTTGCCCAGTTGTCGACCACGCATTCAAAGGACACGACGGACTCTTTCAAAACAGGCAGACCCAGATCCCCTTTGATCCATGTCCCGGCTGCCTGGAACTGTTGTTCCTTGTCCATTTTCGACGAAAAGGCACCGACAACCTTGGTCATGTCATCGGGTATGAGGTTTACGGCAAACTTTCGGTTGTCCATCACGACGCCATATGTTCGCGCTGTTCGGTTGATGCAAACCAACAAAGCTGGCGGATCGGCCGTTAGCGAACATACCGCCGTCGCCGCCATTCCAGCGCGCGAATCTTCGAATTCTGAAGTGATGATGGTCGTTGAGGCCGCCAGCAACTGCATACCGGTCTTGAACCTGTCTTCTGTGGTCAGGGTCATACTGCGCTCTTGCTAATTAGTGAACGATCACTTACCTTCCACATCGCCGGATAGATGTCAACGCAGACTTCGCAGCCCGGCGGCAAAGAAACGAAACCCGACCCTTGTGACCAAGGGGACAGAACGGGCACACAGACCAACAGGAAGGCGGTTGCGCACCGCAAAACCAACCGCAGGAGACGCGTATTGAACCAGCATAGCCCCAACCCCGCCGAGAGCCTCGCGACGCTTTTGGAGACACAAAAAGCCCACCAGGACAAACATGGCGCGCCAAACGCGGTTGAACGCAAGGATCGCATCACGCGGTTAATCGACCTGGTGTTGGATAATCGGCATGCCATGATTGACGCGATCTCGGCTGATTTTGGCAATCGGTCACAACATGAAACGATCGCGGCCGACATCGCTGGTACGGTGAAACAGTTAAAATTCGCGCGGGACAACCTTGGTCGCTGGATGCGCCCTGAGAAGGCAAAAGTCGAGTTTCCGTTGGGCTTGTTGGGCGCGCGCGGTCGCATTCATTACCAACCTCTGGGTGTCATTGGGATTGTCAGTCCCTGGAACTTTCCGATCTATCTGGCCATTGGCCCTATGGCCGAGGCCTTTGCGGCCGGCAACTCGGTCATGCTGAAACCGTCAGAGTTCACCCCCCGCACGTCCGACCTTTTGAAATCGCTGATAGAAGCAAACTTCGCCCCGCACGAAGCCGTGGTCGTGACCGGTGGCGTCGACGTCGCACAGGCATTCACTGCCCTTCCTTTTGACCACCTGCTGTTTACCGGCGCCAGCACCATTGGCCCGCACGTCCTTCGCGCAGCAGCTGAACATATGGTGCCGACGACGCTGGAACTTGGAGGCAAGAACCCCGCCATCATCGCCCCCAGCGCGGATATGAACCTTGCGGTCGCCCGGATTGCGGCGGGCAAAGGATTCAATGCGGGTCAGGTTTGCCTGGCACCGGACTATGTCTTGGTCCCACGCGCAAAGATGGAAGAATTCGCTACCCAGCTTGCGGCAAAACTTGCCGAGGCCTTTCCGACCCTGTCCGGCAACCCGGATGTCACACATATCGTGACCGATCGCCAATTCGACCGACTCAAGGGCCTTGTGGAGCAGGCACGCTCGGCAGGGGCGAGGGTCGTTCAGGTCAATCCGGCCAACGAAGATCTCTCAACCACAAATGAGAAAATTCTGCCCCCGACACTGATCGTCGACGCCGATCCGGCGCTGGACGTCATGCAGGATGAAATCTTTGGGCCGATCCTGCCAATCCTGCCTTACGACTCGCTGGATCAGGCCATAGGCTTTGCCAACACCCGTCCGCGCCCTCTGGCGGCTTACGTGTTTGCCAAGGACGCGGGCGAGCAGGAGCATGTGATGGAAAGCACCATTTCCGGCGGAGCGTGCATCAACGAGACCATCATGCATTCGACGCAGAACACCCTGCCCTTTGGCGGTGTCGGAAACAGTGGCATGGGCGCTTATCACGGCCTGCATGGTTTCAAACGGTTCAGCCACGCAAAGGCTATCTTCAAGCAGATCAACATGGATGGTGTCTTCAAGGCTCTTCGCCCGCCCTATGGCGAGAAGTTCTTTAAGACAATGGCACCGTTCCTGAAAAAATAATCTGGTGCACCAAAAAAGAAGGGAACTCCGCATTTACGAAGTTCCCTTCAATCCTTTTGCGGTATTGCTGACAGCGCGGCTTACTATGGGCAAGGTGCCTGTGGCACTGCCTCAGACCTCCAGCCATTCCTTCCGGATTTCGTCATTTTCGCGCAATGCCTGCGGAGTACCTTCGTAAACCATGTGCCCGTGACCCATGACGTAAACCCGGTTGGTCACACGCAAAGCGATGGTCAGCTTTTGCTCGACCAACAGGATCGAGACGCCACGCTCGGCAATCTGCAGCAGCAGATCCCCCACTTGCTCAACAATCTTCGGGGCCAGGCCTTCGGTCGGTTCGTCGATCATGATGAAATCGGGGTTGCCCATCAAAGCGCGGCAGATGGTCAGCATTTGCTTTTCGCCGCCCGACATAACCGAGGCATCCACGTCCGCACGATTGCGCAGGTTGGGAAACATCTCGAACATATCCTCGATACACCAGCGGCCATCGCCGTCCTTTTGGCCAGGTTTCAGCCCCAATATCAGGTTTTGGCGCGTTGTGAGACCGGGAAAGATATCCCGGTTTTCGGGCACGTAGCGAATCCCGGCCTTGGCAATCTCAAAGCTCTTGCGACCAGCGATCTCCTGGCCGCGGAACTTGATCGACCCATGTGGCGCGACCTCGCCCATGATCGCCTTGCAGGTGGTTGATCGCCCAACCCCGTTGCGCCCCAGCAGCGAGACGATTTCGCCCTCGCCCACTTCAAGGTTCACCCCCTGAAGAATGTGACTTTTTCCGTAATATGCGTGCAAGTCGGTGACCTGAAGCATTACACCGCCTCCTCTTCCAAACTTGCGCCCAAATAGGCTTCTTTCACTTTCACCGATGCACGCACGACGTCCGGCGTGTCGGATTCGATCACTTCGCCATAAACAAGGACCGAGATCTTGTCGGCCAAATCGAAGATCACGCCCATGTCGTGCTCGACGATCAATAGTGTCTTATCCTCGGTCACGTTGCGTATCAGATCGACGATCAGGTCAGTTTCTGAATGGCTCATCCCGGCGCAGGGTTCGTCCAGCAGAATGATATCGGCCCCACCAGCGATCGTGATCCCAATCTCAAGCGCGCGCTGCTCTGCATAAGCCAGCGTGCCCGCCAGTTCATTCCGGCGCGAGGTCAGATTGATTTGTGCCAGAATACCCTCAGCCTTTTCAGTCACATCCTGCTGCCGACCAATCATGTGCCAAAACGAATAGCGATACCCCATTGTCCACAACAACCCGCAACGAATGTTTTCGAACACGGTCATGTTGGGAAAAATGTTGGTGATCTGGAAAGATCGGCTGAGACCACGACGGTTGATCTCGAAGGGCTTCAATCCGGTGACATCTTCGCCGTGCAGAAACACCCCGCCCGAGGTCGGCGCGAACCGCCCGGTGATCAGGTTGAACAGGGTCGACTTCCCGGCCCCGTTTGGCCCAATGACCGCATGGCGTTCACCTTTTGCGATCTGCAGGTTCACACCCTGAATGATCTTGGCCAGACCAAAACTTTTTTCGAGGTTTTTCAGCTCAATAGCAGGAGCGCTCATGCCCGGTCCTCCGCATGGTTCGCATTGTCCCAGGCTTCACGGATTTCCGGCAAAACGCGGGACACAAGGAATAGTGAGATCGCGGCGATGATTACTGCAAACGCTATGGCCTGATAGCCGCCACTGTCAAAGGCAATGCCATAGAGGTGCATCTCGTGATCGCCGCCGTATCCATGGCGCTTGTGGAACAGAATCTCCAGAATGGCGGCCAGGGACAAGACACTCGTGATCGCGGGGATTGCCACCTTGAGATACGGCTTGATCAGCAATTTCAGTTTACCCAAGGCGAGCGGGCGTCGATGCATCGCAATCAACCCGGCAAAACCAGACGGGAAGAACATCACACAGGCCACGAACAAAATGCCCAGATACAGCGCCCACAATTCGGTATGCAGACCAAGTACCGTTTGCAGCAAGGTGAACACGACCGCGCCGATGATCGGCCCGACAAAGAAGCCGGCGCCGCCAATGAAGGTGATCAGCAGGATTGAGCCTGACGTTGCAAGGTTCAGGTTTTCTTCGGTCAAAATCTCAAAGTTGATCGCGAACAACGACCCGGCGACACCGGCAAAGAAGCCCGAGGCGCAGAAGGAAATCCAGCGAACGTTGCGTTGGGAATACCCCAGAAACTCGGCGCGTTCCTCGTTGTCGCGCACCGCGTTGGCGATCCGCCCGATCGGCGTGCGCGAGAACAGGTACATCAGCAGTGCCGCCACCAAAAGCCACACGACCGTAAGGTAATAAACCTCTTGCTGTGTAAGGAATTCATATCCAAACACTGGCGGACCCATGGTCCGGTCGCCCGAGATGCCTTCTTCGCCGCCAAAGAACACTACGATGATGACGGAACAGGCGGCGATCAGCTCTCCGACCCCAAGCGAGATCATGGCGAATACAGTGCCTGCCCGACGGGTCGAAAAACTACCGATCAGGAAGGCGAAGACCATGCCGAACAAGCCTCCGACAATCGGAAGAAACGGCAAAGGCAACCATAGCCCGTCCTCGACCATGTTCATCACGTGCATGGCGAAGAACCCGCCAAGACCCATATAGACCGCATGACCAAAGGACAGCATACCACCCTGCCCCAGCAACATGTTGTAGCTTAGCGCGAAGACGATGGTGATTGCCATCTGGTTCATGATCGTCAGCGCCGAACTGGATTGGAACACAAATGGCAGGCACAACAGGAACAAAGCGGCAAAAGCCCAGGGCATCACGCTTGATAGCGATATCAGCCGCGTAGTGCCCGCAGTTAAGGGCGTCTTACTAGCGATACTCATGATTCACGGTTCCCCATAAGACCTTGCGGGCGCAGAACAAGAACGATGATCATCAACAGGTAAGGCAAGATCGGGCCGAGTTGAGGCAGCGTCAGTGTCCAAAGGTCCTGCAGCGGATGATCCCAGATCATCTCTGGCTTGGTAAAGCCGATCGCGGTCAGCACCTGTTCAGCCGTGACGTCATAGGCGGTGGCAAAGGTCTGAAGCCAGCCGATAATCAGGGATGCAACCAAGGCGCCCCAAAGGGAACCCAGACCGCCGATCACAATGGTCACAAAAACGATTGAACCCAGCTGCAAGGCCATGCCGGGGAAAACACCCAGAACCGGACCAGCGATGACGCCGGCCAGCCCGGCCATCGCGGTTCCTACGCCAAACACGCACATAAAGACCAACGGTACGTTGTGACCCAGGTTCTGCACGGTTTCGGGATAGCTGAGCGCGGCCTGAATGGTCATGCCAATACGGGTCTTGGTCAGAATGTATAGCAGTGTCAGGAAGATCCCCATTGCGACGGCGATCATGAAAACCTTGTAGGCAGGGAAAGCATTTCCAGCGATAGCGAAAGCTGCAAAATCCAGCGCGGCAGGTTCCGAGAATGGAAGCTGACTTTTGCCCCAGAAGAATTGAATCGTTTCTTCAATCAGCAGCGCAAGACCAAAGGTAAAGATCAGTTCCGGCACATGCCCGTATTTGTGAACTCGTCTTAACCCGTATCGCTCGATCAGAGCTCCGATCAAACCGACAATCAATGGCGCGACAAGCAAGCCGACCCAGAACCCGGTGACGAGGCTGATCTGATAGGCGAAATAAGCACCCAGCATGTAAAAACTGGCATGAGCAAAGTTCAGAACGCCCATCATGGAAAAGATCAGTGTCAGACCGCTGCATAGCATGAACAGCAACAAACCAGTCACAAATCCATCCAACACGTTCACGAGGAACAGCGCCATTACGTGTCTCCCTGCATTTTATTGAGTGGTAGCCTAGCGGCCCGCCCGGATTTCGGACGGACCACCAGAGTGGTTAGAGGGTTATGGGCGCTTCATCTCGCACGTGGTGGACGAGTCATTGGACGCCAGTTCGACAACAGTTTCTGCGACCATACCACGGCCAGAATTGTCATAGTCGAACGCAGCCTCAGGTGTCTGCCCTTGAACGGTCACAGTCTGGATCGTCTGGTGATCGCTTTCACGCATCACGGTCTTGCCAGTGACAATACTGTCGTATTCCATACCTTCCAGCGCGTAGGCGATCGCCTTGATGTCCGTGGCGCTGCCAACTTCGTTGATCGCGGCTGCCAGCATCGGTGCGACATTCGCCATCTGAGGCTGACCGAAGTCCAGATCCGGGAAGCTTACATAGAAGGCTTCGATGAACTCCTGCGCTTCAGGAGTTGGGGCCGGATTGACCTGACCTGCTCCGACCAGCTTGACGATACCGTCGCCTTCTTCACCAAAGGCCGCGGTGATGCCCGAGGTCGCGCCATAGTAGGTGTAGATCGGCTTGTCGAAACCGGCACCCATGACCGCCTTGCCCAGACCGACCATATCGCCACCCCAGTTACCGGTGATCACGGCATCTGCGCCCGAACCAACAATCTTGCGCGCGTAGGGCGTGAAGTCTTTGACTTTGCCGATCGGGTGCAACTCGTTCCCGACAATCTCAATATCGGGGCGCTTTTCCTGAAGGAACCGCTGTGCGGCCGCAGCAACAGCCTTACCGAACGAATAGTCCTGACCGATCACATAGACTTTTTTGATATCCGGGTTGGCTGCAATGTCATCGGTCAACGCGTCCATTTTGATGTCAGCATTGGCGTCAAAGCGGAAATGCCAGAACTGGCACTTGTCATTGGTCAACGCCGGGTCAACGGCCGAGTGGTTGAGGAAGATAACCGGATCATCAGGGTTGCGACGATTGTGCTTGGCAACCGCTTCGGTCAGCGCGTTCGCCACACCGGATGATGCGCCCTGAGCGATGATGCGAATGCCCTGATCCATGGCAACCTGCAACTGGATGAGCGATTCCTTTGCGCTGATCTTATTGTCGAAAGGCACCATCTCGAATTCGGCATTCCCATCCAACAGCCCGCCAGGTTCGTTCACCAGCTCTTTGACGCTGTGGCGATAGATTGCCAGGCCTTGTGTGCCCGTCGTCGCAAATGGCCCGGATAGCGGATCAATGAAAGCGATTCGTACTTTTTCCTGTGCCGCAGCGGCCCCTGCAACAAGACCAGCAGCAAGTGCGGTCGCCATCATCAAATTGAACTTGTTCATTTCTTCCTCCCTATTGACACCAGGCGGTAGGTTTCAGCCCGTTGTAAGATCCACACGTGGGTGAGTGATCGATCACTATATTCATGACTGTTTGTTAGTGTGTCAACGAATTACTGACCGAATTTGGAACTTCTGGACATTCGTGAAACAAAATCGGCATTGCGCCGTCACATCGCCCAATTTCATCTCGCCTAGAGTGACTGCTCCTCAATTAGCTTTGAAAATAAGGGGAATGCTCAATCGACTGAATATCCGTGATCCAATCTTCTACCCGCGCTCATGATAAACAGAACTGGCCCAAACAAATCGTTGACATTTTTTTTGTTCGCGTAATATCATTTGTGTACTAACGAGAAATTTCTCATCAGGATAGACACTTTGCGGTATCTCTCTCCCAACACGCTCGATGATGCATTTGACTTGCTGACCAGCAATGATCTGACGGTTGTCGCTGGCGGCACTGACTTTTTCCCATCCCGGCAGCGTCATGAGCTGCAAACCGACATATTGGACGTCACACGCATCAATGGTCTTTCGGGCATCCAACTTGTGGATGACCGTTGGAGAATCGGAGCCACAACAAGCTGGACAGACATTGCCCGGGCCAATCTGCCCGTCGCATTTAGGGGCCTGCAAATGGCAGCGCGGGAAGTCGGTAGCCTGCAGATCCAGAACAGCGCCACGATTGCAGGGAACCTGTGCAATGCCTCGCCTGCCGCTGACGGCGTGCCACCGCTGCTGACGCTGGAGGCCAGCGTTGAACTTGGCTCGGCCCGTGGCTTTCGCGAGGTTCCGCTGTCAGAGTTCATCACTGGCGTGCGCAAAACGGCGCTGTCCGACGATGAGATTGTGACCGCGATCTACCTGCCCGATCCGCCCAAAGGGACTGTTGGACATTTCGAAAAACTCGGCGCGCGGCGATACCTTGTGATCTCGATCACGATGACTTCTGTCATCATCGGCCTAGATAAAAACCACCGGATCAACTATGCGCGCATCGCCGCGGGGGCTGCGTCAGCCGTGGCACAAAGGCTGGTACAGCTCGAAACCGATTTGATCGGGAAATCCCCTGAAACGGTTGAAGTTTCATCAGAGCATTTGGCACCGCTCAGCCCCATTGATGACGTCCGTGGAGACGCCGCATTCCGACTGGACGCGGTGGCAGAACAATGTGTCCGGGCAATCGCAGAAGCGGGACAACACCATGGATAAACGCGCTGATGAATTCACGACCGAATTCACCTTGAACGGCCACCCTGTCAGCGCGGTGCCGCGCGTGGGTGAACGCCTGTCGGAAATGCTGCGCGAGCGGCTGTCAGCACGCGACGTCAAGATCGGATGCAACGCCGGCGACTGCGGTGCTTGCACTGTACTGGTCGATGGTGATCCGGTCTGCGCCTGTCTGGTTCCGGCGCAACAGGCTGCCGGGCGGTCCGTGGAAACGGTGTCCGGGCTGACGCAGGATGATCAGATTGCCAAACGTTTGGCAGACAGCTTTCAGAACCACGGCGCGGCGCAGTGCGGAATCTGCACACCCGGCATGATGACCTCCGCCGTCGCTTTGCTGCGCGAGACACCTGAGCCAAACAATGAACAGGTCCAGGATGCCCTTGGCGGTGTTTTGTGCCGCTGCACCGGGTATCGCAAGATTATCGATGCCGTGGTCGCCGCTGGTGCGCCTGCCTTGCCAGCAGCAACACTGGGACACGCGGGCGACGCCATCTGGCGCGTGGATGGGCACAACAAGGTTACAGGCACAGAGCTTTTTGGCGATGATGTTGCCCCGGCAGGTACGTTGGAAATCTGTGTCATCCGTTCTCCTTACCACCGTGCCCGATTTACACTTGGCGATCTGGACACTTGGGCCAATAAGACCCCAGGGATCGAAGCGGTCCTGACTGCGGCCGACATTCCCGGGCGCAACAACTTTGGCGTTATTCCCGACTTTGCCGACCAACCAGTCTTCGCGGAAACCGAGGCTCGGTTCCGTGGCGAGGCTGTCGCCGCCATCATTGGCCTGCCCGAGGTTCTGGCAACCTTCGACCCAGCAGATTTTCCGGTAGCGTGGGAAGAAAGACCCGCCGCGCTGGATTCACTGGACGCCATGACGCCCCAAGCCGCGCAGCTGCACCCAGATCGCGACGGCAACGTTATGTGTGCCGGTTTCGTGAAATGCGGAACCCCAGAAACCGCGTTGGCCAACGCAGATGTTGTGGTCGAAGGCCATTTCCGCTCGGGCTTTGTCGAACATGGGTATATCGAGCCTGAGGCCGGGTTCGCCGAGATCGTGAACGGGCGGGTCGAAGTCCATGCCTGCACGCAAGCTCCGGTGATGGACCTGGACGCGCTGGAGATCATCCTGGGGATGCCGCGCGATCAGATCCGTATTGCCCCGACCGGGGTCGGCGGCGGGTTCGGCTCAAAACTCGATATATCGGTGCAGCCTTACCTGGCTCTTGCCGCGCTCAAAACCGGCAAGCCGGTGCGACTGACCTATTCCCGAACCGAGTCGATGCAGTCCACCACCAAACGCCACCCTTCCGACCTGCGGGTCAAGATCGGGGCAACTAAAGACGGTCGTATCAGTGGGATGACTTTTGATGGGCTGTTCAACACAGGTGCCTATGCCAGCTGGGGTCCGACGGTGGCCAACCGGGTGCCCGTGCATGCCTCGGGTCCCTACAGAATTGCCGACTACCGCGCCGAAGCCAAAGGCATCCATACGCATTGCCCGCCGTCGGGCGCATTCCGCGGCTTTGGCGTTCCGCAATCAGCCATCGCGCAGGAATGCCTGTTCGATGAGTTGGCGGACAAGCTAGGCATCGACGCGCTTGATTTCCGCATCAACAATGCCCTGGAAAACGGTGTCCCCACCGTTTGCGGACAGATTTTCGATCAAGGTGTCGGCATTCGTGCCTGCCTCGAAGCGCTGCGTCCCGCGTGGACCGAAGAAAATGCAGCGGTTCAGGCATTCAACGCAAGAAACAATACCTTGAAGCGCGGCGTTGGACTGGCGGCAGGTTGGTACGGGTGCGGCAACACTTCGTTGCCCAACCCGTCGACGATCAAATCGGGTATCCGGTCAGATGGCAGTTTGGTCTTGCACCAAGGGGCAATGGATATCGGCCAAGGGGCAAACACAGTGATCGCGCAGATCTTTGCCACAGCGCTTGGTGTTCCTGTTGCGCAGATCGAAATCATCGGGGCCGATACGGATGTCACGCCAGACGCGGGCAAAACTTCGGCCTCACGTCAGACCTATGTCTCTGGCAGCGCTTCACGTCTGTCTGGTGAATCGATGCGGGCGCAGATTCTGTCCCGCGTGAACGCCGGGCCTGACTCCGTGATCACTCTGAGCGCGGGTTTGATTGTGGTGGACGACAATGGGCAACATCACACTATCGACTTGACCGTGCTGGAGCCTGACGCAGAAGGCTACGTCCTGCGCGCCGAAGAAACCTATGACCCGCCCACAAAGCCGCTGGACGAAAACGGTCAGGGAATACCTTATGCGCAGTTTGGATATGCTGCGCACCTGGCGGTTGTCGAGGTGGACACAAAGCTGGGCACGGTGAAACCGATCAAATTCGTGGCCGCCCATGACGTTGGCAAGGCGATCAACCCGATGCTGGTCGAAGGTCAGGTACAGGGCGGTATCGCGCAGGGTCTGGGCATGGCGCTGATGGAAGAGTACCTGCCCGGCCGCACCGAGAACCTGCATGACTATCTGGTCCCGACCATTGGTGACATCCCTCCGATCGAAACGCTGATCATCGAGGAAGAGGATGCCCACGGCCCCTATGGCGCCAAAGGGCTGGGAGAGCACGTGCTGATCCCGACGGCCCCGGCGCTATTCAACGCAATCAAACGCGCCTGCGGCGTTCGGCTGACCCAAGGTCCCGCAACGCCAGCAAAAATGCGCGCAGCAATCAAGGAATTGACAGATGGCAACTGAGCGCACAACACCGGAAAAAATCCGCTGCGACGCCTGCCCGGTGATGTGCTATATCGCAGATGGCAAAATCGGGGCCTGCGACCGCTACGCCAACCATGGTGGCGATCTGGTTCGTCTGGATGCGCTGACCATCATCGAAAGTGCAGAAGACACTCGTCTGGTCCCGTTCCTGAAGGATGGCAAAGACCCCGAAGATTGGGACGGCGACATCGTGCAGGGCAAACGGCCCTTTGTGACCGCCGTCGGCGCGGGCACGACCTATCCCGACTACAAACCCGCGCCCTTCATCGTCAGCCAAGATGTGGCGGGCGTGGATATGGTCACCGTCGTGACCGAGGGGATATTCTCGTATTGCGGCGTCAAGGTGAAGATCGACACCGACCGTCATATCGGCCACGAACGCGATGTCGTCCGCGTAAATGGTGAGCCGGTCGGGCACGTCATGACCTCGGAATACGGATCCAAGATGTTGTCGCTGGGCGGCGTAGAGCACCTGACTGGCGGCACCAAAAAAGAGGGCCGGATCACCTGCGATGCCCTGCTTCGGCTGTGCAATCGTGAAGCCGTCGAGATGGTGATCGGTGATGAAGGACATGAGACCACGGTTGTTGTTCAGGCCGGCAAAGCGCCCATCATCAACGGGGTCGAGGAAAAACTGATGCGGGTGGGCTGCGGCTCGGCCACAATCGGGATGTTCGCCAAGCAGTGGATTGAACATGTGGATGACGTGGTGGTGGTCGACGACCACATTACCGGCGTTCTGTCCGAGCATCAGGCAGGCAAACTGCTGGACGTCGAACCCACGGGGATCAAAATCAATGGCCGTCGTTCTACTCCGGGTCGCTATTTTCAGGTCGCTGAGCCCGGCACCGGCTGGGGCGGTACGGATATCGAGGATCCGCTGAAAATTCTGGGCGATTTCAATCCGAAATTCGCGCGTGAAGGTATGAGCCTGTTGATGGTATCCACCACTGGTGAGCAATATGGCTATTTTGAACTGGATGCCGAGCTGAAACCTCAGCCCGTCGAGATTCCCCCGGCGCTGAAGGCGTCTGCTGAGCTGATTGCCGAAAACTGCGAACCTTCGGTCTGCTCGGTTCTGTTCATGGGCGGCGCAGGCGGCAGCCTGCGGGCGGGTGTCACGGAAAACCCGGTTCGTCTCACGAAATCGGTCAAGGACTCGCTTACCTTTGTATCCTGCGGCGGGGCCGAAGCTTACGTTTGGCCTGGCGGCGGCATCACCGTGATGGTGGACATTCTGGATATGCCCACAGGTTCGTTCGGATATGTTCCGACCCCGGCACTGGTCGCCCCCATCGAGTTCACAATGCGTGTCAGCGACTATGGCACGCTGGGGGGGCACATGGATGAGATCAAGCCAGTTGCAGATGTCATCTCGGACGAAACCCGCAAGGTAGATCAGTTCGAAAACCAGCCCGACCCTATGTCTTCGAACAATTACCGCTGGGCGAAAGGAGCATAAGGTCAGATGCAACCCATCTCTGCCATATTGCCGTGTGGCCGCAGATTGCATCTGCAACACGGCCCGATCGACCTGATCGTCGAGGCAGATGGCGCGCGCGATATCGCATTTGAAGCTGCCCAGTTACGGTTCCAATCCTTGCTGCAAGGCTTAGTGGATGAACTGGCTTTGTTGAAAACGCCCATGACGGCTGAATGCGCCCGCCCTCAAGGACGGGTAGCGCGCCGTATGGATGACGCTGCCCGCCCTCATACCAACGTGTTTGTTACACGCATGGCCGCAGTTGCCGGAGCCGTTGCAGACGAAGTACTGGCGGCCATGCTACAGGCCACGCCCCTGGATCGCGCGTCGGTCAACAATGGCGGAGACATCGCCGTGCATCTGTGCTCGAGTCAGGACTATAGCATCGCCATGAGTGGGCTTGACGGGTGCGACCTGGGCCGCATTGCTATCCGTGCAAGCGACAAAATTGGTGGCATTGCCACGTCGGGTCGCGGCGGACGTAGTCTGAGCCTTGGCATCGCCGACAGCGTTACAGTGCTGGCCAGCAACGCAGCAATGGCCGATGTGGCAGCGACTCTGATCGCCAACGCGGTTGATCTGCCCGGGCATCCGGCCATCCGGCGCCTTCCGGCCAATCAACTGCGCGATGACAGCGATTTGGGCGACCTGCCGGTTCCGGTTTCTGTCGGTCAACTCTCTGCCCAAGATATTCAAGATGCCCTGTCACACGGCCTGAATACTGCCGAGACCATGCTTGGACGCGGTTTGATCTCTGCCGCCCATCTGTCTCTTGGCTCTCACTCCTGCCAGACGGGCGCGTCCCGATTGGTGATCTCAACCACTCAGAAGGTTCCACAATATGCCTGACGTTCAACTGCGAAAAAAGCTGTTTTCGCTTGAAGAAATCTATCACGAAGGCGGACCACTGTCCGACACGCCGCTGGTGCGGGTCGCTGCGATGGCCGTGATCGCCAACCCCTTCGCAGGACGCTACGAACCCGAAATTCAGGGCTTTATGGAAGACCTCAAACCTTTAGGTTTGGAAATGGCGCAAACACTGATCGACATGTTGGGCGGTCCGGAAAACGTCCAAGGGTACGGCAAAGGGTCCTTGGTTGGCGAAGGCGGCGAGCTGGAACACGGCGCACTGTGGCATGCCCCCGGTGGTTACGCGATGCGGCAGTTGCTGGGTACAGCCAACGCGATTGTGCCTTCATCGAAAAAAGTTGGCGGCGTGGGTGCGCGGCTGGATGTGCCGATCACGCATATCAACGCCTCATATGTGCGCAGCCATTTCGACAGCATGGAGGTGGGTTGCAATGACGCCCCGCGCGCAGGCGAGCTGGCTTTCTCGCTGGTCATGACAACCGGGCCGCGGGTGCATTCGCGCTCGGGCGGGCTTGAGGCCTGGGACATCAAAGGAGAGGACGGCCTAAGATGACAAAGATCCGCAAAATCGCAGTCAACGTTGAAGAAACCCATATAGAGGCAGGGCGCCCGATCTCGCCCGCCACACGCAAGGCGGTGGCTGTGGCCGTGATCGAAAACCCCTTTGCCGGGCAATATGTCGAGGATCTGACCCCGCTGATGGAAACCGGGGCTGAGTTGGGCGCTTTGCTAGGCCGTCGTTGCGTCGAGGCCCTTAACATCACGCCGGAACAGGCTGAAAGCTATGGAAAATCGGCGATGGTCGGTGAGAACGGCGAGCTGGAACATGCCGCCGCCATCCTGCACCCCAAGCTGGGCGCACCACTGCGCAAGGAGGTCGAAAAGGGCGCCGCCTTGGTGCCTTCTTCCAAGAAGATGGGCAGCCCAGGGCAAGTACTGGACGTACCGCTCGGTCACAAGGACGCGGCCTATGTCCGCAGCCATTTTGACGGCATCGAAGTGCAGTTGAACGACGCGCCCCGCGCCAATGAGATCATGGTGGCAGTTGCGGTCACCGACAGCGGACGACCGCTGCCGCGTGTAGGCGGGCTGACGAATGAGGAGGCAGAAGGCAAAGACGGGCTGCGCTGAATGTAGCAGCTGCGCTCTTTAGGGCTGACAACACATTAAGAAGCCGGGATAACTGGCCGTGAACAATGATCATTGGGAGGAATTTGAAATGAATCTGATCAGACGCACGGTACTGGGCGCGCTTGCGGCGCTGCCCTTCACCGGTTTGACGGCTGGGGTCGGTCTGGCCCAGGACACAATCGTTTTGGGTGAGGTGAACAGCTATACCCGTCTGCCCGCCTTTACCGAGCCCTACAAGAAAGGTTGGGAACTGGCGGTCGAACAGATCAACGCCGCAGGCGGGATCGACGGCAAGCAACTGGAAGTGATCAGCCGGGATGATACCGGTGATCCAGCCACCGCAATCCGGATCGCCGAGGAGCTGGTCTCAAAAGACGGTGCAGTTCTAATCTTTGGCACCTTCCTGTCCAATATCGGTCTGGCGGTTTCCGATTTTGCCAAGCAGAAAGAGGTCCTGTTCATCGCGTCCGAGCCCCTGTCCGACGCGATTGTCTGGTCCAAAGGTAACAAATACACCTATCGCCTTCGCCCCTCGACCCACATGCAGGCAGCAATGCTGGCCGAACAGGCCGCCAAGTTGGATGCTGTGAAATGGGCGACTGTCGCGCCGAACTACGCCTATGGTCAGGATGCGGTGAAGGCCTTCAAATCCGAACTGACCAAATTGCGCCCCGATGTGGAATTTGTCGAAGAACAATGGCCACCGCTGTTCAAGATCGACGCGGGTTCCACCGTTCGCGCGCTTGAGGCCTCGAAACCGGATGCGATTTACAACGTGACCTTCGGCGGCGATCTGGCCAAATTTGTTCGCGAAGGTTCGCTGCGGTTCCTGTTCGAGGATCGCGACGTTGCATCATTGCTGACCGGAGAACCGGAATATCTCGACCCTCTGGGGGCTGAGGCTCCTGAAGGTTGGATCGTCACCGGATACCCCTCGACTGACATCACAACGGACGAGCATAAAGCGTTTGCTGATGCATATATCGAGAAGTTCGGCGAAGCGCCCAAAACCGGTTCTATCGTAGGATATAACTCGATCCTCGCCATCGCCGCAGCACTAGAAAAGGCCGATTCCACAGACACTGACGCCTTGCTAGCCGCGATGGAGGGCCTGACCGTCGACAGCAGCCCAACCGGCCCCTTCACCTTCCGCGCGGCTGACCATCAGTCCACGATGGGCGCCTATGTCGGCATGACTGGGACAGTCGACGGCAAACCATCGATGGTCGACTGGTCCTATGCCGACGGGGCAGATTATTTGCCCAGCGAAGACGACGCAGCAGCCTTGCGTCCAGCAGAATAAGCCGACGTTGGCGGGGCAATAGCTGCCCCGCCCCACAAAAAGAACACGAACAAGGGACGGTGGCCCGATGGGGTTCTATTTTGCACAGCTATTGACTGGATTGGCGAACGCTTCCTCGCTTTTCCTGATCGCATCCGGGCTTTCGATCATCTTCGGCGTCACGCGGATCGTGAACTTTGCGCATGGCTCGTTCTACATGGTCGGCGCCTATCTCGCTTACACATTGGTCACACTCTGGAGCGGCAGCATCCTTGGCTTTTGGGTCAGCGTCATTTTGGCGGCAATGATCGTCGGGGTGATCGGCCTGATCATCGAACTCACTATCCTGCGCCGCATTTACCACGCACCTGAGCTGTTCCAACTAGTCGCAACGTTTGGCGTCGTATTGATCTTTCAGGATGGCACGCTGGCGATCTGGGGCGCAGAGGACCTTTTGGGCCCGCGCGCGCCGGGATTGGATAGCGCGGTTCGCATCATGGGTGAACCAATTCCCGAATATGACCTCGCCTTGATCGCTATCGGGCCGGTCGTATTGCTGGCCATCTGGCTGCTGTTCCACAAAACCCGCTGGGGTGTTCTGGTGCGTGCCGCGACCCAAGACCGCGAGATGGTCGGGGCGCTAGGCGTCAACCAAGCCTGGTTGTTTTCGGCAGCATTCGTTCTGGGGTCATTCCTGGCTGGATTGGGCGGCGCGCTGCAAATCCCGCGCGAGGCAGTATCTCTGCAGATGGATCTGTCCATCATCGGTGAGGCCTTCGTCGTCGTTGTCATCGGCGGTATGGGCAGCGTGTCCGGCGCGTTTGTGGCGGCGGTTCTGATCTCGGTCCTGAACGCTTTTGCCATCCTGATCTTCCCGCAGATCTCAATCGTTTTGCCCTTCGTCATTATGGCGATTGTCCTGATCTTCCGCCCGCATGGTCTGTTTGGCAAACCGGGCAGCGAAAGGGGCGCACCGGAAGAACCGGACCAACCACTTGCGCTGATGGATCAGAAATCAGCAATGGTGCTGATGGCTGCGCTGTTGGTTTTGGCCCTTAGCCCCTTGTTCACTGCAGATTTCACCTCGGTCCTGATGGTCGATGTGATGGTCGCGACGCTATTTGCCGTATCGCTTCATTTCATGATGGGCGTCGGCGGCATGGTCAGTTTCGGACATGCCGCCTATTTCGGCGTTGGTGCCTATGGTGCCGCGATGGTGGTCAAATTCCTTGGGCTCGGCATGGTCTCGGCAATGCTTTTCGGCCCGGTTTGCGCGGCTATTGCAGCGCTGTTCTTCGGCTGGTTCTGTGTTCGGCTGTCTGGCGTTTACCTTGCCATGTTGACCTTGGCCGCAGCCCAGATCCTATGGGGTGTCACGTTCCAATGGCAGGAATTTACAGGCGGGGATGATGGCATCCTTGGTGTATGGCCTGCGAAATGGGCCAGCTCTGACAAGGTTTATTTTTACATCGCCTTCGTCCTTTGTATTGGCGGAATATGGGCGCTGCGTCGTGTGGCCTTCTCTCCGTTCGGCTATATCCTGCGCGGCATACGCGACAGCCAAACCCGGGCTGAATCGATTGGCATCGATACCCGGTTTCATCAATGGATGGGATTTGTGCTGGCGGGTGGCTTTGCCGGTTTGGCCGGGGTCGTCTTTGCATTCTCCAAGGGCAGCGTCTTTCCTGACAGCCTCGGCATCGCGCTGAGCATCGACGGTCTGATCATGGTTCTTCTGGGTGGCATTCACGCACTGGCGGGTCCGATCCTGGGGGCCGGTGCCTTTGTACTGATCGAAGATTGGGTCACGCGGTTAGACTATTGGCGTTTCATCTTCGGGGCCATCATTCTAATCGTTGTCCTAGTGGCACCTGACGGAATTGCGGGCGGTGTCCAGCGCCTGCTGCGCGGCCTGAAAGGAGGCCGCGCATGACCAACGTTCTCGAAGTCCGCAACCTGTCTAAATCCTTTGGCGGCGTGCAGGCCGTGAAGGGTGTGAATTTCGATCTGAAGGAAGGGGAATTCCTTGCCCTGATCGGTCCCAACGGCGCGGGCAAAACCACATGTTTCAACATGCTGAATGGCTACCTGAAACCGGATGCAGGCTCGGTATCCTTGCGCGGTCAGGCCCTGATCGGCCATCCGCCGCGCAAGATTTGGCGTATGGGCGTTGGTCGAACGTTCCAGATTACGGCGACCTTCCTGTCGATGACCGTTGTGGAAAACGTCCAGATGGCGCTGATCTCGCATCACCGCCGGGTGTTCGACCTGTTTTCCCGGGCGACGCGGATGTATGTGGATGAGGCAATGGCGTTGCTGGAACTTGTTTCGATGCAGGATCAAGCCGGGCGGGCATGTTCGGAACTGGCGTATGGCGATCTGAAAAGGCTGGAACTGGCGATTGCCCTGGCGCATGCGCCCGCCCTTCTGCTGATGGACGAACCGACGGCGGGTATGGCACCGTCCGAACGGCTAGCCCTGATGGCGTTGACCGCGGAAATCGTGGCCGAAGGCGGCGTGAGTGTGGTGTTCACCGAACATGACATGGACGTTGTTTTTGCCCATGCCCATCGTATTCTGGTGCTGAACCGGGGTGAGTTGATCGCCGAAGGCACAGGGTCTGAAATCCGCACCAACCCGTTGGTCCAAGAGGTATATCTGGGCGGTGGCTCAGTCTTTGAAGCGGAGAGCGCCCATGCTTGATGTCAAAAACCTTGGGGCCTGGTACGGCCGTGCGCAAATCCTCAACGGTGTTTCGCTGAGCGTCGGCGAAAACGAGGTGGTTGCGCTGATGGGCCGGAACGGCGCGGGCAAGTCGACCACCATGAAGTCCATCATGGGATTGGTGCGTCACATAAATGGCACCATCCGCTATGCCGAACGCGAGGTTCAGGGGAATACCCCTCATGCGATCTGTCGCCTTGGCATGGGTTATGTCCCCGAAGACCGTCGGATTTTCGGGGATCTGACCATCGAAGAAAACCTCGAAGTCGGACGCCGCGAACCACGTCCAGATGCACCCGAATGGACACAGGAACACTTGTTCGATCTGTTCCCAAATCTGGCTGAGCGTCGCAAGAACCTGGGCAAGCAACTTTCGGGTGGAGAACAACAGATGCTGACCATCGCCCGTACATTGATGGGCAATCCCAAGCTGGTCTTGTTGGATGAGCCATCAGAAGGGATTGCGCCGGTCATTGTTGAACAGATGGCCCGCGTGATTGCGGAACTGAAACGAGAGGGGCTGTCGGTGCTGATCAGTGAACAGAACCTACACTTTGCGCGGATCGTGTCGGACAGGGCTTATATCATCGAAAAAGGCGAAATGCGGTTTGAAGGCAGCTTTACTGACCTCGACGAAAACCCAAAAATTTCAAATACCTATCTTGCAGTCTAATACCTTGGTCTTGCGGGAAGGACATGGCTTTGATTATTATAGTACGAACAATTGAATCAGGCAGGAGCCGTCATGACGGAATCCATTGAAAGCTATGCGCTTGACGAGCAGGTCGGCTACCTTTTGCGGCTGGCCAATCAGCGCCACGCGTCGATTTTTCAGTCACACACATTGGACGGCCTGACGCCCACGCAGTTTGCTGCGCTGATCCGTATTGCCGATTTGGGCAAGTGCTCTCAAAACCGGTTGGGGCGGCTGGCGGCAATGGATGTTGCGACGATCAAAGGGGTCGTTGATCGCTTGCGTCAAAAGGGATTTGCGGTTGTCGAGCCCGATCCGGACGACAAGCGACGCACACTGATTTCGCTATCCCCCGAAGGCGAGGCCATGGTCGCGCGCATGAAGGATGTTGGTCAGCAGATCACCAACGAAACGCTCAAGCCGCTGACGGCCGCCGAACAGCGCAACCTGATTCGGATTTTGCGCAAAATCTCATGATTTGAAGGGCCGTTTGGCCGACGCCTTGTCCAACTGCAATTCAGACCGGGAAAACCGGATCGGAGTGCGCAGACCGGGCACACCTTCTGGGTTAATCTGCATCTCGCGATGCTGAATCTGCGGGTCGCTTAGCGCCTCGTGAACTGAATTGATCGGGCCACCAGGCACGCCGTGTTGTTCAAGGGCCGCCAACAGATCGACCTTGGTCCATTTCAGGCAGGAACTCGTCAGCAGTTCAGTCAACGCTGCGCGATTTTCCACACGGTCCGCGTTGGAAAAGAACCGGGTGTCGTCGATCAACCCCGACAGGTCCAGTATTTCGCATAGGCTTGCATATTGCCGGTCGTTTCCACAGGCGATGATGATGTGTCCATCCGCCACCGGAAACACCTGATAAGGCACGATATTGGGATGAGCATTACCCAGTCGCGTTGGGCACACACCCGAGGCCAGATAATTCATCGCCTGATTGGCCAGAACGCCCGTCATGCAATCCAGCAGGCTCAGATCCACGTGTTGTCCCTGCCCCGAACGCTCTCGTTCAGCAAGTGCAGCCTGAATGCCGATTACCCCGTAGAGGCCTGTGAAGATATCTGCAAAGGCGACGCCGATCTTTTGCGGCTCTCCCTCGGGGTCGCCTGTCAGGTCCATGATCCCGCTCATACCCTGGATAAGAAAATCGTACCCCGCCCGATGGGCATAGGGCCCATCCTGACCGAACCCAGTGACGGATGCGTAAACAAGTCCAGGGTTGATCTGTTTGACGCTATCATAATCCAGGCCGAATTTCTTCAACCCGCCGACCTTGAAGTTTTCGATCAGCACATCCGCATCGCGGATCAGATCCAGCAACTTGGCCCGATCACCCGCATCCCGGAAATCCAATGCAATACTGTCCTTGCCCCGATTGGCGGCGTGAAAATAGGCGGCTGTCTTATCGCCATCGCGCTCGATAAACGGAGGGCCCCATTTTCGGGTATCATCCCCCTCGGGGCTTTCGACTTTGAGCACATCCGCCCCCAGATCAGCCAATGTCTGCCCGATCCAAGGCCCGGCCAGAATGCGGGCCAGTTCGATCACTTTCAGTCCGTGCAAGGGGGTGCTCATGGGTTGAACCTTTCAAAACTCTGCTGCGATCGGCCAACTTGTGTCCGGGATCGAATCCTGCATCTCCCCAACAGCATAGGTCCGATGTTTCGACAACCTGCTTGTCAGTCATGCCACCCTGCCGAAGCGCAGTATTTTCGTTAGTACACTAACTTTTTTCACATTTGGGTCAAGAGTCCGACACAGGAAAATTTCATTCGTACAGAAACGTATTGACAGGCACGTAATTCTCACGAATATTCATTCGTATACTAACGAATAGGCGCTCCATGACTTACGTCGTCACCGAAAACTGCATCAACTGCAAATTCACCGATTGTGTGGAGGTTTGCCCCGTGGATTGTTTCTACGAAGGGGAAAATACACTGGTCATCCATCCGGACGAATGCATCGACTGCGGCGTGTGTGAACCGGAATGCCCCGCCGACGCAATCCGCCCGGACACCGAGAATGGGATGGAAAAGTGGGTCCAACTAAACGGCAAATACTCAGAGGCGTGGCCCATCATCACCGAAAAGAAAGACCCGATGCCTGCCGCGGACGACTGGAACGGCAAAGAAGGCAAGCTTGCGCTCTTGTCGGATGCCCCGGCAGAATAGGAGACTAATATGTCGCTGGATTCTACGACCAAAACTGAATTCCCCATTCCGGCGGGCGTGTTCGCCCAAACCGTTACCGAAGTGAAGCATTACACCGACCGGCTGTTCAAATTCCGCATCACGCGCCCGGCTTCATTCCGGTTTCGGTCAGGTGAGTTTGTGATGATTGGTTTGCCGAACGCGGAAAAACCCGTGTACCGCGCCTATTCCATCGCATCACCCAACTGGGACGAAGAGATCGAGTTCTATTCGATCAAGGTCCCCGACGGCCCGCTGACCGAACACCTGCAGAAGATTCGCGAAGGCGACACAGTTCTGATGCGCAAAAAGCCCACAGGCACGCTGGTCAATGACGCGCTGTTGCCGGGTAAACGGCTTTGGATGTTTTCGACCGGAACCGGCATTGCGCCCTTTGCGTCGCTGATCCGCGACCCCGAAACCTATGAGAAGTTCGACGAAGTAATCCTGACCCATACCTGTCGGGAACAAGGCGAGCTGGACTATGGCAAGGAACTGGTTGCGGCGCTCAAATCCGATCCGTTGGTGGGCGAGATGGCGCAGAATTTGCGGCACTATTGCACCCTCACGCGTGAGGACTATCCGTTCAAAGGTCGGATCACCGACCTTATGGCATCGGGCAAAGTATTCGATGATTTGGACCTGCCGCCAATCTCACCTGAAACAGATCGCGGAATGATCTGCGGCTCGATGGCGATGCTGCAGGATACCAAGGCCGCGCTGGAAGGGTTCGGTCTAGAAGAGGGCGCGAACAACAAACCTGCAACTTTTGTGGTCGAACGCGCTTTTGTCGATTGACCAACCGGGGCTCTGCCCCGCCCTACACCGGGGTCTGGTGAAACGCTCTCACACCAGATCCCGCGTGTCTCGGGACTACTGATTGTCCCGCTTTCCTGTCTTGTTCAGAAACGCCTCCATCCCGGCCCGCGCTTCGGGTGAGGATTGGGCAATCGCCGCAGCCAGACTTTCGGTAAAGAAGCCATCACTGGCCGACATGTCATTGATGCGCGTGATCGCCTGCATCATCATGTAATTTGACAGTGGCGCATTCTCGGTCACACGCCGGGCCAGCTCCATCGCTTTGTCGAACACGGATCCGTCCGGCTCAACATAATGCGCCAGCCCCAGTTGCAACCCTTCGTCCGAGCCATAGCGGCGACCGGTCAGCATCATCTCCATCATCCGGCTGGCCCCGATGATCCGGCCAACACGTACCGTTGCGCCGCCGCCGACAAAGATCGCGCGGCGTCCTTCTGGCAGTTCATAAAACGCATCTTGCTGCGACACCCGAATGTGGGCGGTCATGGCCAGCTCCATCCCGCCGCCCAGAACACCACCGTTCATTGCGGCGACGACCGGAACCCGTCCGTATTCGATTTTGTCGAAAATCCGGTGCCACAGGCGGCATTCATGCATCGCCCCTGCGGCGTCGCGCATCGAATGTTCCAACAGGTCCAGCCCGGCACAGAAATGCTGACTGGAGCTGCGGATCACAACGGCTCCGATCTCATCGGGAAGGGTGTCGAAATAGTGCTCGATCTCGAACAGCAGCCCGTGATTGATCGCATTGAACTTGGCAGGTCGATCCAGCGTCAGGATACCAACCGGGCCGTCTGTCTCTGGGGTAATATGTGTATATTCCATTGCAAAGCCTTACTTGGGTTCCAGACGGATCGCGCCGTCCAGACGCACGCATTCACCGTTCAGCATGGTGTTTTCGATCATGTGCCCTGCTAGGCGCGCAAACTCAGCCGGCTGTCCAAGACGCGACGGGAAGGGAACCTTGGCACCCAGACTGTCCTGAATCTCTTGCGGCAGCAAATCCATCATCGGGGTCGAGAAGATACCTGGTGCAATCGCCATGACCCGAACGCCAGAACGCGCAAATTCCCGCGCCGCGGGCAAGGTCAGGCTGGCCACCCCACCTTTCGAGGCTGAATATGCCGCCTGCCCGATCTGCCCCTCAAAAGCCGCCGCCGACGCGGTGTTGATGATAATCCCCCGCTCGTTATCCTCAAGCGGTTCATTTTGCATGATCCGCTCAGCTGCCAGGCGCATGACATTAAAGGTGCCGATCAGGTTGATCTGAACCGTTCTGACGAACCCGTCCAGCGCCGCCGGGCCGTTGCGCCCTACGATCCGCTCGCCATGCGTTACGCCGGCACAATTGACGACAACACGGGGCAAACCATGGGCGGCAGTTGCCGTGTCCAGCGCCGCAGCAACCTGGGCCTCTTTGGTGACGTCGCAAGGCGCGGCAACTGCCCCCATCTGCTTTGCGGCCTCGTCCAGCTTGTCGCCGGGCAAGTCGAACAGGGCCACTTTCGCCCGGCATGATGCAAGATATTCGGCCGTCGCGAACCCCAACCCCGAAGCACCGCCAGTCACGATTGCGGATGCGTTTTCGATTCTCATTCCATGTCTCCCTGTGTGCCCCGTACGCCATGACGCAACGAAATCAGGCTTCGGTCTTGCGCGATTTCCTGATGCATCATACCCGTTAAATCAGAACTTAGTGAACGATCAATAATACATTTGCATACTAACAAATTTTTGGATAGCCTGATTTTCAGAATATGCATCATGTCGCGTCCATGGCGGCCAGATGACAGGGAGAGGAAAGATGAGCATTTCAGCCCGGCAAAGTGAAGACGGTGTAGTGCCTATCCAAAAATTCGCGCCTTCAAAGGTGTTGCGAGAAGACCTAAGCGATGGCGCCTTTGTTTTGCGCAGCCCATACCCGCTGAATGTGGATGTACAGTGCGTTTCTGAATATCTGGAACGCTGGGCGGAAGAAGCACCCGATCGCCTGTTTCTGGCCGAACGTGGGCCAGACGGTGAATGGATCAGCGTCACCTATTCCGAGGCTTTGACGCAAACCCGCTCACTAGCTGCGTTTCTTCTGAACAAGGGACTGGGTAGAGATCGCCCGCTTTTGATTCTGTCAGGCAACTCGGTCCGGCACGGTCTGCTGATGCTGGCTGCTATGCATGTGGGCATTCCGGTAGTGCCGGTTTCTGTCCCTTACTCTCTGTTCGACGAGTCGCTGGCCAAACTGCGCCATATCGTCCGGACCACCAATCCCGGTATGGCCTATGCCGATGATGCCAAGGGCTTTGCCCATGCTTTTGAGTTTCTCGCCTCGGAAGGCATCGAACAGCTGTCGGACGATGGCGCACTGACATTTGAACACGCCCTGGAAGCCACAGCTGACGAACCGGTTGCCCAAGCGCGGGCCGTGATTGACCATGACACGCTGGCCAAGATTCTGTTCACTTCCGGCTCGACCGGGTTGCCCAAGGGCGTGATCGTAACGCAGCGCATGATGTTGGCCACTCAAGAAGCCGTGGTGCAGATTTGGCCGTTTCTGGAAAGCGCCCCACCTGTCGTGGTTGATTGGCTGCCCTGGAACCATACGTTCGGCGGCAATTTCAATTTCAACATGATGCTGCGCAACGGCGGCAGCTTCTATGTTGATGATGGCAAACCCGTGCCGGGTGAAATCGAAAAGACAATTCGCAACGTGCGCGACGTATCGCCCACTCTGTTCTTCAACGTCCCGCGCGGTTTTGACATGCTTTTGCCGGTCCTGCGCGAGGACACAGCCTTTCGCAACGCTTTTTTCAAGCGGCTTGACCTGATCTTTTTCTCTGGTGCGGGGCTACCCGACCATCTTTGGGAAGGTCTGGAACAATTGGGCCTGCAGGAAAGGGGCGAGAAAATCCCGTTTGTAAGCGCCTGGGGCCTGACCGAGGCGATGATGGCCACATGTGTGCACTTCCCCATCGAAAAGGCAGGAGTCATCGGGGTGCCGGGTCCGGGATCCGAGCTGAAGTTTCTGCCCAATGGTGGCAAGCTGGAAATGCGGGTCCGCGGACCGCATGTGACAACAGGTTATCTGAACAACGCCGAAAAAACCGCCGAGGCGTTTGACGAGGAAGGGTACTTCCTGACTGGCGACGCGGGACGCCTGCAAGATCCAGATGACCCATCAAAGGGCATCGTATTCGATGGCCGCATCTCTGAGAATTTCAAACTGATGACCGGCACTTGGGTCGCCGTCGGCAACTTACGCGTTGCATTGCTGCAGGCCCTCAGCCCGATTGCCTCGGATGCCGTCATTACCGGTCATGACCGGACCGAAATTGGTGCGCTGCTGTTCCTGAACGTAGATGAATGCAAAGTCCTGACCGGACGGGGCGACACTTTGGCTGGCTATGCCGACGATCCGGCAATACGCGCCTTTCTCACTGAAAAGCTGGCTGCATACAATGCCGGGCAAACCGGCAGCGCCACACGCGTGAAGCGCGTTCGCATCGAACACGACGCCCCGTCAGTTGAAAAGAACGAGATCACCGACAAAGGCTATATCAATCAACGCCTTGCGCTAGAGCTTCGGGCTGACGCGGTCACTAGCTTGTATGATGGAGCTGCGGATGTGATCGTATCAGGAAAGGCCGCCACATGATCGACTACACCGCCTCTGAAGCCGAGATTGCATTCGTCCTCAAGCATATCGGTCGGCCCGAGCGGCTGCCAGATTGGAGCGACGATCTGGCCGAGGCCGTAATCCCAGCCTTAGGCCGCTTCATCAACACCGAAATTGCCCCTTTAGACATGATCGGCGAGGAACACGGCGCGCGTTTGGAAAATGGCCGGGTGCGGATGCCACCAGGCATGGTTGCCGCCTATAAACGCTATGCCGATGCCGGTTGGCCGGGCCTTTGTGCGCCTGAAGAATTTGGCGGGCAAGAACTGCCACACATTCTGGGCGCGGTTCTGGCGGACATGCTGGCTGGCGCGTGTATTTCCTATGAGATGGTGCTGAGCCTGGCGCAGGGCTGCATTCGAACTCTGAATGCCTCGGGCAATGACGATCAAAAGGCGCGGCTGTTGCCGCCGCTGGTGTCCGGTGAATGGATGGCATCGATGTGCCTGACCGAACCGGATGCGGGGTCAGATCTGGGTCGGATCAAAACAACCGCTACGCCCGATGGTGATGACTACGTGCTCAGCGGAACAAAAATCTTCATTTCGGGCGGTGACCACGACTATACCGACAACGTCTTGCATCTGGTGCTCGCGCGCACCCCGGATGCGGCACCGGGGGTCAGGGGTCTTAGCCTGTTCGCCTGCCCTGCCGTGTTACCCGATGGGACACGTAACCGGGTTCAGACCGTGCGGATCGAAGAAAAGATGGGGATGCATGCATCACCCACTTGTCAGATGGCGTTCGACGGCGCAAAGGCCGAATTGTTGGGCCATGAAGGCCAAGGTCTGGCCGCCATGTTCACCATGATGAATGCCGAGCGCCTGGATGTGGCCCTGCAGGCCGTGGGCCAGATGGACGTGGCCTTTCAGCGTTCGCGTTTGCATGCCGCAGGTCGGCACCAGGGAACGACATCAGAAGGCACGGCGCTGATCACCAAACACGGTGACGTTCAGCGGATGTTGCTGGATATCTACGCCTACACGCTGGGATGCCGGGCGATGGTCTATCGCACTTTTGTGGATATGGATTTGGGCATTGATCAGGGGTTGCTGGATATCCTTACTCCGACCTGCAAGGCCTTCGCGACCGACGCAGTCAACGCGGCCTCAAGCCAGGCAGTGCAAATCCACGGCGGCTATGGATTCTGCAAGGAATACCGCGTTGAGCAGGTCATGCGCGACAGCCGCATCATGGCGATTTACGAAGGCGCCAACGGCGTTCTGGCGACCGGAGTGGCCCGCCGCGCGATCCGCGCAAATGGCGGTGCGGCGGCGCAGGCTTTTGCCGACATGGCCTCAACAGGCCCCAGCTCGATCGAGCTGGTCGATGCGATCGACGCCTGGAAAACCGCAACCCAAGCCATGCAAAGCTATACGGATATCGGTCCGTCGGTCTCGGACTATATGCGGCTGACCGGGTTGGTATATTTTGGTCGCGCCTGGGCGGATCTCGAGGCCGCCGCGGACAATGCCCCGGAGCCCGAATTGTTGCGCGCCACTGCGGCCCATGTCCGGGCGCGCATCCTGCCGGAAGCCGGTTTGTTGCGGCACCGCATCCTTAATCCAGAACCCACGCATTCTGCGGCGATCTTTGCCGCGTGAACATCAAGGACGACACATGACTGACTTTACTCTTCCCGAAGCCAGCCCTCAGGCCGACGCGGCATTCCGTGCCGGTCTGGCCGCTGGAAAATTTCTGATCCAGCGCTCAAAAACCACCGGTGAATACAACTTCTACCCACGCGTCCTGTCCCCCACCACCGGAGCAGACGATCTGGAATGGGTCGAAGCCTCGGGCCGCGGCACTGTCTTTGCCTCGACCATCATCCGGCGTCCGGCAAAATACGGCGGTGACATCAACAACGTGCTGATTGATCTGGATGAGGGTCCGCGCATGTTCAGCCGAGTTGTGGACGTGGACAACGAAGCGATCACCATCGGTATGAAAGTACAGGCCGTTGTCATGACCCCCGACTTCGGACCCAACGCAAAATCCGGCGAAGCCGCCGTGTTCTTCAAGCCCGCGGAGTAAGGAATTCAATCATGGCACATGCACTTCGCGGCAAATCCGCAATCGTTGGCAAAGGCTATTGGGGCCTGGGCAAAACGCCCAACACCTCACCAATGGAACTGATTGCCAAAGCAACGCAGAACGCGCTGACCGATGCAGGCATGGACCTGTCCGAGATCGACGGCGTCTGTGGCGGCACCTTCTACCACTTCTTCCCCACCCTTTCGATCGCCGAGTATCTGGGCATCAAGCCAACCTGGGCGAACTCGGACATGGTGGGCGGGTCATCCTTCATGTCCTATCTGGTCGAAGCGACCATGGCGATTCAGTCCGGTCTTTGCAAGAACGTGCTGATCTGCTACGGCTCGAACGCGAAATCCGCGCGCGATCTCAACGGGTTGATTGAAACCCCGCAATGGGAACGCGCCTATGAACCAATGGTGCCGGTGCCGGGATATGCCTTCACCGCGCAACGCTATATGAACGAGTTCAACGTACCCAAAGAGCATTTCGGACATGTCGCCATCTCGGCCCGGAAATGGGCTCAGCTGAACCCCGATGCGACAATGCAGGATGACCTGACGATGGAGGAGTATCTGTCCTCGCCCATGGTTGCCGATCCACTGGCGGTTCTGGATTGCTGCCTGATGTCGGATGGCGGTGCCGCGATCATCGTGACCTCGGCCGACCGCGCAAAGGATTTTCAGGAAAAGCCCGCCTATTTCCTTGGGGGCGGCAATGCCATTTCCCACCGCGAGATCAGCCAGGCTGCCACGCTGACCACAACCTGTGCCGCGGAAAGTTCGAAACGCGCGTTCGAGATGGCCGGCGTCACCACCAAAGACGTGGATGTCGTCGAACTTTATGACGCCTTCACCATCAACACGCTGCTGTTCCTCGAGGACATGGGCTTTGTAAAGAAAGGTGAGGCGGGGGCCTTTGTAGCCGATGGCAACATCGCACCTGGTGGCTCGCTGCCAGTAAACACCAATGGCGGCGGGTTAAGTTGCGTACACCCCGGCATGTACGGCCTGTTCTGTCTGATCGAGGCTGCAACCCAAATCCGGGGCGACGGTGGCGATCGTCAGATCGACGATGTAAATGTCGCGATTGCCCATGGCAACGGCGGCACGTTCTCGAACGAGTTCACGACCGTTCTGGGCAGCGAAGCTGCGCTTTAAGTGATCAAAGTGGGGCGCAATTGCGCCCCCAAAGCTTGAGATTTTGCTAATACGATAAAACGCAACCTGCCGAAGACGTACCCTCGGCAAGGGTTATTTAGCGTCTGAAGCAGACAATCCAAGTTCGTTTTGTTGGTAAAGCCCTAAGCCCGACCGCCAATCTGGCGGCCGGGTTTAGGCTTCAAACCTACGTTTCTCGTGTCTTTAAAGTACAGGTACGCGCGCTGCAGGAGGGGTCGAGCGCGACCGTCCGGTACGCATCTTACCATCAATCATAACAGCCCCAACTCCGGGGATGTTGCCGACGGCCATTCCTTCCAAAACGTTCTTACCGTCCGATCCCTCTGGGCGGTCCATGAACACCAGATCGGCTGGACGGCCAGGTGCCACGATCCCTTGTGCAAGACCCCGTCTCTTTGCCACGTTTCCGGTGCCACAGCACCACGCCTGTTCGGCAGGCAATCCGCCAATACTGGCCAACAGAGTTGCCATCCGCAGCATTCCGTTCGGCTGTACGCCGGACCCTGCTGGGGCATCCGTTCCAATCAGGAAATCGGCAAGGCGTCCTTCGGCCAGAGCGCCTTCCAGTGTCACAAGTACCGATTTCTCGTTACCATTGTGTACGGCTTCAAGCGCCCCTTTCGCGTGACGGCAAAGCTCTCGGATTTCATCCTGCGAAATTGAGGTTGGTCCGCCATTGATATGACTGACTACGTCCGGTTGCGCCTCTAGCACATCTGCAGCTCGAACATCGTGAGAGCCCGCAATCGAAGGGCCGCCAGTATGCATAATGGTTTCAATTCCCAATTCCCGACACCAGCCAGTGACGCGTGCCGCGTCAGGGCCTTTGGCTACTGTCCCAAGGCCGATCTCACCAATATGCCGGATACCGGCCGCCTTTATTGCCGCATAGAAATCGCGATCAAAATCAAGTTCAGGCACTGGCGCTCCCGCCAAAACCTTGGCACCGGACGGGCGGAAATTTGAATAGCAACGTTGTGCCACCATCGCCAATGCCTTGACGCCTTCGGCATCCTTGGGGCGACCGGGCAGATGGACTTCGCCCGCGGAAATAAAGCTTGTGACGCCGCCGTTAACATTCATTTCGATCCAGCCGATCTGGCTTTGGCGTGGGGTCCAATCGCCGAAAACCGGGTGGCAATGGCCATCAATCAGGCCCGGTGCGACCGCACAACCAGAGGCATCGATGATGCGATCCGCATCGCTGGCCTCAAGGCCCACAATCTCTCCGTCTTCGATGAGAAGGCTATCACTGTCCGCAATAGGCGAGTCCAGATCACCGGTCAGAAGCAAACCGATGTTGCGGATTAGTGTGCGACCCTGTTCCGGCGTGTCTTTTGGTGCGTCAGCCATCTGATCCCCCATTTGGCGTGTGATTTCTGGTTCATATTTGGATCAAAAAAAGCACGCCAAGTAACCGTTCGGCCGTCGTGCTTCCTTCAGACATTTTCATTAGTATACCAGCGATATTTAAAGGCCTGTGTCAAGGCCTTCTAGTTGGCGCTACGCCGGGATTGGCTACCCTTGAGCGGTTGATTGACCAGAGCCAACCAATCCTCGCCTGTCAGATAGAAACCTACATTCCCCAAGCCGCAGTTTAGTACCGCGGCTTGGGGGTTGTTGGCCCCTTTTGCCCCGGTTCAGGAAAACGCTTTGATGACTTTGGCGTAGTTGTCCAGCATCTCAAGCTCTTCATCCTGCGTGAAGTATCCGACGTGATGCCAGACGACGAATTCTTCGGTCCCGTATTTCTCTTTCAATGCACCAACCTGATCAATCACCTGGTCTACGGTGCCTTTCCAGACCCGACCCATCGGCACATGATATGGCGGGGCGTTATAGGCGAAATTGAACAGTTCCTCGAAATCGCGATAGTGCCGTTCGGCCTGCGCGTCGGTCGATCCGATGGTCAAATGCCCGCCCAAAACCAGAGTGTTTCCAACCGTCAGATCGGTATGGCCATGGTGGTGCGCTTCTTCCAGATAGATCGGCATCGTCATATCCATGAACTCATCCTTGGACACAAAAGACACCAGCTTGGCGCCTTCCTTGGCCCAGAACTTCGCTGTCTCCATCGACCACGAAAACGGCACGTAAAGCGGTGGAAAATCCCGCCCGTCGGTCCGCTTACGCGGGCGCGGAACAATACCCATTTTGCGCAACGTGCCATTATCGTCCACCGCGCCTTCGCCTCCATACTTTGCATTCGGGGGGAAGGGCCACGTGATGTTGTCCGCAGGGATGTTCCAAAACTCACCATGATGACTGAAGGTTTCGTTGGTCCAGGCCTTTTTGACCACGGCCCAACTTTCCTCCATCAATCGACGGTTCCGGGCATCTTCCTTGGATCGGTCAGATTGGGTTGTTGTGATATCAAGATGCTGCGCCAGTGTATTCAGCCAGCGCGGCGTGTTGCCTCGAACAAACCCACAGAACAATCGGCCACCAGACATGTGATCGATCATTGCAAGATCCTCGGCTAGACGCATCGGGTGATGCGCCGTCAGCGCCATACCCACCTGCCCCACCATCAGATTCCTGGTGTTTGCAGCGATGTGCATGTTCCACAAAAGCGGATTGGTCGTGGTTTCGATTCCTTCCACCTGAAAGTGATGCTCGGTCATGCAAAACCCGGCATACCCATTTTCGTCGGCAAACTTCATCTGCTCGGTTGTCCGCTCCAACAGCGTTTCATACCGATCCGGGTCCGAGCCGGGCAGAACGACATCTTCGCCCTTTGAACGCATGTAGGGTTGCACAAGGATATGGGATTTCATGGTATTACCTAAGGTTAGTGACCGATAACTAAATACTATTCTATGACCTCTCAGCGGAACTTGATTTGGGTCAAGAAACGCAAAAAGGGCGCCCTGTTTCCAGAACGCCCTTTAGAACCGCTGTCTGTGAAGAAGGAGGAGTTACAGACAGCGATCAGCCCGACACACAACGCCGGGTTCACCGGCCTGCATGATCAATTCGTGGCTGACAGCGCGGGGCAATGCCCGCGCCATGAAGGCGCGCGCTGCATCCACCCGATCCGCATAGTATTCTGGCGATTGAGAACCTGCTGCAGCGGTGGCCACCCGTGCAATCCGGGCGGACATCCAGGCCGATACGCTCAACGCCACGATTTCCAGATAGTCGCACGCCCCGGACAGCACGTCACCTTGCGCCGTGCCCAGCACCCAATCGGTCGAGCGCCCAAGCCGGGATGCCGCATCGCGCAAGTTATTCTCTAAGTCAGAGAGGTCGTCGCCCAGTTTGCCCGCCTCGTCCAGCATATCGGCCACCAGACCCTTGATGACGGCACCATTGTCGCCGCGCACCTTACGCATAACCAGATCACGGGCCTGAACAGCATTGGTACCTTCGTAGATTTCAGTGATCCGCACATCACGCACCAGCTGTTCGACGCCGTAATCCTTGATGAAGCCATGCCCGCCATGCATCTGCACAGCCTCATTCGCCATTCGTGATCCCATGTCCGAAAGGTAGGACTTGATGACCGGCGTCAGTAGCGAAAGGCGCGCGTCTGCCGCTTTGCGCTGCTCGGACGTAGCGGCACGATGAGCTTCGTCCAACAGGCCCGCTCCGAAATAGGCTAGCGCACGGGCGGCGTCCATTTCGCCCTGGGCCGTCAGCAGGCGGCGGCGTACGTCCGCATGGGCAATCAGCGGATCTGCAGGACCGTTCGGGTTCAACGGTTCCCCGTCCGCGCGCCCCTGAAGACGTTCGTGGGCATATGTCGACGCGGTTTGCACAGCGGCCTCAGCCACGCCCAACCCCTGCAAGCCGACCGACAGGCGCGCGGCGTTCATCATTATGAACATCGCGGCCAGGCCTTTACCCTCGTCACCGACGATCCAGGCCTTGGTGTCTTCAAACGAAATCGCGCAGGTGGGTGATCCGTGGATACCCATCTTGTTCTCGATCCCGGCAATGGTGATCGTGTTTTGCTGGTCCGTCGTGTTGTTGTCCGCATCCAGCATGTATTTTGGTGCCAAAAACAGTGACAGTCCACGCGGTCCGGGCTGAGCGCCCTCGACCCGCGCCAGGATCAGATGGGCGACATTTTCCGACATGTCGTGGTCGCCCCAGGTGATGAAGATCTTGTTACCGGTGATGGCATAAGATCCGTCATCATTTCGCACGGCCTTGGTGCGGATCAGGCCCAGATCGGTGCCGCAATGCGGCTCGGTCAGGTTCATGGTTCCGGCCCAGTTGCCGGACGTCAGCTGAGGGCAATAGACCGCCTTTTGTTCGTCCGATCCATAGGCCATCAGCGCTTCGACAACGCCGAAGTTCAGTTCGTGGATCAGGGCAAAAGCCAGATTGGTTCCGGCCATCCCTTCACGCAGGGCGGCATGCAGGACGAAGGGCAGTTGTTGGCCACCATATTCTTCCTCCAGTGCCAGCGCGTTCCAGCCGTCTTCGCAGAATACCTTATAGGCATCACTAAACCCGGGGGCGGCATGGACCTGACCGTCTTCCAACCGCGCACCCGGGCTATCGCCCGCCTCATTGCAGGTTGCCAGATTGTCGCGCACAAACCCGTTGATCGCGTCAACGACCGCAAAGAACGTATCTTTGTCGCAATGCTCATATCCAGGCAGTGCCAGCGTTTTGTCGAGGTCAAGAACCTCGTCCAACAGAAAAGTAATGTCCCGCTGCGGGAGTTGATAGTCCATACCTATGATCCCTCAGTTTTTGAGCGGCTTGCCGGTCGTCATGGTGTGGCGCATTCGTTCGATTGTCTTATCCTTTCGGATCAGGCGCATCATGCCTTCGGCTTCCAGCCTGTGCAGCGCTTCTTCATCCAGAACGCCGCCCTCACCCCCGGCCAGTACGTGCGCCGTTTCACGCGCAATCTCGACCGTGTAGGGCGCGTCTGGCATAGCCTCGGCCAGTGCGGCCAGTTTGAGCTCCAGCGCGGCATTGATAGCGGCGGCATCCAGCGTGATCTCGGCCTTTGGCGCGGGTTTGTACCCGTCAGCCAGCGCCAGAGCCGCCGCCTTGGCCTCGGCCAGAAGGCGGTCGCGGTTCATGACAACGCCGTCCGTCGCGCGCAGATAGCCCGCGTGTTGCGCCATCGGGGCAGAGCCGGTCATCAGCGCCACAGAAATCACATCGAACGCAGCCTCGGCCCCTTTGACCGGATCACCCAACTCCGCCGCCTTGAGCAGCAACAGGGCTGTGGTTCCGCCCCACGCAGGCAGCAGGCCAACATTGGCCTCGACCAACCCGATATTGCTTTCCAAAGCGGCCATGACCCGATCCGAGTGCATTAGGATTTCGCAGCCGCCACCAAGGGCCAGACCACAGGCGGTCGAGACAACCGGGAACGGCGCGTACTTGATCTTGCGCATCGTGGCCTGACCGATGGCCAGTTGCCCTTCGACCAGATCCAATTCCCCCGCATCAGCACGATCCAGCGCTTTTTTTAGGTTCGCGCCCACAGAAAAGTGGTTGCCGTCCGACCCGATGACCATCGCTTTGAAGTCTCGGCCTACAACGTCCAGTGCTTCGCTCACACCTGTCATCACCTGATCATCCAAAGCCGCATTAGGTGCCGTGATCGTCAGCAGAGCGACACCATCACCCATATCGCGCAGCACAACAGCCTCGGTCTGGAACACCGGAGCATCCGTCAGGTCCGATGCAAAGATCACGCCGGGCCCACGCGGCACATCTGCCTGTTCGCCCGAAGGCAACAGCACGTTACGGTCACGGCCCTGACCTGAATAAATCCCGCCGCGGTCAGCGGCCCGCGCCAGCAAGGGCGGCACATTCTGACCTTCTGCCTTCAAGCGAGCCACAATCTTGTCCGCACCAATCTTGTCGATCAACTTGAATGGGCCCATGCGCCAATTATATCCTAGCTCCATCGCTGCATCGATATCCGCCGGGTTGGCGGTAATCTCGGGCACGCAGTAAGCTGCGTAAGACAAAGTCGGCCCCATTACGGCCCAGGCATAGTCACCCAACCGATCACCGGCCTGATCAATGAAGTCGACACCAAAGCTTTTGGTCAGCTCCGGGCCCTTGGCCTGTGCACGATACTCCAGCGTTGCCAGATCGACGGCTTCGGCGACTGGCTTGCCATTGGCGTCCTTAGATCTGCGATAGAAACCCGCACCGAACTTGCGACCGGCCAAACCCTTGGCGGCCATCTGATCGAACAGCTTCAGACCGTCGGTATGGAATTGCTGCGGATCATCAGCGTCGAGCAGATTGCGCATAGACAGACGCGATTTCCCCATCAGGTCGATACCGATCAGGTCCATCAACGCGAATACACCCGTTCCGGGCACGCCGAAGGGACGGGCCAGCACTGTATCAGCCTCTTCAACTGTGATGCCACGCGCCACGGCCTCGCGGGCAGCGGCGTTCATCCACAGCCCGCCCAGACGGTTGGCGATGAAACCGGGGCGGTCGTTGCAGGGCACGACGGTTTTGCCGAGGCGTTCATCGCTGAACGCACGCGCACGTTCCGCAGCAGCCGGATCTGTGTCCGGTCCGGTCACAAGCTCAATCAGGCGCATATAGCGCGGCGGGTTGAAGAAATGCACGATGATGAACCGCTTGCGCAGGCTTTCATCCATCTGGCTGACCAGATCGGCCAGCGGAATGGTCGAGGTGTTCGAGCTCAGCAGCGCGTCCTCGCGAAGGTAGGGTGCAATTTTCGCATAGAGCGCGTGTTTGATGGCGAGGTCTTCCAGAACAACCTCAACCACCCAATCACAGGTCGAAAGCTGATCCAGATCATCATCCAGATTGCCCGCTGTCAGTCGGGCCGCATAGGCCGGATCGGCCAGTTGCGGCGCGCGGCCCTTGGTCATGCGTGCAATGGCACCTCTAGCCAACATCGAGCGGTCTTCGGCATCCTTTGGTACGATGTCCAGCAAAACGACTTCGGCACCGGCATTGGCGAAATGGGCGGCAATGCCTGCCCCCATCACGCCCGAGCCGATGACAGCAACTTTTTTGATCGCAGTCATTTACAGAACCTCGAACAGACCAGCAGCACCCATGCCGCCGCCGATGCACATAGTGGCAACGATGTACTTCGCGCCGCGTTTCTTGCCCTCGATCAGCGCGTGACCGACCATACGCGTGCCCGACATACCATACGGGTGGCCCACGGAAATCGCGCCGCCATCGACGTTCAGGATCTCATTCGGGATGCCCAGCTTGTCACGGCAATACAGGGCTTGCGATGCAAAGGCCTCATTCAATTCCCACAGGCCGATATCATCCATCTTGAGGTCATTGCGTTCCAGCAATTTCGGCACTGCAAACACCGGGCCGATCCCCATCTCATCGGGCTCACAACCCGCGACGACGTAACCCATATAGCGACCCAGCGGCTCGAGCCCGCGCTTTTCAGCCAGCTTTTCTTCCATCACCACCTGCGCCGAGCCACCGTCGGACAATTGCGAGGCGTTACCAGCCGTGATCCACTTGTCCTCGCCCATGACTGGAGTGAGACCTTGCAGGCTTTCCAGCGTGGTCGAAGGACGGTTGCACTCGTCCTGGGTCAGCGTGACCTCTTCATAGGTGATCTCGCCGGTTTCCTTGTTCTTGTTCGCCTTGGTGACCGTGATTGGCACGATCTCGTCATCGAACTTGCCCGCAGCCTGCGCCGCGGCTGTGCGTTGCTGCGATTGCAAGGCAAATGCATCCTGCGCCTCGCGAGTGATGCCATAGCGTTCGGCTACTTTATCGGCGGTCGCGATCATCGGATCGTAGAACCCACGAATGTTCTGCGCGATCCAGTCCTCTTTCAGGCGATAGGTGTTATCGCGACCCATCACCAGGGAAATGCTTTCTGCTCCGCCGCCAACGACAACGTCACAGCCGTCCACCATGACCCGAGAACACGCGCGCGTCAGGGCCTCAAGACCGGACGAGCAGAACCGGTTGATGGTTTGGCCCGATGCGGTCACGGGCAGACCGGCGCGCATGGCGACCTGACGGCCAAGATTGCCGCCATTTGCACCTTCGGGGACGGCATTGCCGATGATCACGTCCTCGATTTCAGACGCGTCAACACCGGCGCGTTTGACCGCCTCGGCGACAGCATGGCCACCATAAACGGCGGGGTGAGTGTCGTTGAAAGCACCACGAAAGGCTTTGCCAATTGCAGTACGGGCGGTCGAGACGATTACAGCAGAACGCATTAGATTGATCCTTGAAGGAAGTATTAGATGTCAGTGGGCAGCTTGTAGTCGGCGTATTGCTCACGCAGATGCAGCTTTGAAACTTTGCCAGTCGCGGTGTGCGGAAGCTCGGCCTGGAACACCACGTCGTCGGGCGTCCACCACTTGGCGATCTGACCGTCATACAGTTCCAGAATGTCCTCGCGGCTGACATCCGATCCGTCACGCTTGACTGCAACGATCAATGGGCGTTCGTCCCATTTGCGGTGCTTGGCGGCGATACAGGCGGCCTCCAGAATGTCCGGGTGGCTCATCGCGATGTTTTCCAGATCGATCGAGGAAATCCACTCGCCGCCCGATTTGACCACGTCCTTGGTTCGGTCGGTCAGGCGCAGATAGCCTGTCGGGTCGATCGCCGCCACATCACCGGTGATGAACCAACCGTCCTCGGTAAAGGCATCGGCACCGGCCCCACCCCAATAGCTTTCAGCAACCCAGTGGCCGCGCACCTGCAACATACCCGAGGCAACGCCGTCATGTGGCAGCAACGCGCCTTCATCATTAACGATGCGCATCTCGACCCCATAAAGCGCACGGCCCTGTTTGGTTTTCAGCGCAAGGCGGTCGTCGATTGGCAGTTTATCCTCGCCCCATTTGGGCACCGAAAGCGTGCCGACGGGGCTCAGCTCGGTCATACCCCAGCCATGCACCACGTCGATACCGTGGCCTTTTTCGATCTGCTCGATCAGTGACAGAGGTGCCGCTGAACCTCCCATCATCGCGCGTTTGACTGTTTTTAGCCTGGCGCCCTGCTGATCCAGATATTCGAACAAGCCCAGCCAGACAGTTGGTACACCCGAGATCATCGTGACCTCTTCGTCGTCCATAAGTTCGCGCAGCGGGGCCGGATCCATGCCCGGTCCGGGCATAACCAGTTTGGTGCCGTTCATCAGGGCCGCATAGGGAATACCCCAGGCACAGGCGTGGAACATCGGCACCACGGGCAAAGTGGCATCACGCGAGCTGAGCGCAAGCCAGTCGCCGCCAGACACGCCCATGGCGTGCAGCACGGTCCCACGATGGGAATACAAAACGCCTTTGGGATTGCCTGTTGTGCCAGATGTGTAACACAGCGCCATGGCCGCGTTCTCATCCAGTTCGGGCCAGTCATAAACCTCGGGCTTGCCCGCGATCAGAGATTCGTAGTCAAGGACCAGGGTCTTCATCTGCGGCACCTGATCCGGGCCAGACAGGCTGAACCAGGCCTGAACGCTGGGGCAGCGGGCCGAGACAGCATCGATCAGCGGCGCAAAAGTCGTGTCGAAGAACATTTGCGTGTCTTCGGCGTCGTTGATAATAAACGCGATCTGATCGGGATGCAGGCGCGGATTGATCGTGTGGCAAATCGCACCGATGCAAGCCAATGCATAATAGAGTTCCAGATGCCGATTGTTGTTCCAGGCCAGCGTCGCGACGCGGTCACCCGGCCCCACACCAAGTTCGGTCAAAGCGTGCGCCAGTTGTTGGGTCCGTCGCCCCATATCCGCAAAGCTGTAGCGATCAATCGTCATGTCCGAGTTGCGCCAGACAATCTCCGCCTCGGGATGCGCACGCATGCCATGACGGAAAATGCTGGTCACCGTCAGTGGCATCGTCATGATCTGACCGGGAATCGTCGTTTTTTCTGCGCTCATTTTTTGCCTCTCAATGTGTTTTTCTGCATCTGCGTCCGTCACAGAGGCGCAGGCGGCATTTCTCCGATGTCCCGTTCGATCCGCCACGACATCTGCAAAACACCCAGATCGTCAAAGCGGCGTCCGACCAGCTGAACACCGATCGGCAGCCCGTTACGGTCCAATCCGACCGGAATACTGGATGCCGGTTGCTCGGTCAGGTTGAACAGGAACGTATTGGCCCAGCTTTCGAACGGCATATCGGGGTCAGACCCCGGCAGGTCGGCAGCAAAAGCGGTGTCCGGTGTCGATGGCAGCAGGACAAAATCATGGCCGTCAATCAGCGCCAACGCACGTTCGCGCAACGCCTGCGTGTGATCGAAATTCCGCTGATGCTCAACAGCGGACAATGCGCGTGCATCGTTGGTCCAGTCGCGGATATAGGGCGTTTTCACCTGTTCGGC
The DNA here is from genome assembly GCF_059611125.1 of Ruegeria sp. CDSB029. Lineage (NCBI taxonomy): Bacteria > Pseudomonadati > Pseudomonadota > Alphaproteobacteria > Rhodobacterales > Roseobacteraceae > Ruegeria > Ruegeria sp. CDSB029. The sequence continues at coordinate 223,794 of NZ_JBXWOX010000005.1, forward strand.
CTCGGGTTGGCGCATCAGCTCGGACAGAGTACGTATTTTATAGAACGCTTCGGCGGGTTCCCAGTCTGTTCGGCTGAACGGTGCGGTTTCAAGATAGGTGATCTGAACACCCATATCCCGCAGAACTTGCGCCGTCCGTTCCAGCGCTGCCTGAACATCTTCCGCCACCGGTTCGCCCAAGCCCAGCTCTGGGATAACTAGAACCGACATGCCTTTGCGGTCGCCGCGCGTCAGGCGCGAGACATAGTTCACGCCGTCCCGTGCCAAAGCCGCGAAATCGCGCGTATCCTCTCCGGTCAGAACATTCATATGCAGCGCGACGTCGCCAAAATTGCGGGCCAACGGCCCCGCTGTGATCGCCGGGCTGTTGCAGACGTAATAGGGCACACGCCCCTGGCTGGGTTTCAGCCCGGCCAGCCCACAATACGAGGCTGGCAGGCGGATGGACCCCACGATGTCAGTGCCAATCGAAACCGGCTCTATCCCAGCGGCAACACTGGCCGACGCGCCCGAAGATGATGCGCCTGTTGTGCGCGATACATCCCATGGATTGCGGGTAACCCCATGCTTTGAGCTCACTCCGCCGGCAAGAATGCCATAATCACACATGGTATTCTTGCCCAGGATCACGGAACCGGCCTCACGCATGCGTGCGACCGTGGGATGATCGGTTGTGCTGACCGATGCCTCACCCGCCGCTGATCCGCGATAGGCGGGCATACCGATGCAATCCATTGCGTCTTTGACGGTCGTCGGCACGCCATCCAGTGGTCCCATTGGTATGTTGTCGTGCCAACGTTTCTCGGACGCCCGGGCCGCTTCAAGCGCACCCTCGGCATCCACGTGGTAAATCGCATTGATCCTAGGATTAACCGACTCAATACGGGCCAGCGCAGCTTGCGTGACCTCGACCGGAGACAGCTCCAGCCGGGCAAAGGCCTGCACCATGGCACGCGCCGAAAGTTGGGAATAGGGGGCGGTCATTCGGGGGCTCGATCAGATAAAGGGGATCAGTCTTCGGTGCGCTGGACGTAATAGACTTTGGCCGCAATCTTCCAGCCCTCGCCGGTGCGGACCAGCGACAGGTAGTCGATGAAGTATCGCGGCTGCACGGTGCAGTCGATCTTGACAAAGGCCGTGTTTGGCCCTGACTGGTCGATCGAGATGGTGTGACCATAGACCGGATAGCCTTTGGATTTTGGGCTTTCGCGACCGCCGATGACCTCTTTGTACTTTTCCAGCGTCATGTGGACATAGCTGCCATCCTCGTTGGCGCAGCAAAGATCACATTCCGGCAGAAACATCTGGTCGGTCTTGCTGATGTCTCCATCATGCAGGTTTTCGATATACGCCTGCATCAGGGTTTCGATCTCGGCAAATGCGGTCATAGGATATCCTCGGTCATGAGTGTCTTGAAACGCAGGTGGGGTTGGATGTCAGGCGGCCTTGTCGGCAAGCAGGTCCTGGCGATACCGTTTGAGGTCTTCGATCGTGCCGACCTTAAGGCCGTGCCGGGCCCCAAATTCCAACAGATCCGGCAGGCGCGCCATTTCACCGTCATCATTCATGATTTCGCAGATCACACCGGAATCCCCCTGCCCGGACAGGCGGGCCAGATCAACTGCGGCTTCGGTGTGGCCTTCGCGTTCCAGCACACCGTGCGGCTTTGCTACCAATGGAAACAGATGCCCGGGCGAAACCAGATCTTCCGAAGAGCCGTTGTCGGATACCAAAAGTGCGATGGTCCGCGCCCGATCGCTGGCGGAAATGCCGGTGGTCGTGCCTTCTTTCGCGTCCACCGAAATGGTGAACGCCGTATGATGCGGATCCGTGTTCAACGCTGTCATGGGGCCAAGGCTGAACTGCTCGGCCCGCTCGGGCGGAATGGCCATGCAGATCAAACCCCGACCAAAGCGTGCCATGAAGTTTACCGCGGCCGCATCCGCGCAGGCGGCTGGAATCACCAGATCGCCCTCATTCTCGCGGTTTTCATCGTCGACAAGAATTACCATACGGCCTTGTTCGCAATCCGTAATGATCTCTTCGATGGGCGACAGCTGATAAACTTCATGCAGATCGAACACGGTCTTCCCCTTATCCGTTCAGAGGCTTGATGACGCCTTCGGCAAATTCGATCAGAGCTTCCTGCTCGATCTCGTCGCCAAAGTAGTTCACGTGGTGCCAGACAAAGAATTCGTCGATCTGATAGCGCTCGGCCAACTCACCGACCTGGTCCAGAACCTGTTGGCGCGAACCGTCCCAGACGCGGCCCAGCGGAACGTGATAGGGCGGCGCGTCGTAGGCCGAGAACCACAGGTTGTCGAACATTTCGCGGTACTGTTTGGTCTTGGCCGGAGTCTTGCCCATCATCAGATGCGCACCCAGAGCCAGAACGTCGTTGTTGGTGGTTTGAGGCAGCCCGTTTTCATGCGCTGCCTTCAGGCAGTTCTCAAGGATCACCGGCATGAATTCTTCTTTGTCGGCAGTCACGAAGGACACCATTTTGGCCCCTTCCGACGCCCAGAACTTGGCGGTTTCCATCGAATACGAGAACGGCGCGTACACTTTCGGGTGCGGCTTTTGCAGCGGCCGGGGAACGATGCCCGATTTGCGCAGGATCTTTTTGCTATCAACCGGGCTGTCACCACCCCAGAGTTTGGTTGGATTGAACTCCCACTCGACATTCGACGGGAAATTCCAGAATTCGCCCTGATGTTCGGTCAGGTCGTCCGTCCACAGCGACTTGATCAGACGCCAGTTTTCGTACAGCGCGCGACGGTTGCGCTGGTCGGCCTCGGACTTGTCAGATTCAGCCGAGGTGATGTCCAGGTGCTGCCCCATGGTCGCCGTCCAGCGCGGCGTGTTCCCGCGCGAGAAGCCTGCGAAGACGCGGCCGCCGGTCATGTGGTCCAGCATAGCGATGTCTTCGGCCGTCTTGATCGGGTTCATCGCGGTCAGGTTCATCCCCAACTGACCAACTTTGAAGTTCTTGGTGTGCTGGGCGATGTACATGTTCCAGAACAGCGGGTTCGTGGTGCATTCAACGCCTTCGACCTGCATGTGGTGCTCAGTCAGGCAGAAGCCTTCATAGCCAAGCTCCTCAGCAAGGACCATCTGATCACGCATCGTGTGCATCATCTTGTTGAACCGCGCAGGGTCACGTCCAGCAAGCTGAGTGTCCTCGCCATGCTGGCGTGCGAATGGAATGGCGAGAATCTTGAACTTCATGCAGGCGTCCCTCGGTGTGTGATTGAACGTTCACTAACATTCCCATACGGCCGGCAATTTCGTCAAGCCCCGAATTGTTTTTCCCTACGTCGCAACGGCACTGCGACGATTTCCAACTAGACAACACATAGGGATTTCAACATGTTGCCCTCAGGTAGAGTCCTATGGAGGCAAGCCGCGTGTTTTTGTATTCCGCTGCGCAAGTTGATGAATTTATTAATAAATCGCAGCTAGATGGCGTGTGCGTTGCGTTGGCGATTGATGCTGCACGCGAGGAGCTCAAACGCCTCGGAGACACTTTGCATCCAACACTGGTCAACACTTCGGCCACGAATCTGGCAACCGCGGGACAGGGGCAAATCGAGGCTCAGGCCATCCGCATGTCGCCAGAGGATTCGCTGCTGACCACATACCGTGTCTCGATCGTTCAGGCCGGACGCAATCCCGGTGAAGCCGCCACGCTGATGGAAGTGACCTGCACATTCTCAGTCGAAGCGCAACTGGCGGAAACGCCAAAATCCACTCAGGCTGAAAAGCCGCCCCGCGCCCTGTCCGACACCGCCGAGGAACGGCGGCGGCAGATCTTTGAAGGCGCGTGCAAGGTGATTGCCAAGCATGGGTTCGGCAATGCTTCGATGCGCGAGATTGCCAAAACATCCGGGCTGTCGGTTCCGCTGATGTACAAGTACATCAAGGACAAGGATGACATACTGCACCTGATCACTACGATGTGCATGCAGGACATCATCGACTTTTTTGATACCGGAGAACTGTTCACCGGCTCCGCCGATCAGAACCTTGAAAAAGCGGTTGACCGGTACATCGATTACATTGGTGAAAATCGCCGCTATATCAATCTGGTCTATTCGGAGACACGGTCCATGTCTGCCGAGAACCGCGCGCGTGTATTTGATATGGAGCGTGAATTCATGGGCCGCTGGAAAGGCATTCTGGACAAAGGGGTCGAGCAGAAAGTGTTCCGCCCCATGAACACAGAGTTGATGGCCAACTATCTGTATTTCCTGTGCAACGTCTGGTCACTCCGGCATTGGAGCATCGGAAAATTCCCGGAAAGCGAAATCCGAACCAGCCTGAAGGCGCTCATCATGGATGGTGTTTTAGTCAAAGCTGCTCCCTCCAAGAAATCCTGAGCGAACCATCGACCGATCTGGTTGGTTGATGCACAAACGCTTAGGCAATCAAGATGCAAATCTCTGTCGCTTCCAGGCGATTTGGTCGCAAATTAACTTGCGACACGTCTTGGGCGTGTCAAACTGCGCACATGACACCGCTCTCTAGTCCGAACCCTCTGGATCGCCGCGCAACCGGTTGTGACCTCGTCGTCTGTGGATGATGGCAGGCGCTCTGCGCCTTTTGCCCTCTGCCCAGACAACGGACAATTCGGACACCCTCATGACATCTCAAACCTTACGCCTGGCCATTGATATCGGCGGCACCTTTACCGATACGGTGCTCGTCTCGGACGATGAGACCATATTGGCTTCGACCAAGACGCTCACGACGCACCAAAATCCTGCAGATGGCGCGATGGAGGGCGCAAAACGTGTCATGGCGGAATCCGGCCGGTCGTTGAATGAAGTGACAAGTTTCATCCACGGAACGACGCTGGCGACCAATGCACTGATCGAACGTCGAGGCGCCGTTGTGGCAACTGTGACGACCGAAGGGTTTCGCGACATTCTGGAAATCGCGTATGAGCGGCGATATGCGCAATATGACATCAACCTGAAAAAGCCGGACCTACTGGTACCACGCGAACGGGCGCTGACCATTCGCGAAAGAATGGCTGCCGATGGGAATGTGTTGATCCCGCTGGACGCCAGTTCGATAGACGCACTGTTGGCCGAACTGGATACCACCGGTGCGGAAGCGGTCGCAATCTGTTTGATGCATGCCTATGCCAACCCGTCGCACGAACGCAGGCTGCGCGACATACTGGCCGAACGGCGCCCTGGCCTGACAATTTCAATTTCCTCTGATGTTAGCCCCGAGGCGCGCGAGTTCGACCGGCTTTGTACCACGGTCGCCAATGCCTACATCCAACCCCTGATGGAAAGCTATCTGGCGCGCTTTGCCTCACGGTTTCAGGAGGAAGGCGTGGCCTGCCCGATCCTGATGATGACGGCAGGTGGCGGCATGTGCACCGTTCAAACCGCCTCACGCTTTCCGATCCGGCTGGTCGAAAGCGGCCCCGCAGGTGGGGCTATTTTGGCGGCCCGGATCGCGGCGCGGGCTGGGATTGACGAGGTGCTGTCTTTCGACATGGGCGGGACGACTGCGAAGCTCTGCCTGATTGACAATGCACGGCCTCAAACCTCGCGCCAATTCGAAATCGCGCGGGCCGCGCGGTTCATCAAGGGATCGGGCATGCCGGTACGTATCCCTGTGGTCGAAATGATCGAGATTGGCGCGGGCGGCGGCTCAATCGCCGGGGTTGACCGTCTGGGTCGGTTGACTGTGGGTCCAAAATCGGCCGGATCAGAACCCGGTCCGGTAGCTTTTGGGCGGGGCGGCACAGAGCCAACCGTGACCGACAGCGACATTACCTTGGGCTATATTGTGCCGGACACATTTGCCGAAGGGTTTATCAAGATCGCCCCCGAAGCGTCTGAAGCTGCGCTGAACCGGGTCATCGCCGCGCGTCTGGGCACGAACGGCACTGCGGCAGCGGACGGCGTCAGTCGCATCGTCGATGAAAGCATGGCCAGTGCGGGCCGAATGCATGCGGTGGAGTCGGGCAAGGACCTCGGTTCGCGCACAATGATCGCTTTCGGCGGCAACGGCCCCCTGCATGCAAGCCGTGTGGCCCGATCCGCCGGGGTCCGTCGCATCGTGATCCCGCCCAATCCAGGTGTTGGATCCGCGGTGGGGTTCCTGTTTGCTCCGGTCAGTTTTGAGATCGTCAGATCAAGTTATTCTCTACTTGAATCCCTGGAACTGGAGCGGGTCAACGCCCTGTTTTCCGACATGATCGACGAGGCAAACCGGGTGGTTGCCCAAGGCGCGGGTGATGCACTCACCGAAACCCAACGCACGGCTTTCATGCGCTACAATGGTCAGGGCCACGAGATCGAGATTGCCCTGCCCGATCGCGACCTAACATTCGAAGACATAAAACCGCTGACCGATGCGTTCGAGGCGGAATACCGTAAACAATTCTCGCGTCCCGTGCCCGGGATGCAAATCGAGATCCTGAACTGGGCGGTCCGCGTCGCAACCCCAGATGCGGATGTTCCAGATTTGCCGGAAACGCCAGTTCTGACAACTATCACACCAGCCCAAACCCGCCCCATCACCTGCGATGTAGATGGTCAGATAAAGCAGGCTGGTTTTGTGCCACGCGACAGTCTGAGCCCCGGCGACCGGGTTTGCGGCCCAGTGCTGATCACGGAACCGCAGACGACGACTTTGGTCTCATCAGACTTCTCGGCGCATGTGGATGCCATTGGAAACCTCATCCTTATCCAAGATCCGAAAGGAGGTGTATGATGACTGCCGATCATTCCCCCGCCCGCCTGCAAGTCATGTGGAACCGCCTGCTTGCCGTGGTCGAAGAACAAGGTCAGACCCTGATCCGCGCCGCATTCTCACCCATTGTGCGCGAATGCGGCGACATCTCTGCCGGGATCTTTGACGCCGAGGGTCGGATGCTGGCACAGGCGGTTACCGGAACGCCGGGCCACATCAACACGATGGCCGAAGCCGTGATGCACCTGCGGGGCCATTTCCCGGTTCAGCACATGAAGCCCGGCGATATCTACATGACCAATGATCCTTGGCTGGCTTCGGGACACCTCAACGACTTTCTGCTGATGATGCCCGCATTCAAAAACGGCAAAGTCGTCGGCTTTACTTCATGCACATCCCATCTTGTAGATCTGGGCGGCCTTGGAATGGGCCCCGAAGGGTCGGATATCTATGATGAGGGCCTGCTGATCCCACCCTGCAAACTGGTCGAACAAGGCGTCCCGAACGCCTTGCTTTTGGACATTGTCCGCGCCAACAGCCGCGAGCCTATTGCTAATGACGGCGACATATATGCACTGATCGCTTGCTGCGAAGCGGGCGCGAATCGCCTGCTCAATATGATGGATGAGTTCGGGATCGACGATCTGGATCAACTGGGCGGCTACATCATTGACACCTCGCGCCGAGGTACGCTTGAAGCCATCGCTGAAGTGCCCGCAGGCACCTATAGAAACGTTCTGAGGATGGACGGCTATGAAAAAGAACTGGAACTGCATGCGACCCTGACGGTCAGCAAAACGGGCATGCATGTGGATTTCACGGGAACGTCGGGTTGTTCGGGCAAGGGTATCAATGTGCCGCTGAACTATGCGACCGCCTATACAGTTTTCGCCCTGCGCTGCATCGTCGGGTCTGACATCCCCAACAACGCCGGATCGCTGGAGCCGTTTACAGTGGACGGCCCAAAAGGCTGCATCCTCAATGCACAACGCCCCGCCCCGGTGGCAATGCGGCACACGCTAGGACAGGTAACACCAGATCTGGTGCTTGGATGCCTGCATCGGGCCCTACCAGATCAGGTCCCCGCCGAGGGCGCATCCTGCATGTTCGATCTGCCGATGCGGCACGCACCCGAAGTGGCGCGTGACGGAGGTCGGGAATTCGCGGTTGAACCTGTACATAATGGCGGCACCGGTGCCCGGCCACACGCGGATGGCTTGTCTGCCACAGCCTACCCTTCGGGTGTGTTCGGATCACAGGTCGAAATCACGGAAAGCGTGGCCCCGGTCACAATCTGGAAACGCGAACTACGCCAGGATTCTGGAGGTGCAGGCAAGTATCGCGGCGGTCTCGGCCAACGGATCGAGATGACCTCGGCCAATGGCGCACCCTTCCTCGTTTTCCTGTCGGTTGAGCGCCTCAAATTCCCCGCCCTCGGACGCATGGGTGGAAAACCCGGCGCACCCGGTCGTATTCGTTTCCGCGATGGCGAAAATGATATCCCGGGCAAAGGAGAACTGCGCGTTGAAGCTGACGACTACCTGATCTTTGAGACACCCGGAGGCGGTGGTTTTGGTGACCCAGCCGAGCGAGACCCACAGGCAATCTCCCTAGACCTCAAGCGCGGTCTGATCAGCGCAGAAGGCGCAAAATCCTATGGGGCCACATCATGATCCGCCCGGTTCCCCACATAAGTGCAATGGCGGCCTATGCGTTGGCCGACCTTGGCGGCGAAAACACTATCTCCTTGGCCCAGAACGAAAGCGCCTTTCCCGCAAGTCCCGCAGCCATCAAGGCGGGTCGTGACGCACTGGCCGATCTGCAATTGTATCCTGATCCGGAATGGTCGGAGCTGCGCACAGCAATTGCAGATGTGCATGGGCTCAATCCGGCACGGGTGCTGTGCGGAGCAGGCTCGATGGAGCTGATCGGCTGTTTGACCCGCGCCTATGCCGGGCGCGGTGATCGGGTCCTTGGCACGGATTACGGATATGCGTTTATCGCCTCAGCAGCAGCTCAGGTTCAGGCCGATTACGTCAAGGCGCGTGAAGTGGATCTGACCGTATCCGTCGACGATATCATCGCCGTGGTCACACCTGAAACGCGGATCGTCTTTGTCTGCAACCCTGGCAACCCGACCGGCACCCTGATCCCCAATTCCGAAATCCTTCGTCTGCGCGATGAACTGCCCACCGATGTTCTACTGGTCGTCGATCAGGCTTATGCTGAGTTTTCCGATCACATACATGATCCGGACGACATCTTCGCGCTGACCGATCGAGGGGACACTGTGATCATGCGCACCTTTTCCAAGGCCTATGGCCTGGCGGGAGCGCGTGCAGGATGGGGGTACTTCCCGCCCGAGATTGCGGCTGAACTGCGCAAATTGCTTAATCCAAACAATATTTCCATCGCTTCACAGGCGGCTGCAGTTGCAGCGATCCGCGATCAGGCGCATATGCAAAATGTGGTTGCCCGCACGACTGAAATCCGTGAACAATTTGCCGTGGAATGTCGTGCGTTGGGCCTAATCGTTCCTCAAAGCCACACAAACTTTGTGCTATTGCGCTTTGCCTCAACGCTGGATGCGCAACGGGCAGACGCGGCGCTGCGGGCGGACGACCTACTAATGCGCGGCATGGGAGGATACGGCTTAACCGACTGCCTGCGCGCCACAATCTGCGAGACGCCGATCATGGATCGGTGCCTGACCGCCCTGAAGGGAGCATTGAAGTGACCGAAACACGAACCGCAGCCAAAATCGGTGTTCTGGTACCTTTCACCAACACCAACCTCGAACCGGATATGGAGTTGTTGAGGCCGCCCAACACCACAGTCCATTTTCAACGCATGGGCGGGTATGACGTGGATGAAATTCCCGGCTCGGATCAGATGGCGGGGTTGGGTGCATCGGATATCACTCACGACCTGCGAATGATCTCAGGTATACGCCCCGATGTGGTGCTGTATGGCTGCACCTCGGCGACGCTGACCCACGGACCGTCCTTTGATGCAGAGCTGGCCCAGCAAATCAAGGCAGGCTCGGGTGCAGTTTCGCTGACCGCTGCGGGTGCGCTGATCGCTGGGGTCAAAGCCGTCGGCGCGACAAAGGTCGGCTTTTCATCACCCTATTTGGGCGAGATCAATGCACAAGCGATGGATTTCATGGCCCTAAACGGCATTGAAACCGTCAAATGTGCCGACGTGGGACGCGAACTTGGCAATTATGGGCAAGGTGAGCTGACCCCGGACGAAGTGTTCGATCTGGCGTGCAGGGCCGATCACCCGGAGGCGCAGGCAATCGTCCTAAGCTGCACAGACATGCGCTCGGTCGAGGCGATTGAACGGATTGAGGCCGCGCTGAACAAACCCGTCATTACCTCCAACCAAGCGATGGTCTTTGGACTGCTGAAAGCGCTGAATCTACCGCGTCACGAAACGTTACCTGGGCGTCTGTTCGACACTCTGTGATCAACAGCGAAGGCAAGTGGCACTTCTACGCCCCGATTACATAAGCTGCAGTTCCCCGGCGACTGTCAGGAGTTGGTATGACGCTGCCAACCAAGCAAGCTGAAACAGGCAAACAAAATGGCGGCGACACAGACAATCGAGGGCCCGGCCGGCGTGTCGAAGACATAAGCCGCCCTCAACCCAGCCACAGCAGACGTCGCCCCAATTGCCGCTGCAATCAGGGCCATCGTTTCCGGTGACCGCGCCAGATTGCGCGCCGCAGCGGCTGGTATGATGAGCATCGCCGCTATCAACAGAACACCCACAACTTTGATGGCGACTGCCACCGTGATGGCCAGTGCAAGCGTCAATATCAGTTGTTCGCGCTTGGGATCGAACCCGCTGGCATAGGCCAGTTCCTCGTTCAACGTCGCCGTCAACAGCTGGGACCAACGCCAGGCAATCAAAATTACGACCAGTGCAGCGCCGCCCCAGATGACGGCCAGATCCGAACGGGAAACGGCCAGAATGTCGCCAAACAGATAGGCCATCAAATCAATCCGAACACCGGAGAGGAATGAAACCGCCACAAGACCAAATGCCAAAGCCGAATGTGCCATGACACCCAGCAACGTATCCATTGCGTACCCTCGACCTGCCAACAGCGTCACGGTCAGCGCCATCAACAAGGCGACGGCCAGCGCACCTGTAAAAACCGACATCTGAAACGTCAGCGACAAGGCCACGCCAAGAATGGCTGCGTGCGCGGTGGCATCGCCGAAATAGGCCATACGGCGCCACACCACAAAACACCCCAACGGCGCCGCAGCAAAGGCCACGCCCACTCCGGCCAGTGTGGCCCGGGTCATGAAATCATCAAGCATTATTCTGCGGCTTCCTGTGAGTCTTTTCCATGATTATGATGATGATCGTGGTTGTGATCATGATCATGGCGGTAAAGGGCAAGCGCTCCACCTGTTCCGGTTCCGAACAACGCGCGGTATTCGGGGGCCGAGGCCACCACCGCCGGAGACCCCTCGCAACAGACATGGCCGTTGAGGCAGATCACTCGGTCGGAGGCACTCATCACCACGTGGAGCTCGTGGCTTATCATGATGATAGCGCACCCTGTTTCCTGACGCACGTCTTCGATCTGACGATAGAAAGCAGCCGACCCGGGCTGATCCAACCCTTGCGTGGCCTCATCCAGCAACAGGAGTTCGGGTCGGTTGATCAAGGCCCGCGCCAGCAGCACGCGCTGGAATTGTCCGCCCGAAAGCTGTGACATCTGGCGCTTGAGCAGATCGGGCACACCGGCCGTTTCCAGCGCAGTCGCGCAATCCTTCTTTGACGCGCGATGGGTCAGCCGCATGAACCGTTCGACGGTGATCGGCAAGGTCGGGTCGATATGCAGCTTTTGCGGGACGTAACCAATTCTCAGCCCCAGCTTTCGCTTTACCCGCCCGGCAGACGGTTTGATTGCACCGATTATAGCGCGCAGCAGGCTTGTCTTACCCGAACCGTTAGGGCCGACGATGGTCACGATTTCACCAGGTTCGACCCCCATGTGAATGTGCCGTAACACGGTATTGGCCCCATAGCTAACGCTGAGGTCTTCTACGGTAATCAGGTTCATTTCTACGCCTTTTCGGTGCAGTCGGGGCAAACGCCTTCGGCTTCTACAACGGTCCGCTCAATCTCGAAACCCACCGCCCGCGCGGCTGCGCCCAGCTCTCCTTTCGCGGGTGTTGAATGTGCTTCGGCCACGGCATCACATTTCCTACAAATCATGAAGGCCGGGGAATGCGTTGCCCCGGGATGCGCGCAGGCGACAAATGCGTTCAACCGTTCGATTTTGTGGACAAACCCGTTCTCAACAAGAAAATCGAGGGCGCGATAAGCCACCGGCGGCTGCGATCCGAAGCCTTCGTCGCGCAATCGATCAAGGATTGTATAGGCACCCAAGGCCCGATGTTCCTGCAGCAGCATTTCCAAAACCTTGCGCCGCACGGGAGTCAGCCGCAAACCTTCTTCTTTGCACCGGGTCTCGGCAACGGTCAGGCTGCTTTCGACGCAGTGCGCGTGGTCGTGCTTTTGGAATCCGACAAGGGCGGAGTCTTCGGCAGGTGCAGGTCTCGTCTCACTTGTCATGTTATTCCATATCATATATGCCACTCGCAACGTTATAAAATCACATAGAGGGTTTGATGTCCAGAAAGCTTCTTCCTGTTTCGATCACGGCTGCGTTGATGGGGGGCACAGCAATGGCCGATGTCCCAAATGTTGCAGTTGATATTGCACCGGTGCACTCGTTGGTGGCGCGCGTGATGGAAGGTGTTGGGACACCTAACCTGATCGTACAAACCGGCGCGTCCCCGCATGAATACAACCTGCGCCCTTCTGAGGCGGCTGCCCTGCAAAATGCGGATCTGGTATTCTGGATGGGCGAGGACCTGACCCCATGGATGGAAGGCGCGGTAGAGACCCTGGCCAACGGCGCGACAGTCACCCCCCTGCAGGAAGTGGATGGCACCGTCCTTCTGGATTTCCGCGAGGATGCGCTGTTTGAGGCGCACGATCATGACGATCATGACCACGAAGAGCATGCTGAGGGTGAAGACCACGATCACGAGGCTCATGCTGAACACGACGACCACCATGACCACGCGCATGGCGATCATGATCCGCATGCCTGGCTTTCGCCCAAAAACGCCGACACCTGGCTGAACGTGATTGCCGCGCAGCTTTCCGCAGCGGACCCGGACAATGCGGGCGCATATTTCGCAAACGCGGCGGCTGCGCGCGAAGAGATGGCAGCCCTCTCTGCTGAAGTAAGTGCAACTCTGGAACCTGTACGCGGAAGAAACTTCATCGTTTTCCACGATGCCTATCAGTACTTCGAGAACGCCTTCGACATCCCCGCGTCGGGTGCGATTTCGCTCAGCGATGCGTCGGATCCAAGCCCGGCGCGGATTTCAGAAATTCAGGTGCGCATTCGCGAAGAACGGATCAATTGTGTTCTGTCAGAGCCGCAATTCAACCCCGGCATCGTCGCCACTGTTTTGGACGGAACCGAAGCAAATACAGGTGTGATAGATCCGCTAGGTTCTGATCTTGAACCTGGGGCCGAACTGTACCCGCAAATGATCCGGAACATCGCAAAAACTTTGGCGGAATGTCTATGACCTGACCGGGCAGCCCGTTTTGGCATGAAAACCCAGAACGGGCTGAACATAGCCGGGGACACCAAAGCATCTCGGACACTTGCTTTTTTTTGCGTTTCAGTGCCCGGGGTATTCGCCCGTTTGGGAACGCACCCAGATGTCTTATTGAGTTCCCAACAGAACGACGCAGTCAGAGGCTTTAGCGGTGTCCGGATTAACGATTATGACACTGGCTAGGGTCAGGCATGTGCCATCTCAGATCACGACGCGCGCCCGTAAAACCCGATGCGTTCTTCGTCTGTGAACTGAACATTTGGCCGATCATAAAAGGAAAACACGGCGATCATGCGGTCGCGGTCGCCTTGAACAGGCGAAACGCGGTGCGCCGTGTTTTTGCCTTTGAAGATGTTCAAAGTCCCCGGTTGCAGATTCATGAGCGTGGGCTCGCGCCGACCTTCCAGCAATTCAGCCACCCCGTCATAATTAGGGTTGTCATCACTACGCAGGTCCTTTTCGTACTCGAATTCACCGCCCGCTAACGGCGCTTGCAACAGCAGCGTTGTGGTGAATTCGGACCTGTCGAAATGCCAGTTCAGGGCCTGCCCGGCTGAGTAAGCCATAACATTCACGCGGGCCAGCGGATCATCCATGACAAAAAGCTTAGGCTTTTCCATGACCGCAGCCAGAAACAGCGCAAATGGCGGCCATTCATACAGGCGGATGACAAAGGCCTGCCCCAACTGATCGGCGCAAATCGTCCTGTTAGACGTTTCAAATTGGGTCAGGGCCGGATGGTCGCTACCGAGGCCCTCGATAGACGTCCTGAAATAGATGTTGTGCCGCCGTGCATGGACAAAAGCCTCTTCAGCCAAAACCGGTTGCAGCTCAGACACCGCCGATTCCAGCGCACTGTCGCGAACAAAGCCAGGCAGGTTGAAAAGTCCATTCTCAGAAAGATCGGCTTTGAAGCGTTCGATCAGGCTGTGCCAGGCCATGCTGCCCGGCTGGTCCAGTGGATACAAATCCAAGTTTATGACATCACGCATCTTCGACCCTCCCTTCCTGTTATCCTGAGCAGGGCTTGAAACAGGGTTTTATCAATGGATAGTCTTTTTGGGGAGCATAAGAAATTCAAAAGCTCTGACCGGAAACGGATTGCCGCGCGGAAAGCGCCTGTTCCTGGGGGCGCTTGTTTAGTAGAAATGGCGGCGATGGATTTACAGTCGGAGACCCTCATCAGGATGAGCATGTCGCCGATCCCTTTGCGGCAGGATTACCGGATAGCTTACGCAAAAAGACGTAGATCTCCTCCAGATGTAAAAATAGTCGTAGCTGCGCTTCATAGTTAAGGCGCCACTGAATTCAACAGTGGGGATCAATCTGGCACACTCGCCCAACGACGTGAGGTAACTGCCCTGATTTGTTGACGCAGGCTATTTGCCCGCATACGAACTTGCCCACATGCAGGAAACCCACAGCCGACGCGACACAAATTCCGCCGGGCATCCAAGGAATAACGCCATGAGCGAACATATCATCGTCAGCACTCAGGATCGCGTCACCACAGTCACGATTTCTCGCGCAGACAAGAAAAACGCGATCACTTTTGCCATGTATACCGCGATAGCTGAAGCCATCGAAGAATACGGTCAAACCGATCAAGCCCGGGCGCTGGTCATCACTGGTGAAGGCGATATGTTCACAGCCGGGAATGACCTGCAGGACTTTATGACAGGCGGGCTTCCGGCGGGTGACGTTGAAAATCCGATTATTCGGTTCCTGAATACGATCCGGGATTGTCCGAAACCCCTGATCGCCGCAGTAAACGGTCCTGCAATTGGCGTTGGCCTGACCATGCTGCTGCACTGCGATCTAGTCTATTCCGCGGACAGCGCTACATTCAGCGCGCCATTTGTCCAACTGGGCCTGGTGCCCGAGGCCGGTTCTTCGATGCTGCTGCCTGCGTCCCTCGGCATGGCTGTCGCCAATGACGTCTTGCTGGCCGGGCGGGTTTTGACGGCATCCGAGGCCCTGAATCATGGGTTGGTCGCGCGCGTCTTTGGCGACGGCGAGTTGATAAGCAAAGTCCAAGAGATTGCACAAGCCATTGCGGCCTCATCCCCGGTAGCGCTCAAACAGTCTAAGGCCCTGATCCGCAATCAGCGTGACGAAGTGGCCGGACACATGGCCGCAGAAATCAAGATCTTTGCTACGCAACTACAGTCCCCCGATTTTGCCGAGAGTATTGCGGCCAAACTGCAAAAACGCGCACCGAATTACAGCTGACCCGCGCCTTTGAGCGATTACGGCTTTCCACGCCCCGACGGCAATCCGGGCTAGATGTAACGGCAACTGAGGCACAAAGCACCGCTGAAGCAAACCCAAGCTGGAACCAACCTTCCGTCATCGACTTACGTCGCCAATGACGGAAGGATATCAACTTAATTTCATTACCGGGCTGGTCAATTCCGCCCGGCAATGGAATCAGTGCGCATCAACAAATTTTGATTCGCCCTGACACGCTTTTACAAGCCGAAATAGGGCGTGCCCTGTGGCTGTTGGATGGCGTTTCACCCGATAGCCGCGTGAAGTCAGAGGAAAAGCATGGGCCTAACCTGCTATGACGTGATGGTACCGCCTGAGGTACAAAAGACCATTCTGCCGGATGAAAGCATCGCCACGGCTTTCAACATCATCAGGGGCAGCCGGGCACGGTTTCTGCCTGTCGTGGCTGAAGACGGGACTTATGTTGGCGTCTTTACCGCCCCAACGCTGCTGAAACTGATTCTGCCGAAGGCGGCGACAATCGGTCTAAATGATGATGCGTCGCGCGTCGCGATCGACTCGCTCAGCTTCATGAACCTGACGCGGGAAGATTTCGAACAACAGATGGAGCGGCTGAAGACCGAAAAGGTTCGCGACAACATGTCGAGGCCCTCGAACATCCCCGTTGCTGCACCCGACACGCCGGTGATGGAAGGTATCTTCCTGATCTACAAATACAAACGGCACGTGATCCTTGTTGAGCCCGAAACCAACCGTTTTGTTGGCACCGTAAGCGCCAACTCGCTTTTGGATCGCGCACTCAGCTAACCCTATACAAACCGGACTAAAACTTTGGCTACGCATTCGACGTCACACGGAGAGGCCGCTCTCTCTGTTCCACAACTATTGGGCATTGATCCGCTTTGGGTCGCGACCGGAATTCTGATTTTGGTGTATGCGGTCCTGATCACGGAAAAGGTCAACCGCGCCATTCTGACGATGCTGGGCGCGTCCCTTATGGTCTTGTTTGGCATCATCAATCAGGAACAAGCTGTGGCAGGTGTGGACGCCAACACGCTGGCACTGCTTATCGGCATGATGGTCATCGTGGGGATCACCAGCAAATGCGGATTGTTCCAATATGTAGCGATTAAGGCTGCAAAAGCGGTGAAAGCCAATCCAACCGGCATCCTGATCATGCTGACGCTGATTACGGCGGTGTTCTCGGCCCTGCTGGACAACGTGACAACCGTTTTGCTGATCGCCCCGATTACGCTGCTGATCACTGAAGCCCTGGAAACGCGTGTGTTCCCGTTCTTTGTCGCCGAGATCCTGGCCTCGAACGTGGGGGGAACAGCGACGCTGATCGGTGACCCGCCCAACATCATCATTGGCTCGGCCGCAGGGCTGAGCTTCAACGATTTCGTGGTGAACCTGGCGCCTATCTCGGCCATATGTCTGGTTGTCCTGACCGGCATTATTTACCTTATGAATCGCAAGGAACTGGCCCGCATTCCGAAATCGGCCAGCGATCGGATTATGGGTTTCAACGAATCCGAAGCGGTCACTGATGTTTTCTTGATGATCAAGTCTCTGGCCGTTTTGGCTCTGGTTTTGCTGGGGTTCACGCTGGGACACAGCTACGGCATTCAGCCGGGTACGTCAGCGTTGGCCGGAGCAGGCCTGTTGATGCTGCTGGCCTACGGCCACCAAAGCGGTGAAGAACAATCCGAGTCGGTTCACCACATCTTTGGTGAAGTTGAATGGGTCACAATCTTTTTCTTCGGTGGGCTGTTCGTCATTGTT
Organism: Ruegeria sp. CDSB029; assembly: GCF_059611125.1. Taxonomy (NCBI): domain Bacteria; kingdom Pseudomonadati; phylum Pseudomonadota; class Alphaproteobacteria; order Rhodobacterales; family Roseobacteraceae; genus Ruegeria; species Ruegeria sp. CDSB029. The sequence continues at coordinate 241,196 of NZ_JBXWOX010000005.1, forward strand.
GCCGGTGTTGAACATGTTGGGCTGCTGGCATTCTTTGGTGAGAAAGTGCTGGAGCTGACCCAAGGCGACATGATGTGGACCGCGTTCTTCATCTTCTGGGCCTCTGGCATCCTGTCGGCCATTCTGGACAACATCCCGTTTGTGGCAACGATGATCCCTCTGATCGAATCCACCGCGGATACATTTGGCGGTGAAGACGCGATTGAACCCCTTTGGTGGTCGCTGGCGCTTGGGGCCTGTCTGGGCGGCAACGGCACATTGTTGGGGGCAAGCGCCAACCTTACGGTGGCTGCTTTTGCGGAAAAGGCCAAGCAGCCCATCGGCTTCATCGCCTTCGCCAAAATTGCATTCCCGATCATGATCCTGACCCTGATGATCGCGAACGTCTATATTTGGCTGCGTTACTTCTGACCTATGGCCCTTTGAACCAAACGTATTACAGGTTCAAAGGGCGTCCGACTCCGGACAGGTTTACTTGCCCGCATGTGACACGCACCGCGCTGAGGCACCGAATTTGGTTGTCTTTCTAGCCAATCCCCCCTAGTGACGGCCTCACCTCGGGGAGCACGGCCTGCCGCGCTGAGATGCTTATCAAGCGAACCCGTAGAACCTGAACCGGCTAGAACCGGCGGAGGGAAGGGTTTCGGTTTCATCCATCCTTGCCCTCTCGCCGCAATGGAGGATGACATGAAACATCTGCTAATTGCTGCGGGACTTCTGAGTGCAACTACGGCCATCGCCGCCGACAAGCCTCAGCTAACCGTTTACACCTATGACAGCTTTGTATCCGATTGGGGCCCCGGCCCGCAGGTCAAAGAAGCCTTTGAGGCAACCTGCGACTGCGAGCTGAACCTCGTGGGCGTCGAAGATGGTGCCGCACTTTTGTCGCGTGTCCGGCTTGAGGGTGAAAACTCTGACGCCGACGTCGTGCTTGGTCTGGATACCAACCTGATTGCAGCGGCCCGGGAAACCGGCCTGTTTGCGCCCAATTCCGTTTCTGCCGACTTCGCGCTGCCGATCGAATGGACCGATGACACGTTCACACCGTATGACTGGGGCTACTTCGCCTTCGTTCACAAAGCGGATGCGACCGCGCCTGCGAACTTCCGGGAGCTGGCGGACAGCGACACCAAAATCATCATCCAGGACCCTCGCTCGTCCACGCCCGGTCTGGGTCTGCTGATGTGGGTTAAAGCGGCGTATGGTGATGATGCACCCGAAATCTGGACTGGTCTTTCCGACAATATCGTGACGGTCACAAAAGGCTGGTCCGAAGCGTACGGCCTGTTCCTTGAGGGCGAGTCGGACATGGTTCTCAGCTACACGACATCTCCGGCCTATCACCTGATTGCCGAGGACGATGGCAGCAAGGCTGCGTCCGCTTTTGACGAGGGCAACTATCTGCAAGTTGAGGTTGCGGCAAAGCTGGCCGCGACGGATCAGGCCGAATTGGCGGATCAGTTTTTGCAGTTCATGGTCTCGGATGCGTTCCAGCAAATTATACCGACAACCAACTGGATGTACCCGGCCGTAACCCCGGCAGAAGGTTTGCCTGCAGGGTTCGACACCCTGACAGTGCCGGCAAAGTCGCTGCTGTTCTCCCCCGATGAAGCCGCCGCCGTGCGGGATCAGGCCCTGGCAGAATGGCAGAACGCGCTCAGCCAGTAAGCCCATGGCCCGGTATCGGTGCGGCAGCTCTGGTCGCCGCGCTGATCCTGGGCACTCTTGCGGCGGTTGCACTGCGTGCTGAAACCAGCGGCGGGTTCACTCCCGCCGACTGGGCTGCGCTGCGGTTCACGCTGACCCAAGCCACACTGTCCGCATTGTTCAGCGTGGTGTTGGCCGTGCCGGTCGCGCGGGCTTTGGCACGTCGGAGGTTCCCCGGCCGACGGGCTTTAATTGCGCTTTTGGGCGCGCCCTTCATCCTGCCGGTCATCGTTGCCATTCTGGGCCTGCTGCAAGTTTTTGGCCGGTCGGGGTGGATCTCGGACTTCCTTGGCATTTTCGGCCTGCCGCCCATACGCATCTACGGCTTGCATGGCGTCGTACTGGCGCATGTGTTCTTCAATCTGCCCCTGGCCACTCGCCTTGTTTTGCAAGCCTGGCAAGAAATTCCTGCCGAACGGTTTCGCCTGGCCGCACAACTGGGCTGCAACGGCATGGCCATGTTTCGACTGATCGAGATGCCCATGCTCAAACGGACCCTGCCCGGGGTTCTTGCAGTAATCTTCGCCATCTGCCTGACCAGTTTCGCCGTCGCCCTCACCTTGGGCGGAGGACCACGGGCCACAACGATCGAACTGGCAATCTATCAGGCTTTTACCTACGATTTCGACCTGGGCCGCGCCGCCCTGTTATCCGCCCTGCAACTTGCCCTGACAGCAGCGACCGCTTTAGCGGCGTTGAAGTTTTCGCGCGGGGACGGTTTCGGAACAGGTCTCGATCGCGCCTTGCGCCGCTGGGACGGGGGTGCGCCGACGATAGATGTATTCTGGATCGTCGCAGCGGCCGTCTTTTTGCTACTGCCTTTGGCATCGGTCGTAATTTCGGGAGCTGCCGGGTTGTTTGACATGCCCGCAATCGTTTTTCGGGCCGCGCTGATCTCGGTCCTTGTTGCCACTGCAAGCACCGCTGTCCTGCTTTTGCTTGCTTTGCCTATGGCCACCGCCGTCGCAAGCGGCCGGCACGGGCTTGTGGAACTCAGCGGCATTTTGGGTTTGGCGGCTTCACCACTGGTCATCGGTACGGGCCTGTTCATCCTAATCCGGCCTTTGGCAAACCCGACGACATTGGCTCTGCCTGTCACTGCTTTGGTGAATGCTGCGATGGCCCTGCCCTTTGCTTTACGCATTCTGGTCCCCGCGGCGCGCGACATAACCGCTAGGCACGGACGTCTCGCGCTTTCATTGGATATGACAAAATGGACGTTTTTCACGCGCATCTTGCTACCACGCATGCGTCCGCAGATCGGGTTCGCCGCTGGTCTTGGGGCGGCTCTGTCAATGGGTGATCTGGGCGTGATCGCACTGTTCGCCGATCCGCTGATCGCGACCCTGCCCTTGCAAATCTACCGCCTGATGGGCGCCTATCAGATGCAGGCGGCTGCCGGCGGGGCATTAATGCTGTTGCTGCTGTCCATGGGCGCATTCTGGCTATTGGACCGAGGAGGGCGCTGGCATGCTGAAGCTTGATGACTGTGTGATCGAAAACGGGAATTTCACCCTAAACGCCGATATTCAGATCGGGGTTGGCGCGCGCGTTGCCATTGTCGGCCCGTCCGGCGCGGGCAAGTCCACATTGCTGGAGACTATCGCCGGATTTCGGGATCTGAAAAAGGGCCAGATTTTTTGGGGTGGGCGACAGATTTCCAACCTGCATCCCGGCAAGCGCCCTATGGCGATGCTGTTTCAAGACGGAAACCTGTTTCCGCATCTGACGGCTGAACAAAACATCGCCCTGGGCCTGCGCCCAAATGGTCGGCTGTCAAGGGACGAGGATGCACAGGTTCAGTCCGCACTGGACCGGGTTTCATTGCAGGGTATGGGCGCGCGTAGACCCTCGGAACTGTCCGGAGGACAGCAAAGCCGGGTTGCCCTGGCCCGCGTACTTGTGCAGCGGCGCGAACTGTTGCTTTTGGACGAACCGTTTGCCGCCCTTGGGCCAGCCTTGAAAACCGAAATGCTGGATTTGGTGGCCGATCTGGTGGCCGAAACCCAAACGACCCTGTTGATGGTCAGCCACGATCCGCAGGATGCACGCCGTATTGCCGACCAAACCGTACTTGTTGCAGACGAAACGGTGCATGCCCCCGTTCAGACAGCGGAACTCTTTGACAACCCGCCGCCAAGCCTGCGTGCCTATCTTGGCTAGCGGTGATCCCGCCTCAGAAGTCAACGAGGCGTTGTAACGGGTCGCCAAGCTAAATATCGTTCAAAGATGGTCAACGAAGACAAGCATACGCAGCACACTGGCGTGATCGACAAAAGCGCCCAGGCGCAAAGCAACCGCCAAACAAGGTTGAAAATCCGAATTTCCACTCTGCTGGCGCTGACCATTGGCGGACTGGTGGCAATATCGGCTGGCGCAGTTCTGTTGGTTTCGACTTATGCCAATTTTCAGAACACGACGGAACTGTTGAATACGTCTGCCGCGATGATCGTCGAATCCATCGAAGACGATATCTTTAGCCTGACGACACCGATCGAGGAACTGGCACAGTCCCTGCAAGAAGACGCAAGCACGGGTGAAGTCGATCTGCACGACACCGATTTTCTGAAAGCCTACTTCAAAGGCGTGGTGGCTTCGGTCCCGTATCTGACAGATCTTGCCATCGTGTATCCTGACGGCAGTCTGTTCATTTCAACACATATCACCGATGTTGAGGGGCCACGGTTAATAACGTCATACGAGCCTCCGGCTGCAGGCACGCTTCAGTATCTTAAAGATGTTAAAGGCTATGATGGTTTGTTCTGGAACGAACCCTTCTTTGACCAGGGCCGGACACATATCTCAGCGACTGTACCTGCCTATAAAGACGGTATTTTCCTCGGGGCCGTGCTCGTTTCTTCTACCGTTCACCATTTCTCGGGCCTGGTCGACGAGTTAAGCGGGAAATACGGGGCAACCGGTTTTGTTCTGTACGGTGACAACCGCGTTCTGGCCCATCCCAAATTGCTGAACCTGTCTGCAAACACGTTAAGCTCAAACGCCCCCTTGCATTCGGTCGCAGCACTTGATGACGCGGTCATCTCACAAATGCTGATGCAGCCACCCGAGTTTCAGGGCAACGATGGAACATTTGTCGGATATGTGGTCGAGGCGCTGGACGGAGAACACCTGGTTTTGACAAGCATCGTCAGCGGCTTCGGATCTGAGCCGTGGGTGATCGGGCAGTATTCTCCACTGAGCGATTGGAGCAACCAGTGGTCCCGGCTGAGTGATGCCGCCCTGGTCAGTCTTGGTTTACTGATCGCTTCGGTCATTGCGGCGCTTGTGTTGGCCAGACGATTGGCGGCACCCATTCACAGGTCGACTGAAGAAGCCATCAAAATCAGCGAGCTGAATCTGAACCAGATCGACCACCTGCCCCCCTCTCGGGTCTCAGAACTGAACCTTCAGGCTGTTGCCTTCAACAAGATGCTCGACGGGCTGCGCTGGTTTCAAACTTATTTGCCCCGAACCCTTGTACGGCAAATGTTAAAGACCGGAGACCCTAACCTTGTGTTGCCGCGCGAAGTCGAACTGACCGTCATGTTCGCCGACATCGTGGGATTCACACCCGCATCCGAGGCCATGACGCCACAAGCCACGGCAGCAATGCTGAATCGGCATTTCGAGATCCTGAACCGATGTATCGAAGCCGAGGGCGGAACGCTCGACAAATACATCGGCGACGCGGCGATGGCGTTCTGGGGCGCGCCCCAGGACCAGACGGACCATGCCGAACGCGCCTGCCGGGCTGCAATGGCAATCAAGCGATCTCTGGCTGAGGCTGGCGTCGAGTACGGCGTCAAAATCGCGGTGCACACCGGACCGCTAATTGTCGGCAATATCGGGGCCGTCGACAGGATGAATTACACGGTGATCGGCGACACAGTGAACACCTGTGCCCGGATCGAGACCCTGGTAGGCGAGCTGCCAAGTGACGAGCAAACCACGATTTTGATCAGCGATGCCACAGCCCGACTGATCAGCCCGGCTTTTCATCTGATCGACTGCGGCGAATTCACGGTCAAAGGACGTTCAAGGAAAGTGAATGTCTACCGCCTTTGCGATGCAGATAAGACCCTTCGCCCCTCAGCATAACCTGCCAGGAATTCCAGTGGCCGTATAATGGTCACTCCGTGCGCCGCAGTTGTTTTGGTGTTTTGCCGTATTCGGCCTTGAATGTCTGGGCAAGCGTAGAGGTTGACGCAAAACCGCAGGCTATGGCGATGTCAATAATCGGCATTTGCGAGTTCGAGACCAGAGTAAACGCTTTTTTCAACCTGATCTTTCTATAAAATTTTCCGGGCGATGTGCTCAGGTGCAGCATGAACTGACGCTCTAACTGCCGGGTAGATACGCCCACGCGGCGGGCAAGGCTGGCCGTTGGCAACGGGTGTTCGGTGTTTTCTTCCATGATGCGGATCGCGTTTTGCAGCCGCTTTTCCAGGAAATTCGGGTTCGCGCTCAGACCTTTGGGTTGCTCTTGCGCGTGGCCCCGAACGTCGTTCAGCATCAATTGACAGGCCAGTTCCGCCCTGTCCTGAGGTTCCAGCACATCTGCCAAAATGCCGATGATCGCCTCGGCAGTATGCCCGTGCCCGGCGCATGTCATCACAGATCCGTTGCGGGCGACAAGGTTTTCAGAAAGCATGGGGTAATCCCCTATCTCACGCAGCAAACCAATGTCGCGCCAATGTGCCGTGACCGGCCCGGATTGTTGCACTGTCGCCTTGATGTATTCGCGTGCTGCATCCGAAAACAAGGCAACCGGTCGTTTGTGTTTTTGCATTGCCCGGACGCGTCGCAGCCATGTGCTGACATTTCCCAATTGACCGCCCACGACGCACAGGCAATCGCTCAGATACTGGTCAGAGATGGCAGGCGTTGCACGCACAATCAGGTCTGAACAGCTGGTCACCAGACCGGGCGTGTCCGACGTAATCTGCCACCGAAAAAGATCGCGGTTGAGAACATCGTTTGCCGTCTGCAAAACGGCAATGATGGATGACAGCTCCAGATAGGCAAATTCCGCCTGAACAAAAATCTCGAAAGTTATCTGCTGTTCGGTCTTCGATTTGTCTGTGGGTGCTAACATTCGACGAGATCTTGTGGTTCTTTATCAGCGTGATAGCCCCTTAAATGACCCGATCAATCTTTGGGGCAGCCGAACATCAATTGGCGAGGACCTAGTTTGAACCGATCGTGGGGTTGAAAGCAAGGAACAAGTCCGCAGGGGTTGTCGCGGCCATGCGTTTCCGATCGTAGTCGTAAAATCGAAACGCAGGGTCTGAACGACCCCGCGCCAAGTGATGCCTGGTCTACCTTGGTTTATGCCGCTGCTATCTGGCCTGCCTTTTCGACCAATACTTCTGCCTGACGGATCGAGGCATAGTCGATCAATCGTCCATCCAGCGACACGGCACCTTTCCCGGATGCCTCGGCCTCGGACATGGCGATAAGGATACGCTGCGCTTTGTTCACCTCAGCGTCAGATGGGGACATGACCTCGTTGGCCAATGCAATCTGGCTGGGATGGATGGCCCATTTGCCTTCGCAGCCCAGAACGGCCGCACGTTTTGCCGCAGCCTTGTAGCCGTCAGGATCCTGAAAGTCTCCGAAAGGCCCGTCGATTGGGCGCAGACCGTTAGCACGGGCAGCAACGACCATGCGGGCTAGTGCATAGTGCCACATGTCGCCCCAATGAGTCAGACGGCCACCATCAGCATCCGCGTCTGTCAGAACCGAATAATCCGGGTTCACCCCACCGATGATCGTCGTCCGCGCGCGGGTAGAAGCGGCATAATCGGCAACCCCAAAATGCAGGCTTTCATTGCGTTTTGAGGCGGCCGCGATCTCGCTGACGTTCTGCATGCCCAATGCAGTTTCGATAATGTGTTCAAAACCGATCCGCTTCTTGTATCCTTTGGCATCCTCGATCTGAGTGACAAGCATATCAACAGCATAGACGTCTGCGGCGGTGCCTACCTTTGGGACCATGATAAGGTCCAGCCGCTCACCAGCCTGTTCGACCACATCGACCACGTCGCGATACATGTAATGGGTATCCAGCCCGTTGATCCGAACCGACATGGTTTTGGAACCCCAATCGATATCATTCAGTGCCTCGATGATATTCTTACGCGCCTGTTCCTTTTCGTCCGGGGCAACAGCGTCTTCGAGGTCAAGAAAAATGACGTCCACATCTGATTTCGCGGCCTTTTCGAACATACCAGGCTGGCTGCCCGGAACGGCAAGTTCGCTGCGGTTCAGGCGGGCGGGTGCCTGGTCGATGGAATGAAAGCTCATGGTTTGGGTCCTTCGTCTTTTGGTTCAGAGTGATCGGGGTTGGCCTCAGATCACGCGATCTCGGGGCGCGCGTCCGGCGAAAAAGTCGTTGAGGTTATCGAGAACGCGAAACCCCATCGCTTCGCGCGCCTCGCGCGTGGCGCTGCCCAGATGCGGCAGCATCACGAGGTTGTCGCATTGCAACAGGTCCGGGCTGATGCGGGGTTCGCCATCGAAAACATCCAGCGCCGCTCCGCCGATCATGTCAAACATCAGCGCCTGGATCAGTGCCCATTCGTCGATCACCTCACCGCGCGCGGTGTTGATCAGAAAGGCGTCGGGTTTCATCAGGCTTAACCGGCGCGAGTTGATCAGGTGCCGGTTCGCAACACCACCAGGGCAATGCAACGAAACGAAGTCACACTGCGGCAACAGATCGTCAATCGTATCTACCTGAGTTGCGTTGCATCGGGCCAGTACATCCGGCGCCACCTTGCTGCGGTTGTAGACAATGATATCCATCCCGAACCCGTGGTGCGCCCGGCGGGCCATCTCTTGTCCGATGCGGCCGTAGCCGATGATGCCCAGAGTTTTGCCACTGACCTTGGTGCCCACCAGATGTGTAGGCCGCCATCCGGTCCAGTTGCCCGAGCGCAACTCACGCTCTCCCTCACCTGCACGGCGCGCCACCATCAGCAGCAACGTCATCGCAATATCAGCAGTGCATTCGGACAGAACGTCAGGCGTGTTTGTCACCGTCATGCCCAATTCGCGGGCTGCGGGTTCGCAGATGTGGCTGTAGCCGACCCCGTAATTTGCAAGGATCCTGGTTTGCGCCGCTGAAACGTCCAGTGCCTCGGCGTTCAGCGTATCTGTGACAGTGGGCAACACCGCATCATAGCGTTTCAAGGAATCCCGTATTTCAGCCGGGGACATGGGCTTGTCCCCGGTATTCAAAACGACGTTGTAATTCTCGGCCAACTGCGCCTCGACGGCAGCAGGCCAGCGACGGGTAACAAGAACCGAAGGTTTAGCCATTACGCAGCCTTTCCCATGACGCGGGCGATGGTTTCGCCGATAACAGCGGGATTTTCAGCGACCGTGACGCCGGCTGCCGAAAGGATTTCGACTTTCTCGGACGCGCTTTCGCCAAAGGCCGAGATGATCGCGCCCGCGTGGCCCATCGTACGGCCTTTGGGTGCGGTCAAGCCTGCGACATAGGCGACGACGGGTTTGGTCACATGATCGCGGATGTATTCCGCGGCCTCGGCCTCCTGTGGGCCACCGATCTCGCCGATCATGGCGATGACTTCGGTGCTTTCGTCCTGTTCGAACCGTTCAAGGATATCGCGGAACGAAGATCCATTGATCGGATCACCACCGATACCCACGCTGGTCGAAACGCCAATACCACGTTCCTTGAGTTGGGCCGCAGCCTCGTACCCAAGCGTCCCCGAGCGGCCAATGATCCCAACGTTGCCCGGCAGATAGATGTGTCCGGGCATGATCCCCAACAGCGCTTTACCTGGGCTGATTGTACCCGCGCAGTTTGGTCCGGTCAGAACCATGCGTTTGTCTTTGGGATAGCGATACATGTAGCGCTTGACCCGGATCATATCCTGCGCCGGGATGCCATCGGTGATGCACACGCAATAGCGAATACCTGCGTCGGCGGCCTCCATGATGGAATCCGCGGCGAACGGTGGGGGTACGAAAACAAGGCTGGCATCAGCGCCAGTGGCTTCGACGGCCTGTTTGACGGTGTCAAAAACCGGCACACCCTCGACGGTTTCGCCGCCTTTGCCGGGGACAACACCGCCAACGACGTTTGTGCCATAGGCCAGCATGTCCTTTGTATGAAAGCGCGCCATGCGTCCGGTGATGCCCTGAACGATAACCCGTGTGTCGCGATCGAGAAGAATGCTCATTACACAGCCCTCATCTTGGTGTTTTGGGACAGATCGTTGCGCCACGCGCCGACAGCGCGTTCTGCGGCTTCCATCAAAGTAGTGGCGCGGATGATCGGAAGGCCGGATTTGGCCAGAATTTTCTGACCCTCTTCGACATTCGTTCCAGCAAGGCGCACAACGACCGGAATGTCGATCTCGATCTCGCGCAGTGCCTGCACGACGCCTTCGGCAACCCAGTCACAACGGTTGATCCCGGCGAAGATGTTGACCAGCACCGCCTGAACATTGTTGTCCGACAGAACCAGCCTGAACGCCTTTGCTACTCGTTCTGGAGACGCTCCACCACCGATGTCGAGGAAGTTTGCGGGCTCTCCTCCGGCCAGCTTGATCGTATCCATCGTGGCCATAGCCAAACCAGCGCCGTTCACGATGCAACCGATATTGCCTTCCAGCCCAACATAGGAAAGACCACGATCCGCCGCGCGGCTTTCGCGCGGGTCTTCCTGGCTTTTGTCGCGCAGTTCAGAAATCTGGGGATGCCGGAACAGGGCGTTGTCGTCAAAGCTCATCTTGGCATCCAATGCCAACACGCGGTCGTCACCTGTGACGACCAGCGGGTTGATTTCAACCATCGTGGCGTCCAGTTCGCTGAACGCGGCATAGCAGCCCTGCAATGTCCGCACCATTTGCTGAACCAGACGCGGTTCCAGCCCAAGGTTGAACGCGATCTCGCGCGCCTGAAACTCTTGCAGGCCCACAGCGGGTTCCACAATAGACCGCACGATGCTGTCGGGGCGCTCGGCCGAGATATCTTCGATCTCCATCCCACCTTCAGACGACGCGACGATCATCACCCGCTGGCTGGAGCGATCCAGCACGAAGCCCAGGTAAATCTCGCGGTCGATTGGTACGGCGGATTCGACATAAACGCGGTAGATACCCTTGCCCTCGGGGCCTGTCTGATGTGTCACAAGCTTGCGGCCAAACAGGTCGTCACAGGCTTGGTAGATCTCATTTTCGGTGTTGCACAGCTTGACGCCACCCGCCTTGCCGCGGCCGCCGGCATGAACCTGCGCTTTGACAATCCACTTGTCTCCGCCCAGTTCACGCGCGCGGTAGGCCGCCTGTTCAGGGCTGTAAGCCAAAGCGCCCGACGGCACGGCAACACCGAAATTCGAAAGAACCTCTTTCGCCTGATATTCATGAATATCCATCTGCAATCCTCCCGTTCATGCAGTGTAATTAAGCCGCGATCGACGTGCCGTACCGGCTTTCGAGCAGCGCCTCGATCTCTTCGAAATCGACCTGACAGCCCAGTTCCCGGATGGCCTCGGCAAATAGACGCACGATGCGGCTGACGGCCTGTCGGTTGAGCTGATTGAGAATGCCAATACGAACCTGAACCGGCGCGCTCAGCGTCGGCCAGATGCCAAAGCCCTGTGCCCGGCAATTCTGCACCAATTCCATTTCGCGACCGGCCAGTTCCGACGGCAGGTTGAGCACAACAAGGCTGGGCATATCCGAGGTCACCTCGCACCCCATGGCTGTCACGGCGTCGCGCAGCACGCGCTCGTGGGTCTTGTAGGATGCCGACCGTCTGGCCAGACCTTCCTGCAATGTCAGACGCAGGGACTCATGGAACGCGGCGACGGCGTATCCGGAATGCGTTCTGTGATATGTCCCTTTTTCAACATCCTGACCGTCTACAATGCCCCAGTGCCGGGCTTCGAAAATCGGATTGTGTACGTAAGTGTAAGCGCCATTGGTCCTGAGGGCTTCGATATAGGTGTCCGTAAAACTGACGGGCGCATATGTCAGAGGCAGGCAACAAAGACCCTTTTGTGGGCATGAGGCCCAACCAGCGATCCCCGGATAGTCGTCAATCGAAAAGTCCTCGACGCCCATCGACGAAACCGCATCGATCAAACCCATGACGCCGTGGCGTTCACACGCCTCCGAAAACCCGCGCAGGTCGTTAACACGGCCAGACCCGGTTTCCCAATGCGCCATGAAAGCCCATTTGGGCTTGTGTTCCGCCAACGCGTCCTCGGCCATTTCACCAGTCACCGGCTGACCATGCGGAACATCAATCACTGTGACACTTGCTGCCTGAGGATCCAGCGGATTGGCGGCATGTTCCTCTGGTGTGGCCGCCTTGATCCGCAAAGTCAGCGCGTCGATCCCGGAGAAGGTTCCGTTGGCAAAGGCCACGACCTTGTCACCGGGCATGACGGCAGAGAACATGGTGTCCAGCGCGCTCCAACCTGTCCCAGCGACGGCGAAAGTATATGCGTTTTGGGTGCCCCAGACCTTGCGAAGCATGTGTTTGCATTCAACCATGCCCCTGAGAACATCGCCCTGCATGTGATCGGCCACGCCCGCGTTGGTGAAAGCTTGCAGAACACGTGCATCCGTATTGCCCGGCCCGGGACCGGCGGCCAAGGTCTCGGGGATCTCAAGCGGAGGGAAAATCTGAAATGTCATCGGTTGACGTCCTCGGCATTTGAAGGGGCATCTGGGCCCAATGGGTTGCATTGCCAATTAGGAAACGCGGACTTGCCTCGTGACACAACGTAACTTACTACTGCTTTAGGATGGCTATTTGTGTGGGTAATTTCCCACCCTTTTAGGTAAAAATACAAAGGTATACTAAAATTTCACCTACCTATACGGGTAGTTTTTGCGGAAATTGGACAGAAATCAGATGGTTGAAACCGTACAGACACCGATTGACGTCATGCTGGCCGACAGCAATCCTCTGGTCCTGTCGGCCATGTCGGAGATCTTTGAACGCGACTCACGATTCTCGCTTGTTGCGACCTCGGCGACGGCCGAAGGCTTTTTGGGGACGGTGATGCGGGTTCCCGTGAAAGTCGGAGTTATCGACTGGAATCTTCCCGTTTTGGGTGCAGCCAAACTGATTGAGGTGCTGCGCGAACAGGCCAATGCACCACGGTTTGTCGTTTACGGCGATACGTCCGGTGACGTTCCAAGACTGGCAATGCAAGCGGGGGCCGCCGGGTTTGCTGCGCGATCTGGCGAGGTCGAAGGCTTGCTGAAAACCTGTGCAGACGTCGCCGATGGCAAGATGGTGTTTCCCTTCGTTGACGTTCGCAAAATGCAGCAGGACCCCATCCAAAGCCTGTCCCGCAAAGAGCGCGCGATTCTCGAGGCTCTGGCACAGGGTATGTCCAACCGGGATTTATCGAAGGAGCTTCAGATTTCCACCAACACGGTCAAATTTCACTTGTCCAACATTTATGAGAAACTGGCCGTAAAGAACCGAACCCAAGCGATTGCATACTACTATTCATCTCGGTTGTCGCGCGAGTAAGCCAAGCGTTTCCCGGCTTAGCCGGCCATGAAAGTGCTGTTCAGATCACCGCCGAGGCAAACGATCGGGTTCGTCGCCAGTCTCTTGCACCTGATCGGGTTGAAAAGATATATTCCGGATTTCAACACACAGTGTCGACGTCTAAAGACGCTGAACGTGAGAATACTGTGTCATTGTTCCAAAGGTCCATTGAAACCCGCGGTCGATCGAGCTGCAGCAACGTCAAAGATGCTCGCACGTTGCCGAAGTTTCTGGATCAAATTCCACCAGAATAGCCAATCGGCTCTGTCACGACCGAACTGTGCGCGGGTAATCTGGACTGAGACACAGCCTCAATGGTTGTCACTGTACATGAGGCACTTTGCGAGAAACGCCAATAGATCGGATTGGTGATGTCCGGCAAAAACCGAAAGGTGGTCGCTGAAACTTTGAAATTGCAATCCTGTCAAGCCGGGCCTTTGCAATGGCCCTGCGCCGCAGGCATAGTCCTGACAAAGCCAGTCGCCAAAGGCCGAAAAGAATGGACAGGATCAAAGTAAATCTGATCGGAGCGGGCCGGGTCGGTCAGACATTTCTGAGCCTTCTCAGCTCTTTGACGGATTGCGAAATACAGGATGTCCTTAGTGCAAGTCGGAACTCGGCAGAAAACGCTGTTCAACGCGTCGGCGCAGGTCGGGCCGAAACTGACCTATCAGATATGCGGCCAGCCGATCTCTGGGTTATCGCAGTACCAGACACGCAAATCTCTCGCGTCGCCTCCGACCTTGCCGCGACGCAGACAGCGATAAAACAACGTCCCACAGTCTTTCACTGCAGCGGATTCTTCCCGGCTGATGAACTGGCCGCGTTGCGTAGGCTGGGCTGGCGTTTAGCCAGTGTGCATCCGGTCCTGTCCTTCGCTGACCCTGATACAGCGATAAAACAGTTCACGGGCACCCTGTGCGGCCTTGAAGGTGACGCCGATGCATTAGCTATCCTTCAACCTATTTTGGAAAGAATGGGGGCCGAGTGCTTTTCGATCCGCTCTGATGGCAAGAGCCTTTATCACGCGGCGGCCGTGATCTCGAACAACTTTGCCGTCGTGCTTCAAGCCATCGCGCGCGAAGCCTGGGCCGAAGCCGGGGTCAGGGCTGATGTGGTCCCACTGCTGAACGCAAGGCTTCTTGAAAGTACTGCGGAAAATGTCGTTGCATTGGGACCGCAACAGGCATTGACGGGCCCGGCTGCGCGCGGAGATGAACGAGTCGTGACCACTCAGGGACGCGACTTGGCAAACTGGCACCCCCAGGCCGGAGAGGTTTATCGCGCCTTAAGTGACATGGCCGGGTCTTTAAAAAAGACCGGTTCGACCGATGCCACCCTTAAGTTGTCAAAAGAATAAGCCGCATCGCTCGCGTACTGAGGCCCGCGCAATTCAGTTGGCACCAGTTCGGGGTGTCTTCAACACAGAGATCCCCCTCTCCTTGGGTTGCCAGCTCGGCACGAGCACGTTGACACCCGACATCTAAATCGGCCGTCACCTGTCGCAAAGGTGTGTAGGTTACAGTCAACTGGCTGCGAGGCTGATCAGAACAAACAGGCACAACTGAAGGAGCACATTTCCCCCGTCTTCAGTGCTCGACAAACCCCGCTAAATCGCTTTGAACAGCAGCGTTTTCCCAGTTTCGTCGTCTCTTATTTGGCCCGAGGCGATTTGGTGGCAATGCCGACGGAGTGGCATTCTAGGGGGCACTAAGATCTGCGCATAACCTGACCGATACATTCGATGCCGCTTCGGAATTCCTGTGATAGCCTCACAGCGCTCAGGGTCTTGAAACGGCACCGTACGCCATTTCATGAAGCCGTTCCAGGAAGGATGCATTCAGAATAATGATTGAGCGATCCTGGATTCGAATTGCGTCGGCGCGCTCCCACTCTTTCAGGCCTCGATTCACGTTGCTGCGGGTACTGCGGACCATACTCCCGATATCGGATTGCGTAGCAAACGCCCCGATCCTGATCGCCTGCCGTCCGTCGACCGAGATCGGCTCGCCGATCTGACTGGCAACGCGCAACAAAGCTTCCGCAAGGCGCGCCGACAGGCTGTTCATTGTCAGACAACGCATGGCGTCAACGAATATTCGGAACCTTTCCGCGACCAGATCGCTCAGGGCCAGACAGGTCGACATATTGGAGCGGCTGAGCATGTTCAGAACATCTCTGCGAATGCGGTAGACAGTGACAGAATTCAGCGCGGTTGCGGTGCCTGCATATTGGCTTTTTTGGAATACACCCAACTCACCAAACGTGTCACCGGGGCGCAGAATAGCATAGGTAAACTCGGAACCGTTCCGTGTCAGGCTGCTCAGGCGGACATAACCATCGGCCAGAAAGTAAAGGTAGTTCGCGTCGTCTTATCGCTTTCAACGATCAAAAAACGACTTGCGTTGGTCTGTAATCAACTTAAACAGAAAAAATGAAATGCCACCAAAACCCCACCTTGCTTGAACTAGGAAACAGCCCTGTTATCGCGAAGGGAAACAGGCAATTCGTGTATGAACACCCATTTGATAAGGGGTTGCTGTTAAAGGTCCCACAACCTCATACGATGGATGCAGGTTCGAGGCTTGTAACCGACAAATGGTATGACCGGCTGTTTCGTAGAGCTACCGCTTTTAAAGGTTTCATGCGTGAGTTTGATGAATCCTTTTTTCTGATGGTCCGCCATCAGGAAAGCCCGGATGTTATGCCCGTTTGCAGGGTGTTTGGCACTGCACCGACAGACAAGGGTCTGGCGCTGGTCTATGAACGCATTTCTGATCCGGATGGGCAGCTTTCCCCAAGTCTGTCTCAGTTAATAGCCGAAGATCGTCTCACCCCTCAGCATTTGAGCGATCTCAATAGACATTTTGACCAACTGTCAGATGAACGTGTCATCATTAGCAACAAAAACACTGGCAATCTTGTCTATCAAACATGGTCCGACGGATCCGGGCGATGGGTTTGGATTGACAGCTTTGGGTCTAAACAAGTCATTCCTCTGCGAAGATGGGTTCGCAGTTACAATGACCGCAAGCTCGGCCAAGTTCGAAAAAAGTTCTTTGATTTGATTGGCGCCGCAAAAGGCTAATCGTCTGGCTAACCCAGTTGATCGGAGTCAACAGGTCCTTGTTTGGTTCGGGCGGGAAGGCGCCTATTCGGTTGGTGGCTTATGAAGCGAAGCCAAATCGACGCCAGTAGTTGGTCGCAGAGCGGGTGTTACTAGCTCAGACCAAATGCCTGGCCCATGCGCGTCCGACGACGCTCGATGGACTTGCGGAATGCTAAATCAGAAACCAGCGTCAGCGGAAACAGCACTCGTTCGCCCAAACCATCGATAACGACCAGTTTCCCATCGCGTTCTTGCGCCCGCACAATGTTTTCAAAACTCAGGTCGCCCACGATAATCCGGCCACGTTCAAGGTCGTCCATGAGTTCCATAAACTCACCGTGCAGCTGTTTGCGCTCTGACAAATCATCGCCCAATGCGGCCCGTTCAGACTCCAGCGTTGGTGCCAAATCACCATCTGGGCCGGTCATCTTTTCGACCACCAGTGCTGGTCCTTGAGATGTCGCAGCATACCCCATAAAATCCGCAAGGCGTTCAATCTCGGGGCAGCCTCGAGTCAGCGCGGCTAAGTATTCGTTTGCTTCCCGGTTCCACTGGCGGAGGTTGCCATAGCGTCTCTCGGCATAACGAGGAATCACGTGGTTGCGCACCGGTTCATCCACTCTGACTTTCAACAGCGCGCGCTCAACAAACGGATGCTGATAAATCTCGTAGTTGCGGCTTCTTCGCATTGGCCGAATTTTACTTAAGTCTATCATGTTGTTTTGCCGATCCTAATAAAGAAGATCACTGATTACAGCGATCCTCTCAAACCAAAACCTCCAATTAGTCCTTTTCATTATTGAGGACAACCAGATGTCGAAGCCAATTGTTTAGTACCGGCATCCGGTGGACCGAATCGAGAATGAATCGATACGGTTCTTAAGTCCAGATTTTGCAGATTTTTCGTATGGAGCGAGGCGACTTGGTGTCTTCAATCGGTGGCGCAAGTGTAGGCATCATGGATTTCAGTCAAGTTCGAGCGAAGCTGGTTGTTGCAGCTGGCTGCCATTGACGGTCAAGGTGGTGTTGATATGGCAGGGAACCGTTTCGAGTAGGTGCTCCAGAAAAGCCTAAACTTCCTTTGTGTTTACGATTTCCACCAGTTGAGCCGCAGCAAAGACGCAGGTCCGGTCAATGGCCAAATGTTTGTAACAGATCTCTTAACGATACCGTTCGACCGGTTCCTGAGAAGATTTGCGATTGGCCTCTAAATTCATTGTACCGCCTCTCATTCCAATGAAAATTCCCCGCCATCACACCGTGGGATCAAACACCTAGACAAATCCCCCTGCGCATAAGAACCTGTGACCAAACAAAAACAGGGAGAAGATTGATGAAACTGATTGCTGGCCCAGCTCTGGCCTTACTTTTCTCAACAACCTCGGTGCTTGCTGCGGACGATGGGACCTGCGCCAAAGGCAAGACCCTAACAGAGGGCACCCTGACAATCGCAACAGGTAATCCGGCCTACTATCCTTGGGTAATGAATGACGCGCCCGATAGCGGCGAAGGATTTGAAGCTGCCGTTGCTTATGCCATCGCCGAAAAAATGGGCTTTGGCCAGGAAAATGTCACCTGGGTTCGCACAAGTTTTGACGAGGCGATTCAGCCCGGCGCAAAGAACTTTGATTTCAACATGCAGCAGTACTCGATCACGCCCGAGCGCGAAGAAATGGTTGATTTCAGCCTGCCATATTACACCTCGGCCATGGCGGTTTTGACAACCCAGAACGTTGTCGATTCCGGTGCAGAAGCGACGTTGGACGGCCTTAAGGATTTGAAGTGGGGCGCTGTGGCCACGACAACCGCGATCCCGATGCTGAACGACGTGATCCAACCGTCGAGTGAACCGCTGCTTTACAATGACAATGCTGATGTGAATGCGGCCATCATGGCTGGCCAGATCGATGCCGCAATTTATGACCTGCCTACGGCACTCTATCTGTCGGCTGTCGTGGTCGAAAACGGTGCATTGCTTGGCCAGTTCCCTCCGGAGCAATCCGAAAGTCCTGATCAGTTCGGCCTTTTGATGGAAGAGGGCAACGCCTTGAAGGAATGCGTCAACGCGGCCATCACAGAATTGACCGAAAGCGGCGAGCTCGCGGCGATTGAAACCCAATGGCTGTCCGAGGCTACAGGTGTGCCGGTCATCGAGTAGATGGAAGAAACGTCATTGCAAAAAGACTCGGTTGAGCACTCTGCCGCGACGCCAACGCGTCGCGAGGTTTATGAAGCCGAGGTACGGCGTCGCTCAAATCGCATCGCGCTGATTTCAGTGGTCAGCGTGGCTCTTGCCATCGTCGTCCTCGTCCCGCTCGCCCCAGGTTGGGAGGCCGTACAACGCTCGTTTTTCAACGGCCGGGTCTTCGCCGAGACGTTTCCCGGATTGCTCGAAGCCTTTCTGATGAACGTGATGATTTTTGCCTGGTCTGCACCGCTGATCGCGATCACGGGACTGGTTATCGCGCTGTGTCGGGACACGCGCGCACCTGCGCTTTTTCCGCTGCGGCTGTTCGGCATTGCATATACGGACATCTTCCGTGGCCTGCCAGTGGTTCTTGTAATCTACATTATTGGCTTTGGCGTGCCCGGGTTGGGCCTGCCGAGACCCTGGAACAGCCCCTACATTTGGGGCACGCTGGCGCTGGTTTTGGTCTATTCAGCCTATGTGGCCGAGGTGATCCGCTCGGGCATTGACTCGATCCATCAGTCGCAGCGATCCGCCGCGGCCTCGTTGGGGCTAAGTGATCAGGACACCATGCGCTATGTGGTCCTGCCGCAGGCCATACGAAACGTCGTTCCTGCCAATATGAACCTGTTCATCGCTTTGCAGAAGGACGTAGCGCTATTGTCCTTTATCGGCCCGGTTGAGATTTTCCGACAGGCTGGTGTTTACAAATCGCTCTATGCCAATTTTACGCCTTATGTGGGCGCAGCGCTTATCTTTCTTGCGCTGACCATACCAGCCACGCGGTATGCGGACTACCTTATGAATAAACAGAACAGGGCCCGTACATGACAGCAAAGTTATCCTTGCGAGGGGTGCGGAAACGGTTCGATGATCACGAGGTATGCAAGGGCATTGACCTGGACGTAGCTGAGGGCGAGATGGTGTGCCTGATTGGCGCCTCAGGCTCTGGCAAATCCACACTCTTGCGCTGCATGAACCTGCTCGAACCCATCGATGACGGGGAGATCTGGCTGGATGGAAAGGACATCTCTGAACCGGGGCTGGACCCACAGCCGGTGCGTCAACAGATCGGCATAGTCTTCCAAAGCTATAACCTCTTTCCTCACATGACAGCGGCAGAGAACGTAATGCTCGCGCCACGCCGTGTACGCGGGCTGAGCAGAGATGACCTGCGCCCGCGGGTGACCCAGCTTTTCACGCGCTTTGGGCTGGGTGAACGGATGGAGCACTATCCAGACCAACTATCGGGCGGTCAGCAGCAGCGGGTGGCTATCATCCGTGCGCTGGCGATGGAGCCGCAGATCATGCTGTTTGACGAGATTACAAGCGCACTGGATCCCGAGCTGGTAGGCGAGGTTCTGGACGTGCTGAGGGACCTGCGAAAGCAGGGTATGACCATGGTACTTGCCACCCACGAAATGGGCTTTGCACGCGAGCTGGCGGACAAAGTGTGTTTCCTGGACGCCGGACGCATCCTGGAGCAAGGCCCGCCAGAGGTGCTCTTTTCCCAACCAAGCGAACCGCGCACCAAGGCATTCCTGTCGCGCGTGTTGTGATACCGCGGATATCGTGCAGCGTCACGCCTGGGGCCTATGTTAAACAATGTACCGGTATTCCAAACCGATGCTCATCTGCGTTTCCCACCCACGTCCAATTCGTAGGTTCTGCCAAGGCAGGCGGCTTAAATTACATGAATGAAAAGCCTATTTTGCGTGACACAATATCGACACGCTATCGATCAGCGACAGCGGATTGTTAGCCAGTGCTTGCACTAGGATTTCACGTTCACCAGACAAGGCATAGTTTCGAGGCAGAGGCATGCACAATGGAAACCGACCGACGCGCGCCAGTCCTTCATTCTTGATTGTGGAACCAAATTCTCAGATTGGCAGCGTCTAAGTGACGGGATCGGCGCGGATGACTGGTTTTGCGACCCACAAGCGGCTTATCAAAATGCACCGTCGAAACCACTCACGATAGGCTACGAAAATAGTTTCGAAGGTCAAATGACCCGTCGGCGCTGAAAAATCGATACCTTGTCATCCCATCATTTCTAAGCCGTGCAAATGTTTCGGTTACGGAACATCTGCAGAAGTCTTCGAAAGCAACCCGATGGAAACACTGAACTGGATGACCCGACAAGATACGTCCGAGATCGCGCTTCAACGTGGGTTCACGTGAATTTATCTGAAT
This sequence comes from Ruegeria sp. CDSB029, assembly GCF_059611125.1. NCBI lineage: Bacteria > Pseudomonadati > Pseudomonadota > Alphaproteobacteria > Rhodobacterales > Roseobacteraceae > Ruegeria > Ruegeria sp. CDSB029. Next base: position 261,946 of record NZ_JBXWOX010000005.1, read on the forward strand.
GAATTGGGGTTTTCACCCTGCCGACCGGGCAATTCGCAGTTTGTTCAGCGGCTACAGTGCAGCTGTCCAGACCCGGTAACGCCCCTGCCCCGTTACCTCTCGGATCAAACCCCGGTTCATAAAACGGTCGATATTGCGTTGCACCGCAGCGCGCGAAGCCTGTGTCAGGTCCTCGGCCAGCGGTGCCGACACCATGGGCCATGCGGTCAGCGCGTCGATCAGGCGCGGTGGCGTGCGGCCGCTCAGGTCACTTGTCGCCTCGCGGGCGCGCTGATCCCAGGCGCTGACCCGATCCAGGTGCAACAAAGCCGCTAATATCGACTGCCCTGCCCCCCTGATCCAGGCCGCGAGTTTTTCTTGCGGCTCACCAACCCCACGCAACGCCCCCGGACCCGACAACGCCAACGGCATGAAGATCGCCCCACCCCGCCCCATCGACGCAGCATGTCGGGCTGCAATGATCGCTGCCTCAGTGTCCTGACCAGGGCTTTCCGAAAGGGCGCGCCAAGCATGAAACCCGATGGCTGCCTGCGTGACGGGATGCAAGCCTTCCACATTCTGCATAATCTCAGCCAAATCGGCGACGGCCTCTGGCATGTCTTCGATGCCCTGTGCCATGCGATCAAGAAAAGCGGTCAGGCCAGTGGCCCAGCCGCCCTCTGATGGCCCAGCCCCTGCAGTTAGTCTGCGCACAGCCCAGCCTGCCCGGAACATCGCCTGGACATCATCGCCGGTTGCGCCAATCCGTAATCCCACCCACAACGCAAGCCGGTCGACACCGATCCTATCCCCTGTCCACCAACCCAGATCAGACACATCCATCAGCGCCAGCCGGTGTCCCCACCCGGTCGGGCCTGCGCGCAAACGTTCGTCCAACGCCCCGAACGTGGCTGCCAGTTCGGCCAGTTCATAAGACAGCTCGGCCTGGGCCGCACGCCAGTCCCTTGGATCAAACAGCAGGCGGCGATCGACCACCGGACCGGGCGGCAGAAAAACATCCTGCGCCAGGTCCTCATCCGGGGGGAGGAACCAAAGATCATCATCCTCAGGCGGATCTGTGTCATAGATGCTGGGAGGACCAACCACATCGTCGTCTTCCGGGTCCGGCATCACAGGTTTCGTCGTCATGCCCGCTATATTTCGGACATTTCGTGCGGTTCACAAGACGTATTTCGCCCTGCCCCCGGTTAGCCGGCGAATGTTGTCGTCAGAATGTCCAGTTGCTGGTCAAGATCGGTCTGCTCGCTGCTGCCGATCAGCATATATCCATATCCATCCTGCGCCCATGTCGCAGTGGCAACACCACTTATCGCCGCAAGTTTGACATCCTTTGCTGGCGCGCCCTCACCCTGGCGGATCACACAAAACGCCAACGGCTGACCCTGATCATCCGCAAAGACAACCTGAATCAGAGGTTTCCCCTTAAAAGACAGAACCTGAGCGCGTTTCAATTCCAATCCAGGCAGCGTTTCAAGCGCATCCCGGTTAAGCGACCGGCCCAGCTGTGCCTCAGCCCGCGCAAACTGCGCATCAAGCGCAACCGGAGAATTGTCCAATGATGCAATCGTGTCCGGTGAATAAAGTGACTGGTAGATTGCCGCCTGTTCGGCCCACCCCATCGGCTCGGGGCGTGTGGCCCAGAACGTTGCGGACACGGCCACGACCGCCACTGACGCCGCAACTGCCATCAAGCGCCAGGGGCCGCCCGAGGTGCGGGCCGTACTGACCGGCATTGGTTGCGGCAATTCAATCTGTGGCGCGTCTGCAGGAATGTTTTCGAACACTGATTGAACCACAGGTGCCAGCAGGTCCAGTGTCATCAGGCGTTGTTCCAGCGCAAGATCGGTCTCGATCGCCGCTTCGATTGCGGCGGCCTCGGCTGCATCCGCATTGCCTTCCAGATACGCCTTCAGCGTCTCGTCGGAAAACTTCATTTGCCACTCCGTCGAACGGTGTCTGCCGCATCATGCTGCATCACGTTTTTCAGTTTCTGCCGGGCGTTAGACAACCGGCTCATAATAGTCCCTATCGGAACCTCCAGCAACGCGGCGGCCTCGCGGTAGCTATATCCCTCAACAAACACAAGCATGACTGTCTCCCGCTGCGCTTCTGGCAACTGCATCACTTGTGTAAACACCTCAGCGGCGAAAATATTCGTTTCTGAATCCGGTCCGACCGAAATTAATTCGGCTTCGGGCGTCACGGACAGCGCTTGGGCCTTGCGCACCGAGCGTGCGCGCACCTCGTTCAGCCAGATCGAGCGGCAGATCGTCATCAGCCAACTGTCCAACCGATCATGCGATGTGACCTGATGATGACGCTCCAACGCGCGCAAACACGTCGATTGCAAAAGATCATCTGCAACGTCCGACGCCCCCGATAGTGCAAGACCAAACCGCCAGACCCGCTTGGAATGCGTCTGGATTGCGCCGCGCACGGCCTGTTCGGAGTTAATTTCGGGACTCATCGAATAAATCGCGACCTGTGTGTGTTTGTCATTCACGGACCGGGCCCGCGAGGTCAGGACTGACATAACCCGAGGAGGAAAGAAATGAAACTTCTGTTGAAGGCAGTCACAATCGCGTCGGCAATTGTTGCAACCCCGGTTCTTGCGCAAACTTGGACGCTGGACCCTGAAGGCTCGCATCTGGCCTATGGTTCGATCAAAAAAGACACCGTGGGTGAGGTAAACTCTTTCACAGGTCTCTCCGGTCAGGTTGGACCCGACGGAAAAGCCGATATTGAAATTGACCTGTCATCGGTGGAAACCAATATCGACATTCGCAATGAACGTATGGTCGAATACGTGTTCCAAAAAGCGGGTACAGCATCACTGACGGCGCAGTTCGACATGGCAGATGTAACGGCCCTGAGCGTTGGCCAAACCACGATTGTCGATGTCGATGCGATGCTTTCGCTGGCAGGCACAGATGTAGCGTTTGATGCCGAGATGTTTGTGGCGCGCCTGTCTGAAACATCAGTCATGGTTTCAACAAATGACATGGTGTTCATCAATACAGAAGATGCAGGCGTCGATGCGGGTGTGGATAAGTTGATGGAATTGGCCGACCTGCCCGGCATCACACGGACCGTACCCATTACAGCGCGTCTGATATTCAACCTGGACGAAAAGAAAGCCCAAGCCGAACCTGCCGCCACAGCCGTAACTGCTGCGGTTGCTATCGAAGGTGACGTCAAAGCAGGTAAGAAGGTGTTCCGCAAATGCAGCGCTTGCCACAAGTTGGACGAAAACCGCCATACGGTGGGCCCATCGCTTCACCGCATTATCGGCGCTACGGCGGGTCAGGCTGACGGATTTAAGTTCTCGGAACCTCTAAAGGGGTCGGGTATCGTATGGACAACCGACACCCTGACCGCCTTTCTAGCGGATCCCAAAGGCACAGTTCCGGGCAACAAGATGCAGTTTCGCGGCCTGAAAAAGGAATCCGATATCGTGAATGTGATCGCCTATTTGCAAGCCGAAGCACAGGGTTAAACCTGAACCAATCTAATAAAGCGGGTTCCCTTTACACGCATCGCCACGCTATCCCTTGTCTGACCTCAGACAAGGGAGACGCGCGGCATGAGCGACACGGTCAAACTGACACTGGACGAGATCCGGAACCTCAGCCTGTCCATCCTGACCAAGTCGGGGTTTGGCCCGGAACACGCGGCCGCAATTGCCGATGTATTGACGACCTGCCAGGTCGACGATTGCCAATCTCATGGGTTGTTCCGCCTGTTCATGTGCAATGACACCATGAAGACCGGCAAGATTGACGGGCATGTGGCCCCGGCTCTTGCGCCTTCGGATAATGCCATTGTTCGTGTTGATGCGCGCGGCGGCATGTCTTTGCTGGCTTTCCGTGAAGCGTTGCCTGTGCTTATCGAAAAGACCCGCACCCACGGCATTGCTGCAATGGCAATCAACCGCTGTTTTCACTTCTCGGCCCTTTGGCCCGAAGTGGAAAGTCTGTCTTCAGAAGGTCTGGCCGCGATGGCGATGGTGCCCAGCCATAGCTGGGTCGCACCGGCTGGGGGAACTCGGGGCAGTCTGGGTACGAACCCATTGGCTTTCAGCTGGCCGCGCCAGGGCAAAGATCCGTTTACTTTTGATTTTGCGACCAGCGCCTTTGCCCGTGGTGAGATCGAGCTCTATCGCCGGGCAGGCAAGCCCCTGCCCGAAGGCGTGGCCATAGACAAGGACGGCAATCCGACCACCGATCCGCAAACTGCGATGGAGGGCGCGATGCTGACTTTCGGCAGCTACAAAGGGTCTGCCCTGTCGATCATGATCGAACTGTTGGCTGGTCCGTTGATCGACGACCTGACCAGCCTCGAAAGCATGGAATTTGCGGAAGGCCAAGGCGGAGCGCCCTATCATGGCGAGGTCATTCTGGCCTTTGACCCCGCACAGTTCAGCGGTGGTCGTGCTGCAGCAAATGATGAGCGCGCCGAACGCTTGTTTGCCGACATCGTCGATCAAGGCGCGCGTCTGCCGTCGCAAAGACGTTTCGAGGCGCGAGCGCGCAACACGACCCGCGGTTACGTTGAGATCGCAAAAACCCTGCACAAAGATTTGCTGGTTTTGGCCGAACAGGCTTAACAACTTCGATCGTCTCTTTCCCTTGGCGGAGCGGCTGGCCAAGAAGTGCCTCCCAAATGAATTCAGGGGGCATCCTTGGACCGCATCGCCCGCACCATCGCCACCGAAATCAACGCCCGCCCTGAACAGGTCGATGCAGCGAATGGCGGAAAATCGGGCTGCGCCCTCAGCATCACGGTTGGCCGCTGGATATCGGCTTTATTCACCAAGCATTACTCTTCTAAAAGTTCACGAATATTGGTATCTAACTGCGCCGTGAAACCTTTGTCATTGCCTGGGTTGGCAGCGCAATGGCCCCAAGGGGATTTGTAAGGGCGGAAGATGGCGCGAGGTATGTGGTGGGCCTCAATTTCATTGTCCTCTGGAGGGAAATAGAGGTCCTGAGTACAGGGCATCAGAATGGCACGAGCCTTGATGGCGCTCAGCGCCAGTTTGTAATCCCCATTGTAAAGCGGCCCGGCTGAGATGTCGCCTGCCTGCCAAGTGGCAAGCTTGGCCAGCAGATTGTTGGCATCCCAGCCCTGCACATGGTCCTGCTCCCAATCCTGCATCAGTTCTTCAATGGATTGAAATCCCAGCTGCCGATATAGCCCCTCGCGATAGAAGGTCTGAGAGAAGGCCCAGCCTGCGTAAACCCGGCCAAAGGCTCTAAGCCCGGCCTCTGGTGGGCTGTCATAATTACCGCCGTTCCAATTCTGATCCGCGCAAAGGGCGGCCTTGACCCCCTCGAGGAAGACAAAATTATGCGGTGAGGTTTTGGCTGAGGCGCAGAAAGGCAGGATCGCCTGCACTATGTCCGGGTATTGCGCCGCCCACTGGTAGGATTGGCAGCCCGCCATTGACCAGCCCGCGACAAGGGCGATTTTATCGATCCCCAGGTGATCATGGATCAACCGATGCTGGGCAGTGATGTTGTCCCACATCTGCACCAAGGGAAAACGCGGGCCGTCCTGCGGCGCAGGCGCATTCGATGGCGACGACGAACGACCATTGCCGAACAGGTTCGGGCTGACGATGAAATGGCGGCTTGGATCAATCGCGCGACCCGGGCCAAAGAACCCCTCGTTACGGGAATTAGTGCCGGTATAAAACGTGGGCAGAACGATGACGTTGTCACGGGCGGCCGACAATGTGCCGTAGGTCTGATAGGCAAGCCTGGCATCCTTCAATACCTCGCCCGACAAAAGTGGAAGGTCGCCAAGCTCGTATATCTCAAAGTCCGACACCATCTGGTCATCTCCTGCCTCAGTAGAGTCGCAAATATTCCTGCACTTCCCAATCGGTGACCGATTGGTGATACCGCTCCCACTCGTCGTTTTTGTATTCGAGATATGAATTACGCATCACCGGGCCCATCACATGTTCCGCCATGGCATCGCCACGCAAGGCCTCGATCGCGTTAAACAGGGTCCGCGGCAATCGGCGGATTCCGAGCTCGGCAAGTTCAGCTTCGGTCTTAGAATAAAGATCAAAATCCGTTGGTTCGCCCGGATCGGTCTTTTCTTTGATCCCCTTCACACTGCAGCTCAGATGCATCGCCATTGCCAGATAGACGTTCATGGTCATGTCGCAGGCACGGTTTTCGATGCAGTGACGGCTTTGCGGCAGGCGGAACTGGGCCGAGCGGTTGTTGAAGCCATATGTGATATTGGTCGGAGCCCAGGTGACGGTGCCGCCTTCAAAACCGCCAACGCGCGGCACCAACCCGTTATAGGAATTCACGGTCGGACAGGTGATCGCCGTGATTGCTTCGGCATGCTGCATCAGCCCGCCTACGGCCCAGCGGCTTTCGTCGCTCCAGTTGCCATCGGGTGTCTCAAAAATGTTTTCGCCGGGGCGACTTTCATGCTGCATCGACATGTTGATATGCGCCCCGGACCGCCAGTCCCCCACAGTTGGCTTGGGCATGAAGGTCACAAACAACCCATGCTGTTTGGCCACCTCTTTCAACGTGATGCGCAGAAAAGCCAACCGGTCGGACATTTCCAGCAGGTTGGTATAGTGGAAATCAAGCTCAAACTGGGAATATGCACCCTCGGCCACCACGTCATGCAGGTTCCATCCCAAACCTTCGATGATGTCGATCAGGGTTTTAAGGAATGGCATCGAGTCGATGGAATACTCAACATCATAGCCAAATGCCTGACGACGCGGACGAAGCCCATCTGCAGGGTCATCGTCAAATGCCTTTACCGGCTGCCCGCCGTCGTCATATTTCATCACGATAAACTCGGGTTCTACCCCGGCGTAACCAGTGTACCCTTCCAGCGCGGCCTCGTGCATGGCGCGTTTCAGGGCCTGACGCGGACAAACGTTGTAAGGAGCGTATTCCCAGTAGAGATCCGAGAAGATGATCGCCATCGATGTGTCCCACGGACAGACGTAGACGGCATCGAGATCCGGAACCACCACCTGATCGCTGTCGGCGGGGCTTAGCTCGGGCACGTAAGAAATCGAATGCACCGCGAACTGTGGCCCTTTCCCAAGGCATAGCAGTTCAAAATCACTCATTGGTACGGGTTTGGTTTTTGGAATACCGTGCAGGTCAATCCAGGCGGCCATCACGTATTTGACACCAGCCTCCTCCAGACGTTGCCGTACCTCTGCGATACGCGGGCGGTTACGCTCGACAGCGTCATGGAAAGTCTCGTAGTAGATGCGGGTGCTGGCATTATCTTTGGGCATTCGGCGTCCTCCCATCGAATGGCAATCAGATTTGGTTCACCGAGGGTGACCCCTCAGTGTTGGTGCTGGTTTCGGTTGTTCTGTCGCTCAGCGAAAAGGTGTTCAGCCGGGGACAAAATCGTCTGGGTCGATGCCCGGAACCTGCGTGATCCCGGCAAGCTGTTTCCAGTTGTGAGGGTAGGCGGCATAGAAGATCACGCATTTGCCGTCCGACTCGTAGGAAATGTGGTTGTCCTTGGGGACAAACAGCACGTCACCACGATTGCAAACATAGCTTTTGCCATCGCAAACAAGTCGGAACGTGCCCTCAAGGCAATAAATGATCTCGTCGCAGGTCAGATCCCAAGGCACCTTGATGTTGTTCAGGACGTTGATGCCACCGCACATGGACTTGCTGAATTCGCTGGTGACCATCGGTTTGATGTAGGTGTCGCTGTCGCCCATCGAGTCGTAGCGATTTTGAACCAGATCGAATTTGAAAAGTTGAGGTGTGTCACCCATTTGGTCAGCCTTCCTGTGCCAGGTGTTTCAGTATGGATTCGTTCAATTCGACCTTGTAACCATCGGGGTCCTCGCAAAAGGCGATGACCCTTGTGCCGTTTTTCATTGGCCCCGGTGGGCGTGTGATGTTTACCCCCGCCGCAGCCAGCTGTTCACACGCGGCATAAACATCCGGCGTTTCGATGCAGATGTGACCCCAGCCGTCGCCTTTGTCATACGGCGTGCCCTGATCCCAATTGGCGGTCAGCTCCAGCGTAGGAAACTCGGCCTCAGGCCCATAGCCGATAAAGGTATTGGTGAATTTGCCTTCGGGATAATCCGTGCGCCGCTGCACTTTCATACCCAGAATTCCGCAATAGAAGTCCAGTGACTTCTCCATGTCTGTGACCCGCATCATCGTATGGGCCAGACGAAACCCTTTGGATATGGACTTGTTCATCGTTATTGTTCCTTCTTGCTTAGGCACCAGCTACGTCGCGCTCGATCAGATCCTGAAAGGCGCGCACGCTGTCTTCCCAAGCGGGCGACAACAGGCCTCCATCCTCGGCGACTGGTGACTTGCGGCCCTCAAACATGCGTTCAACCATCTCGTGATCTTCCTTGTGGACATCCCACCATAGGTTTCTGAGGGCTTGTATTTCATCAGCGCTCAGTTCCTGGCCTTCTGTCGTGTAAAGTGCTCGGTACTGGCGCATTTTTCCGGGGCCGATGGGCACGTTCAGATAGACGCCCAGTTGGTCCGGGAAATAGCGGCCCAGAATGAAATTGGGGTACAGGGTCAGATAGCGAGAGCTGACACCCAGACTGCCGGATGTGCCCAACTCTTCGTTCAGGTCCACGGCGCTGCCAATGCAGGTGCCATCGGTGATGGTATAATGGTTCTCCAATGGTTGATCAGTGGTTGAGGCATGGACAAACTGAACGTGGTAGGGCTCGATAAAGTTCTCCATGATCAGCTTCCAGTTGGTGCCAATCTCACCAAAGTCGAGCAGGCCAATTGGTTCCACTCTGGTGAAATCCATCCCCTCCAGCCGGCTAATCAAAGGCGCAGCATAGTCTTCGAATTCAGGCGCGTTCCCATCCAGATTGACGAAAATCCAATCATGCCAGACATGGGTGCGTACAGGCTTGAGGCGATGATTTTTGATGTCAAAGCCGTCGAACTCCTGCTTACCGGTTCCGGCAAAATGAGGTGCGGCCCGCAGGCGGCCATCCAGGTCATAAGCCCAAGCGTGATAAGGGCAGCGGATCAGCTTGCCGACGTTCTTAGGCTTGTCGACCAATGTCATGCAGCGGTGCAGGCAAACATTGTGAAACACCTGAATATCGCCATCACGACCGCGCACCGCCAGCAGTGGCAAGTCTGCGCAGGTGATTGGATGTGCATCACCGGGGTTGGCCATCTGATGGGCAAAGGCGATGAACACCCAGTTCTTGGCCAGGACAGTCTGGCATTCCCTCTGCCAGAACTCTTCGCTGCGATACGCCCCGGCGGTCAGCCCGTGCTGAGGCCCTCCAATGGCCTGGGCTCTATCCTCGGCAATTGTCATTTGTCCTCCCTTCGACACTGCCACCTGTACCCGTCAGTCCAACGACAGGCGCATGGTTTTTCCGTTTCTCGCGGTCTTCCTACTTGCCGGCTCTGTCTCGCCGCGCCGGGACTTGAGGTTTTGACTGCGAATATCGAATTTCTCGTCCAGTTTTTTCCGTTTTTCGCGACTAATTGGAATTTTGAGGCAAGAATCAGAAATGATCTGGTCAAAAAACGGCATAGTGGTGCGAATTTCGCATAGCGGGATCGTGTGGATTGCGAAAGGCGCAATTCCAACGGAATTTTACAGAAAATCTGGCAATCGACTCGCGTCACCGTCCTTGGAATCTACGGTGTCGAGGGCAATGGATGTCGTTTTCCGCACTTCCCGCCACAGAATTCACAGGGGAGAATTGCGGATTTCGATGTCCTCACCTAGTCTCAGCTACGAATGCAGCAATCGAGCATCGGGTATATGGCAGTCAAAAAGCAATCAAACATGCGCGCCACCGCACAGAGCATTAGGTCCCCAAAGGATGACTTGAACCAACAGATCATCCGGCTACTGCAGCAAGATGGCCGGATGGCCTTTTCTGAGATTGCGCAGCAGTTGAACGTGTCCGAAGGAACCATCCGCAACAGGGTGAGCGGTCTGCGAGACAATAACATGTTGCGGATCGTCGCGATGTCCGATCCTGTGGCCACAGAGTACACAACCGACGCGATGATCGGGTTGAATGTGGCTGTTGGTGTGACCCCACGCCAGGTGGCGGAGCGGCTTGAAAAGAACCCGAGGGTAGTTTTCATCCTGTGGGTCGCGGGCCGTTATGACCTGATTATCGAACTCGTCAGCGACGACGGTGACGCACTAAAGGAATTTCTTGAACATGAAATCCACGCGAGTGACGATATTGCCAAGGCCGACGTTATGCCGGGGCTGCAAAATTTCAAGAACCAGTTCCTGCTGAAGCAGGGTGTGAGGGAATGACTAGGGAGCTGTCCACAGATGGAAATGCCGGCGACACATAGTTCTGCCTCCAGCGAATGAACTCATCCATTTTCGCAGCGCGTCCTTCATCCAGCATCTAAACCGATTTCTTTGATCCTGACCTCGATTTGGCAAAATTGGCGCTGATTTGTAGATCAGACGCCGAAGACGACTGTTCCTGTTGATCTGCCACGTGGCGGTCGCGGATACCGTTCATCGCCACGATGCGAGGGCCGGATTTCGGAGCCCCCGCGAGATTGTTCGCACCCGAAAAAAGCGGATCGGTGAACCAAGCGGAAAGGCGACGACCGGAAAAAACCGCTGTCGCAAGTTCGTATCGAATCGCAAAATATGTTAGGATTTCTCATCAAGAACGCCGGTCTATTAACCTCAATTCTTCAACCAGTATTAGTTTATCGTCGCATCTCTCCACTTGTTCTTGGAGGTCATATGTCAGCCGATTCAACACTTTACAACTTTGCCGTAGAATTCTTGCGAAACCAGGACGAGCGGCCCAACACACCAGATACCGTTCCCGATTCCAATGCCCTGGACGTGCGGCGTGCAGCGCTGGCAGGGTCGAGCGAAGCCTTCGCTGCGGCGCTTTCAGGGGCTGCTCCGGCGGAAATCAGCGTAACCGAAGCTGAGGAAGCGGCTGCGGGCCTTCGAACACTTTACGTCGATAGCGCCCAGGATCGCGATACGCTTGCAAGTCTTGCAGAGCACGGGCTTTCTTGGGACCGGATCGACGGCGCGGAGAGAGTACTGCGCTCCGGCTCCGACCGTGTGGTGGCGGTGCGCCGGGTTCCGATCTTCAGTACGCAACTGAATGACGCTCTTCCGGCCTGGACCAGTGGCTTGGCGGCCGAAGCGGTCATCGGGCCAGTACGTGATGCTTTCGGTCGTGACATTTGGATCCATATATTCCGGATCGTCCGCCAGGTCCGATTTGTCCGTGCCCCCGGCGGTGTCCCGTTCCTAAGCGTCCCGCACGTCCAGTTTGCCTCAGTGTTCCATTCCGCCGCACAAGTCGATCACGACCTCGCGGGCGGCAGCTTTTGGATGGCAACGAACCTATTTGCGACTGTGGCTGGCGACACCTACACTGGCATCCGGATCAAAGGCGGCTCGCTGTCTTTTTCTTCGCCGATTGCGGTCAATGGCGACGAGGTCGTCGTCCCGACCAATGTCACCTGCAAGCTCGATATCTTGCTGGATCCGCCCGCGCGGGGCACTTCGGGCGCCCCATTGGACCACGCCGGCGCCGACGCGCGCGCCTCGATCTTCGATCCACCAGAAGCCCTACAGATCGTCATTGGCTCTGGCGGCAATCAGATTGAAGCGACGGCAAACGCCACCATTGGTGCCTTCGGTGAAGAGGTGGAATTAACGCCTGCGCAATCCGCAGCACTGTACCTGCCGGAATTCAACCGCCTGTTGGTGCCAATGACCCCGACCGAAACGGAGTTCACGGTCACCGCCTCTGATGCCAAGGACTTTGCGATCGCGGGCGAGGCCCCGATCATCGGCGGTGGCCTTGCACTGCCGGCCGCGCGGATTGCCCCCGCGCTTTTGGGCGAGGCCGCGGGAGTCGGCGCATTGATGCTCCAGATCGACCCCGGACTTTCGGCTCAAATCTCTTCTGAAACCGCGCCCGGACAGCTTGGGCTAACCACTTTGATGGTCGATCAGGAGCGACTTGCACTCACCGCCCTGCAAGCCGAACAGGATGGTCGCCGCACACTGATCGAGATTGGCGACGTGACACCTGCGTCACGCGCTGAAATCGAGCGCGCGACCCAAGGTTCGGTGCGTTACTTCGCCCAGACTGGCGGGCAGGAGGCCGTCCAGTATGTGGCCGATGTCAGCCTGCGCCCGGACCTTCCGCGCGATGTCGCAGGCGATCGTGTGCCGCTACGCTTACTGGATGCGGTCGTCATCATCGCTCAGATGGGGAATATCGGCGCGCTCGCAATCTATGGTCGAAACCGCGGGGACAGGCGACGGTGCTTTCAGATAAAGAATGGTCTCCTGCGCACCAACGACCCGATCAACGCCCTTCTATACGGCTTTTTCGATGGCGAGCGCATAAACTCCGGTGCCCTTTGGGCAGGCTACAGACTGGAGGGGATCGTACCGACATTGCCTGACCCTTATGCCGCCAACGTCGGTATCCGCGACACGTCCGAGAAACGGGGCGCTCAGCTTCTGATCAGCCGGTTCGCCGTCCAGCCAGGCAGCCGGACACTGGACTTTTTCCTCCCGGGCCCAGCGCCTGTAGCGGCCCCCAACGATGGCGACACCGGCGCATCCATGAACCTACTGTCGAACTCCGTTGCGGCTGTTGCCTCGGTCACCGACATCTCCATCGCCGCGCGTCCCAACACCGCCGCGGCCGCCGCTGATCCGAGTTGGGGGAAAGCGCTTGGCGATGCGCTAGACTTCGAATTTGTCCCTAAGATCACCCTTCTCGATGTCTCCAGTGGCGCGGGCCAGTTTGGTGTCGCGCTGCGCCCACCACGTGGCCCGCGCGATCCTATCGGAGTTTCCAGCACTGCACCGACGACTGCAGTCAACCAGGTCGTCGCCATTGAGGACCTGGCTTTCGAGGTGGATCCCAATTGGATGGTGCTGCTGACCCTTCCTGCGGTTCAATGGGAACCCGCGGTCGTCGTTCCGCCGGAGCCTGCGGACGCCATCGCCTTTCCCGAACGTGTGGTGTTTCTCAATTCCGGCGTCCCTGCGGTCATCGACCTGCCCGACGGAGACCGCGTACCGTTCGCACCGGTGCCCGCCTATGACGCGATCCTCGACCGACTTCGCGGCGACACCCACCCGTCTAGCCGGGCGCGAGTCACCCTCCCCTTTGGAATGATCGCCTCCGCTCGATTGACGGCGCCGACCGATACCGAACGCGGTGTGCGGGTGCAGGAAACCCGCCCGGAGGCGCCCGATGACATGCAAGGCGCCCACCAGCTTTCGCTGCGCGCGCGGGACCGCACGCTCGCAGATCGACAGACCCCGGCCATGCCCGGCCATACGGTGCAACTTCCCGTGGCCGTGCCTGCGAATGTACCCGGTGCGCCGGTCAGCATCCTGGGAACCAGCGCGACGAGCATCTTCAACTCTAGCCTTGGTGCTGGCTCACCCAGCACTGCGCTCGTCCCCGTCACGCGGCTCGACCTTTCGGGCTATGGCGAAAGCATCTTCAGCAAGTGGAACAACCCACTGAACGCCACAACTCAGGTCGAGAAGGTCGAACTGGACGTGCCCGTCGGACGCACCGCGCGGGAAGTCGTCACCGTCAAATCGGTTCTGGTTCCCTACGGCGTGCCTGTTGTGCGCACGATCACGCTTCAGCGTAAGGCAGACGCCATTGTCGGTCGCAGCGACACCGGCTGGGTTGCGGGCGGCGATGGCCTGTATGACTTCCCAGGTCTCGGCCTGATCACTCATCCCGGAGTCGTAAGCCGGATCACAAATGTCACCGAGATCGCCGAGACCGGCCAAATCGTCACCGCCAATGGGCAGGATTTCATGGCCGTCTACTTCCAAGGCGATCTGGTCATGGATGGCGCCGACGCTCCTGTACCGGTCAAACAGCACCTGGGCTACGTGCGCATTACCGCCGACCCGCCGGCCTTCGACGTCGCCACCTACACCGACCTGATCAATCAGGTCGGGCCGATGTGCGGCCCTGTCGAAGCGGTTTGTGCCGTCGCAGGCGGAGAGCAGAAGATGCGTATGAACCGCGTCGGCATTGCTGTCGCGGGAACCGAGTTCGCGATGACTGCATGGGGCAGCCTCGTCTTTCCCGGCGGCGAATGGTCTGTGCTCGAGACGCTCGACGCCAGCGGCGCCCCTTCGCCGGTGCCTGAGGATGAAGGCTTGCCGCTGATCCGGCGCGGCGCAGCTGGCCTGCCGACAGGAGAACCTTACCGCTTTGCCGACGCCGAGGATCTCTTCGCCGTCAACCCGGCCAAGGATTACGGCATCCTGCACTCCATGGGGATGCAGCGTGCCTTCTTTCGCCGACCCCGGATCGAGCCGACCGAACCCAATCGCATCGTCTCGACCGAACGCCCGATCATCGCCGATCCTTTCGTCCTCGCCGACTCGTTGTCCATGTTCCCCGAGCAGTCCGACTGCATCCCCTTCCCGAGTGCCAATTTCGCATTGGTGGCTGATAGCGGCAGCTTCCGCCTTGACGGTCCCGGCACTTTCAATGCGGGGATCGGGCGACGCACGACCGCGTCTGCCGGAAGCGTGCAAAGCGACGTTGATTACACCAACTCAGAGGTCACATACGAAGTCGACACCAGTCAGCCAACTCCGTGGGAGTTCCGCCTAACCAACGCCACCCGCATCATGGCGCATACTGATATGGGCGATGTGATCACCACGGTTGCGCAGGTCAGCGCCCTTGGTGACCCCGACACCCGTTTCGAAGCGCCCGAACTCCGAATGGGCGGACCCGTACAGATCGTGCAGGACCTTCTGACAATCCTGCAGGAACTGGGTATCTCCGGCGAACCGGATGTCCGGATGGAGAATAAATGGAAATTCACGTTCGGAATGAAAGTTCCCTTCAAAACCAGTAGCGGCGCCGATCTTCAGATCCCGCCCTCACCGCTGCCGGGAGACATCATCTTTGCGGACACCGGCGTAGAAGTTCTGGTTACCTTGGCGAAGGAAAAGACCAAAGCGAAGTTCTCGCTGGGCGGCAAACCGATGTTCGCGATCAAGGCGGTTCCCGGCCTATACGCCGTTGCGATCATCAAGTTCTCACTCATCATGTCTGTGAAGGACGGCACGACCTTCGTGGTCACTATCGGCTTTGGGATTGCCTACATGAAAAAGGTCGGACCGGGCGACTTCCTCAAGCTTAAGGGTATGGTTGGGTTCACCTTCATCGCCATTATCGGTGAAACCGTAATGGGTTGGGGCGGAGGGATTCTGCTACAGGCCGAGGCAGCCATCAAACCAATCATATCCGTCGCCATCCGGTTCGAGGCAATGGGGGCCCGACTACTCGCGCAACCGGGCACCGGCAACGAGACCGTGTTCTTCGTCTCGAAAGTTACCGTATCGATCGACATCTCGGTCTTTCTGGTCCTGAGCTTTTCCGCCTCCTGGGACGCAAAGATGGTTGAAATCACGCGCGGCCCCCTCGGCAAAGAGGATGCTCCAGATGTACTGTAATGATCAAAAGCGGAGGATCGCCCGATGACTGCCGCGTCCCGCCTTGTGCTGCTGCCGTTCCTCCAGAATTGGGATGGCGCAAATCTCTCGCTACGTCTGATGGTGACCCCCCAGACCGATCCGACCTCGGCCCCCGCACCGGGCCTGCCACCCTATGCGACAACGGATTTCGACGTTGTTGTTCGCACCATCGCGGACCCGACGGTGCTGCCGTCACCGGCCAGCGCCGCCGCCGGCGAGACTGCGATCACTTTGCCCGCAATGCCTCAGGCCGAAACGCTGTTTCTATCACTGGCGTCCGAGCTCCCCATCGACAACTCCGTCACGCCTACCGACCCACGCACCGCCTCGATCCGGATCATGAAGTACGCGCCACCGCCCTATCGCGAGGCCACAGGCTATGGCCAAGGTGCCAATCCCTTCCTTCTGACCGATGACACGTATCGCTGCGCGCTCAAGGCCGTTCCGCCCGCAGGCACGTCCATCGCCGATACGGCCCCACCGTTGTCGTGGGGCCAGGTTCTGGCCGGCGTACTTCGCCAGCCTTTACTTGCCGAAGCGGTAGGTCTCATTCGCACAATCGACATCCCTCTTCCTGCAGACGTCGTCTCACAAGGGGGCTGGGTCTATGTCGATCTCGCCCCCGGCAGTCCGTGGCAGTCGCTTGCCGGCATTCCCGGAGCGCTGCGTCTCTACGCCGCGCGGCTGTCCCCGCTATCGGGGCCACGCCCGCTGTTCACGGCCGTACAGTTCCCCGTCACAGCAGCACCCATCCCGGGCTACGACGATATCTTCGCCGAGGCCGTACGTTATGACGACGGCTTCGCCAAAGAGGTCTATGGCGCGCAACCGGCCTGGGCCGACCCCTTCGACGAGGACGGTGAGGACGAAGCGGAGCGTCCCGCGACAGAACGCGGCCTGCATGTCGGGTGCGACGACTCGCAGCTAGTCACCTGGTTCAACCGTCAGATTAGCCCCGGTGCTGCGCCGTTGGATGCGCCGATGGGCGTACGCGGCTATCGCATCGACGCCCGGGAAACCGGCAATTCCGACTGGGTTCCCTTGACGATGGGGGAAACCGCTCTTGTTCTCGGCGGCAATGACCTTGGTAGTGTTCAGGCCAACTTCCCCGTCGAGGTCGGACCGAACAAGATCCTCGGCGATCCCACTGCCAACATGTGGCTTCCCTCGTACTTTGCTGCCTGGAACGGCCGGCCGCTTGTGGGGGTCGACCGCTTCGCCGACCGGCTGATGGGCGGCGACGATGAACCTGAACCTGTCATAGGCGTGCCCCCCGATATCCCGTTGCGCTATGGCACCACATACGATCTGCGCATTCGACTTTGCGATCTTTCCGGCGGTGGCCCCGGCATCGAAACCGAGGCCCTGAACCCTGGCGCACAGCCTGTCTACACCGCAACGATGAAGCGCTACGTCCGGCCCGCTGGACTGCGTACGACGCCCGCCCTGCCTTCGGCAGCCGATCCCACCGACCCTCCAGCCTCGCTCACAGTTACCAAACCCCGACTGCACTACCCCGCGTGCCTCGTGGCCGGCGGAACCGAGGCCGAGCTTGAGGCAGATATGCCCCAGGCCGCCGCCGAGCAGCGCGCACCTGGCCTTCCGGACCCAGATGTGGACATCCTCGAGATCTCGGTTGAAGTGCTGCGTCCAGACGTGAACCCGGAAGACGATGAGCCGGTCTACGAACAGCTCTACACTATAGAGCGCGCCTTCGATGCCGATGGTCAGGCCCTGCTAGATCTCGAATACGTTGACACCGCCGACATCGGGACCATGGCAATCCCCACAGACGGCGCGATCACTATTCCGACTTCGCGTAATGTGCGGCTGAACCTGACCCCTATCTGCTCGGACAAACCCAACTACTTCGGTGCCGATGACGTGCGCCGCGGCGAAACTGCGCGGCGCTACCTACGCAGCCCGGCCCAGGACGAACGCGGCCTCATTAGCCTGCCACGCGGATGGGTAGCCGAGGGTTTCTACCTGCAACCTACGGAACCGGGAAGTCGGGCGCTTGTCAGAGCCAACCGTGCCGGAGGTCGTACCGGTCAGGGGGCCGAGAACCCGATCGCGCGGCTTGCCTCCGCGCTCGACCTCGATCATGTGGGCGCAAGCCTGCGCGCTCGCCCGGGACAGCGATGCCTATTCGGGCTGCACTCAAGTCTGAACGCAGTTATCGGTCCCGACGGCGGTTCAGTCCGCTTCGCAACCAAATCCGAAGTGACCAGCCAGTGGATCGTCGCGGTCATTGTCAACATCGAAAGGGACTGGACATGGGATGGGCTAAGTGGGTTGCGCATCGAGCGTGACGGCAACCAAGTGGGCCGCGTGAGCTGGCGGCAGTCCGCCCCCCACGAGGTCGCCCGTGCCGCCGCCAATGGAGAAACGACGCTGATCTTCCTCGATGCGATCGACCCCGACCCCGCGGACGGCAGCTTCCCGCGTCCTTTGCAGTTAAAATACACCGCCATCCCCGAATACAAAGTTGACCCCGCACAAGAGGACGGTGCCGAAGAGGTCGATCTGACCTTGCCCGTCGCCCGGCCTCCGCGCCAGGTGCCCAAAATTGTCTCGGCTGGCATTGCATTATCACCCTACTTGCGCGACCCAGCGTATTCCCACTCCGAGGAACGAACCCGGCTGGTCTGGCTCGAGTTCGACCGCCCGCCCGACGATCCGAATGATAGCCTGTTCGCGCGCATGCTCGCCACCAGTCCGGATCCGGTACTCACGGGGGATCTTACCGGCGATCCGACGCTGGGTAACACGCCCCTGCCCATCGACCTTGAACTGATCCGCACGATCATACCCGAGCAGGCCGATGACCGCAGCGGACTGGGCGCGATGCAGAAGCTTTTGCCCACGAACAGTCCCCGGCACTTCATGCTACCGCTGCCCCAAGGGCTGCCGCCCGAAGCGCCCGAACTCTTCGGTTTCTTCCTTTACGAATTCCGTGTCGGTCACGCCGAGATGTGGAGTACTGCGCAAGGCAGATACGGGCGGCCCCTGCAAGTCGCAGGCATCCAGCACGCGCCTCCTCCGCTTACCTGCGGCGTCACCCGCTCGACCCAGCGGTTGACCGTCAGCGCCGAATTCGCCGACCCGGTCAAGAATGGTCGCTCCGTGCAACCTGTGGTGCCACGCACCGACCTTTGGGTGCTGCTTTACGTACAAGCGGTGCAAGCTGATGACGAAGACCGGCGCAACGTGCTTCTGGGTCGTCGCCAGCTTGCAGCTCCGCGCCGCCCGCGCCAGCCCTTCGATGACAGAAGCTTTGGATTTACCGCCACAACCGAGCCCGCCGGCCAGACAAGCTGGTCGGCCGCAGAGATCACGAGTCTTCTGGCCGACATAACGCTCGGCCCCGATGCACCGCTCAGCTGCCTCGTTGTCGAGACCCTGCCCGGCGAGGTGCCACACAAAGATCCGCTAGGTGCGCATCTTGGTTACGAACGCATTCTGCGCGCATCACCTCTGACGAAGGTGCCCGAGGTCTGTTAGGCCCAAATTTTTCTGCCTGCGACTAATCGCACGGTTTGGCGACGTATACTGGGGTCCCGGTCGGATCGGATACCTGCGGTAAGAGGACTGTTGCGTTAATTGGTTGAAGCTGGGTCAAGTGCAGCGCATGCGGCCGGACTATACGCGCTCGAACAGTTTGAGATGAAGCCGGTCTCTCCTCGAACACCGGTCTATTTGTGTCAAATGTGACCGCGCTTGTTGGTCCGGATCGTCTCTATCCCACTCAGTGTTGCCCTCACGGTTCGCAAGGCTCGAATGCTCTGACGGTACCTAAGTAGGCGCTTCATTGCGACATGGTCACTTTCGACCAAATTGTTCCGCCACTTTCGATCAATTTGCCTGTGCAGTCAAAATCCGGATCGTATCGGTGGTTGATTTCGCAGATGATACGCCGATAAGCGTAGGCCTTGGGAGCCTTAACGTCTCGCGAACCGAGAGCCGGAAAGCGGACCGTGGTTGGGCTCAGGACACATTGATTTTTGGTTTCAGCGTGATTCACGTTGCCGAAAACAAGCGGTTACCATGCCTGATCTTTTCTGGCTGAGCGACGAGCAGATGGCGCGCCTTGAGCCCTTCTTTCCTAAGTCTCATGGCAAGCCACGTGTAGATGATCGACGTGTTCAGAGTAGGATTATCTTCATCAATAGCAATGGGTTGCGCTGGTGCGATGCGCCAAGGAATACGGGTCGCACAAGGCGCTATATAATCCCGATCGCGGCTCTCGTCATTTTTGGGTTACGAGGCCCGACCCTAACTGCACATAACCTAAATCAACAATTCAAAATTTTTGACTTCCGATACTGGACAGACGCAATTTAATCGCGTCTATCAGACCATCCTCTCCGGAAAGAAGTTGGCGCCTCGCCGTAGCGTTTCTTGAATCGTACGGTCAGCTGAGTAGCGCTGCTAAAGCCAGTGGCTGCCGCAATTTCGGCGACCGACATCTCGGTTTCGCTGAGCAATGCGTATGCCCTCGCGACGCGCAGTTCGATATAGAACTGGACCGGCGAAGTTTCGACATATTTTTGAAAAAGCCGTTCCAACTGACGACGCGAAATCTGCACGGCCTCCGCAATTTCAAAGATATCCAGCGGCTCTTCCAGGTTTTCATGCATGATCTGCATAGCATTGATCAGGTATTGATTGCGGCTGCCCAAGGCCACCGAGAAGGCCGATTTCTGAAGCGTTTTGCTATTGTTGGATCGAAAGTGGATGCACATGTCTGATACGATGACCGCCAGATCGTTTCCGAAATCGGATTCGATCATGTCCAGCATCATGTCGGTTGCGGCATTTCCACCACCACATGTCATAAGCTCGTTGTCAATCTCGTACAGGTTTGCCGATGGCTCCAAATCGACAAAATTTTCAATGAAAGCCGGGTGGTTTTCCCAGTGCAACGTAAACCTTTTTCCCGGCAGAACCCCGGCCTTAGCCAGGGCAAAAGCGCCGGTGCAAATTCCACCCAGATTGCAGCCAAAGGTTCTCTGTCTACTGATCCAGGACAGGACTTTGGGGTTCGTACTTTCGGCTGGTTCAATGCCTGAGCAAACAAACAACCGCGAGGATCGCGGAAGATTGAGCAATGCAAAGTCCGGCGTAATTTCAATCCCGTTGGAACAGGAAACCGGTGTCCCGTCTTCGGTGATCAGAAACCACTTATAAAGCTCTTTGTTGGTGACCTGATTGGCGATCCTCAGTGGCTCTACCGCAGCACTAAAGGCCAGCATGGTCAGTTTCGGCAATAGCAAGAAGTAGATTTCTTTGGCCGACCCTTCATGGTCTATGCGATAGCTGGCCGCACCTTTTGGAACAAAGTTTCTCGGGTTCATTGTCTCTCCTCCCAGTATCGACCAAGGCGGATGAAGTGCACCAACACCTGTTGCGGTGTTGGTGCGGTACGGTCAGGCGCTCATCTGGGCAACAGGCTCGCCGCTTTCCTCCCACGAGCGGATCTCATCTTCGCTCGCCTTTGGTGAGAAGAGCCCGGTCATGGCATAGATGATACCGATGACCGGTGACAGCCAGCAAGCAAATGCGAGCGGGATGTACAGCAGGTTCTCAAAGTTCCCATCCGCGATCCCCAGGCCCAGTGCCGTGATGACAAAGGCGCCACCCGCATTCCATGGGATCAGAGGGGACACCAGCGTTCCGCCCTCCTCGACGGCGCGGGACAGGTTCAGCGGGGAATAGCCCATCGCGCGATAGACAGGCGCATACATTCGGCCCGGCAGTGCGATGGATAAGTATGGATCGCCTGCAACGGTATTGGTGGCGACAGACGTCATGATAGCGGAAATCTGAATGCCGGCAAACGACTTCACCTTCGATATGACGACTTTGATGATAGCCTGAAGGCAACCCACGCGTTCAAGCGCTCCGCCGAAACCCAGGGCAAGCAGCACCAGTGAGATGGTCCACATCATCGACTGAATGCCCCCGCGGTTTAGCAAAGGGTCTATCTCCGGAACCCCGGTATCGATTGAATAGCCGCTGTTGGCAAAAGTGAACATTTCATGAAGCCCGGCCCCCTGACAAAAGATTGCCATAACACCGCCCGCAACAGCCCCCGCAAACAGCGACGGGATCGGAGGTTGCTTCATGACAGCCAAAACGATGACCAGAACCGCCGGAAACAGCATGATCGGTGAAATCCAAAATGCGTCGTCCAGCGCGGTTGTGATCGCGTGAATACGATCAAACGAAACCTGCGACGTGTCGATCAGTGTGAAACCGACGACAAAGTAAATCACCAGCGCGATCAGCATCGAAGGAACAGTGGTCGGAAGCATGTTCCGAATGTGATCGAAAAGATTGGTCCCCGTCACGGCTGGGGCAAGGTTAGTTGTGTCCGACAAAGGCGAGATCTTGTCGCCGAAGAACGCGCCAGAGACCACCGCCCCTGCCGTCCAATACATTGGAATACCAAACCCGGCACCAATCCCCATCAGCGCCAAACCAACTGTACCGGTTGTTCCCCACGATGTGCCCAATGAAACAGAGACAATGGAGCAAAGGACCATTCCTGCGGCAAGGAAAAGCTCGGGCGACAATATCTTGAGGCCGTAATAGATCAGCGTCGGGACGGTGCCGCTTGCGATCCACACGCCAATGATCATACCTACCGTGATCAGTATCGAGACCGACGGCAGGGATATACTAATGACGTGGAACACGCCTTCTTCGATGCTGGGCCATTTGTGACCCAACATAAGGCCAACGATGCCGGTGATCGCGATCCCGAAGGCCAAAGGGATGTGCGGGGTAAAATCGCCGAAATAGAATAGCTGCAGCCCAAGCACACACAGGGTCAGCACGATTGGCACAAGCGCCAGCACTAAGCCGGGTTGACGTATGTTGTCTTCATTCGCAGACATATGGGTCTCCTCCATTGGAATGATCCAGAAGCGGTATGATCTGCGGAAGAAACCAAGTTTAGCAGTGTGGGACCGTCGGTCAGAGCGCACATCCTATTAGAATTTGCGACACAGATGCGTCGGGGTTCGGCTTCTTCGGGTGAACTGAAGGCCGACCAACGCGATCAAGCGCAACAAATTGGCTCCAATTACTGCGCACTCCCAAGCCCCAAACGACAGCAGGCTGTACTACGGGTATTGGCAACAACCTTTGGCAGACGTCCGCCTCATTGATCGTTGCTGCGGTACGGCAGCCGTAAGCCTGACGTTTTTCTGCAAAGCAGGCTTGGAAGGTGGTTTTGCGGATAGCTTACAAACGTGACTTTGTCGTTTCATGTAAATGCGCCCTTCGAAATTCCGAAGGTGTCATTCCAGTTTGAGCGCGAAAGGCGCGGTTGAATGGCCCCAGTGAGGAAAACCCCACATCGTAAGCGATGCTCAAGACCGAGCGCTCTGCCAGCTCGGGCGATGATAACATGGATTGCGCCTCTTGAATGCGGAACGCGTTCACGAAGCTCGCAAAATTCCGGTGCCCCAAGCCTTGATTGATTGCGGACCTAATGCGGTGTTCCTGTGTCCCAAGATGTTCGGCCACTTGGGCAACGGTCAGCCTTTCGCTGCGCCACAGACCCTCAGACATCGCGGCTTCAATACGCGTTATGAGCGCGGACTGCGCCGGGTTGTCTTGGTCATCCCGCTTTGGAGTGCTCGGTATCCAGATGTCTGGAACCACGCGAACCGACCACAGCAGGAACGCGCTTGCAGACAGGAAAAACGCACTTGCCTGTAGTGCAAATACCCAGACAGGAAGCGCTTTATCCAGATGGGTGATTTCAAATCCGGTAATGAGAATTCCCAAACTGAGGATCCAGACCAGAAACCAACGCCGAAACCGGCGACGGGCCTCGATCAGATCCCCTGCCTGACCTGAAACTACGATCCACAGGCCATGGAAAAAGAAGATCAGTACGCAGATACCGCGAACTGCACCAAGTTGCAGCTGTAGTTGAGAAAGCCATGCCAACCCGACTATCAACGCAGCGGTCAAGATCTGCCAAGGTCGAACAAAAACGTCATCCTGGAACAGCTCAATCACGGCCCAATAGAGCAAGACAGGGATCACACCTGCGATCATCACAAGCACAATCCGAACCGGGCTGTCGGTTAGATCAATGCTTGGTGAGGACACAATCAAGTAGGGGCCAAAACTGAGGCACAGCAAGACTACTGCCATGCTTTTGCGCTGGAATCCCCCGTTTCTCATGAAGACAGCGGCGCATAACGCGAGTGTGCCGATGGCACTGCCGCGCAGGAAGATATCCAAAATCATTGGGTCTGACATAACAGGCGCAATCGAAGTCGGATTTACCCCGCCGGTCAACGGTATAGCCATACTGAAACTGAAAAATCCTCGCCGATTTTGCAAGAAACGGATCGGTTTTCAAATTCAGCGCGCTCTGATTTGCGTCGCCAGCCAGTGTCCGCCACATGTCAATTCGCATTCGGAGCAGACAATGACTCAGTTAGCCACACTCTTATCCATCTACACGGATGTCTTCGGCGGAGACCTCTTACGGTATATTCTTGGCGCCGGCGGCACGTATCTATTGATCAATATCATGCTGGCACGGCGTCTTGGTGCGCAGAAAATTAGACCCTCTGCAGTGCCACAAGGTCAAATCCTGCGCGAGATTCTAACGAGCCTGCGCACAGTGCTTATCTTTACTGCCGCAGGGACATCCATCGCGCTAGGCGCGAGGGCAGGTGTCATCACAATCTACCAAGACATAGCCGCATATGGCTGGACCTATTTCGCGTTCAGTATCGCGGTGCTGATTACCCTTCATGATGCGTGGTTCTATTGGACGCACCGTGCCCTGCACTACCCGCCCCTGTTTCGCCGGTTTCACCGCTTGCATCACAAGTCACACCAACCGACTCCCTTCACCTCCTACAGCTTTGACGTTGGCGAGGCCGTGGTGAACGCCGTCTACTTGCCTTTGGTTCTTATCATTCTGCCAACACACCCTGTCGCGCTTTTCATCTTTGTGACCCATATGATGTTGCGCAATGCAATCGGGCACTGCGGGATCGAAATCTTCCCTGCCAATGCAAAAGGCAGGCCGGTCTTTGGCTGGCTCACGAGCGTTACTCATCACGATATGCACCATGCACATGCGGGCTATAACCACGGGCTCTATTTTTCGTGGTGGGATCGGTTCATGAAGACCGAGCATCCAAGATACTTGACCGAATTCGCCCGCGTCGCGCCGCGATTGCGCATCCGAATGGTCAAAACAGCTCTTTTGGTGATTGCGGTTATCGTGGGTATGTTGGCCACCCAAGGACATGCCTTTGACCTAAAAGGCCACTACGCGTCCCCCGGACTCGGCGTGATCGTCGCGTTTGAAGATTGCACATCGAATAAAGCAATAAAGTGTGGACGTCTTGTTTGGGTTTGGAACAAGGACGATACGCCCCATGCGCAGGTTGGTGATATGATCCTGACCGAATTGGTCTTTGACGGCACGGTATGGAAAGGCGCGCTACGCGATCCAGAAACTGGACGGACATATCGTGGATCCATCCAGCAATCGGCCAAGCATCAGTTGACACTTAAAGGCTGCGCCGGGGTATTCTGTGCATATCAAACCTGGCATTCGACCGAGTACCTCAGAACTGTGCTCAGGCGTCATGGAAATTAGGTGCAAGGCCATCCCTAAAGATGGCCCATTCCGGACCTTCACACTGCCTTAACAATTCTGCGCTCGCAGTTCGCTTACCGGTCATTCGCTGCAGTCGCGAAGACACAGCCCAGTGTGGATGTTTGGGTCGTTAAGGTCGTTCTGCCGGACCACCCTGATACGCTTGTTTTCTCCGCAACCGGACCTCGCGGTCACCAGCTGCTTGATCAAGAATCCAGTCAATCCCGCGCAGAAAGTCATCTGTTGTCAGGGGATTGTTTTCTCCGCTGGAGGCAGAGAGTACAAACCCATGTGCATAGTCTATTAGCACGTGAACAAGGACGTCGCCACCATCGCTGTTTTCAAGCTGGTCCGTGCTGGCCTTTAATTCCCCGGACACGTTTATGAGATCCACGCTCATCAGCGTCACATCCTCAAGGATCGCGCGCAGAAGGTTGGCGTTCTTCAAGGCGTATCCATAGTAGGTCATCATGATGCTTTGGGCGCGTTCAACCGGAGTATCTCCGTCCACGCCATCCAGAACGCCGGCGAAAGCATTTTCCACCAGACCGGATAAAAGCTGTCTCTTGGTGCCAGCGTGATAGGTCACCGCCATCGGGGTGACCCCAAGCTGATTGGCGAGCATGCGAAACGATAGCGCGTCAACGCCTTTGCTTTGGACAATCGGCAAGGCAGTCTTCAGGATCAGCTGTTTCGAAAGGCGCTGCTCAGCCTTTGGCGGCCGCCCTGGTGGGGAAGTTTTCGTCATCCGATTTTCAATCTGTAATCGAGATCCACCAGACCGGAGGGAAAGCTGCTAACCGACACCAGTTCCAGATCAACGTCACCTTGTGTCTCGCCGAATATCCGAATGCCTTCCCCGATTAGGATGGGAATCAAGGTGATCCGCATGTCTTCAATCAGCCCGGCTTTGAGGAAAGAGCGAACGATTGCTCCGCCATCCACATAAACTCGACTGAAACCACGCGCGTCAAAGCTCTGCATCAATTCGGTTGGAGATTTGTCTGAAACCTCAACCTTGTCGCGCAGGTCACTAGGGATGTCGTCGGCTGTCATCGAACGACTGAGAACCACCACCGGTTTCGTGTATGGCCACGCTCCAAACCCCCTAACCGTCCGGTATGATCCCGATCCCATTACGATCACGTCGACACTGTCTTGAAAGGCTATGAACCCGTGGTCTTCATCCTTGGTGGGTTGCTTATCCAGCCAATCCAGCCTGTGATCCGGCCTTGCAACAAAGCCGTCTAGACTCATTGCCATCATAATATGTCCTGTGGGCATCGTCTGGATCTTCCTCATATTTTTTATATGCCGTATAATTTTTTTTTTTTTGACGCCGCTCAAGGGGGAATACCATCAGGCCTGGCTCTGAACCCAATCCGAGAATGCCCGCACTGCGCCAATTGGGGCGGTTCTGTGCGGTTGAACTAAGAAATACCCGTATTCAGGCAGAACGGTTGCCGACAATCTAAACAGCCTTTCCGCATTCAAATCGTCCCCAACCAAGTCATCCATCAAAGCGATGCCCTGCCCGTCAATGACCGCTTGCACCCGGACATTCGGGTCAGGAACGATCAGCACATCTCGCCTTGATTGCCGAGGAAGCTTTGCGACGTTCAGCCAATCTGACCAGGCGCTGCTGTCATCGCGATCTCTCAGCAACGTAAGTTGCGACATTGCGCCTTCTATTCCCAACTCATTCACCAGGTCGGCTGCCGCCCGATTACCTACTGGATAGGGCCGTAAGTGCATGAACGGTGTAACGGTACCGTCACTCCAATTCCCGTTGCCCCACCTGATTGCCAGGTCCACTTCCTGCATCTCTGCCTGCGAAAACTCGACCATCGGCTGAATGCGAAGCTGCACGTCCGGGTGGCTTTGCATAAATGACATCAGGCGTGGCGACAGCCAACGCGCAGCGAAATAGGTCGAGACACCAACAGTCAAAGAGCGCGATGAAATCCCTTTCAACGCCTGAATTTCGGTTTCGATCTCTTCGTATCGGGTCTGGCAGATTGCGAGCAGTTTCAGTCCTTCACCGGTGAGTGTGACACCCCGCGTTGTGCGCTGAAACAAGGCCATCCCCAGATCGGCCTCAAGCGTTTTGATCTGATAACTGATCGCACCCTTTGTCATATTGAGCGCCGACGCCGCCGTCGAAAAGCTGGAATAACGGGCGATCTCAGCAAATAGCCTAAGCAAGTCGTGGTGATGAAAGCGGGCAGCCATGAGTATAGCGTACAAATTTTCTAAACACTGAGAAAAGAAATTTTCGATTTTCAACATAATTTTTTAAGCCCAAAATTTGCACCTAGTTGCGCGAAACGAACAAATGACGTTGGACCCTTTGAACGCTGTAGCAGACACATCAACACTGACGCGGCACCGCAGACGCGTGCGCCGACGCCGCTTGGCCCGTGATAATGAGCCCGCTGAGGGCACGCCGTTCACGGGGCGCAAAATACCTGCATACGATCTTCTGAGCGAAACGGCACTGACCCGGATCGAAGATCAAGCCGATTGGATTTTGAACAATATTGGTGTCGAGTTCCGAGGAGATCGTACAGCGCTGGATCACTTCGCCCAAACTGGTGCACGCATCGATGGCGAACGTGTACGGTTTGAACCGGGTCACATCCGCGCGCTTTGCGCTACCGCCCCTAGTGAATTTCAGTTGCATGGCCGAGACCCGGCCAAAACAGTGACACTTGGCGGCGACAATGTTGTGCTGATGCCGGGATACGGCTCTCCCTTTGTCAGCGATCTGGCGAATGGCCGCCGCTATGCGACGCTGGAGGACTTCCGCAATTTCGTCAAACTGACCTACATTGCGCCTGCCTTGCACCATTCCGGCGGCGCGGTGGTCGAGCCGACAGATGTACCGGTGAACAAACGACATCTGGACATGATGCTGGCGCATCTGACGCTGTCGTCCAAACCCTTTATGGGATCTGTCACAGCTCCCGATCGTGCCCAGGATAGTATCGAGATGGCGCGCTTGGTCTTTGGGCGCGACTTCATGGAGCGCCACGCAGTGATGCAGGCCAACATCAACGTCAATTCGCCGCTGGTTTATGATGATACGATGTCTTCGGCTCTGCGCATCTATGCGGAGGCAGGGCAATGTGTTTGTGTCTCCCCTGCCATTTTCGCGGGCGCTATGGGCCCGCTTTCACCTGCAGCGGTGTCGGCGCAAACTCTGGCCGAAGCGATGGTCGGCATTGCGCTTGCGCAACTGGTGCATCCTGGCTGTCCGGTGGTGTTCGGCTCATTCCACTCCACAATGAACTTGCGCACAGGCGCTCTGACCTTTGGATCGCCCGAGGCAAACATGACCACGATGGCGCTAACACAATTGGGACGAAGGCTTGGTGTGCCCGTACGGTCCGGCGGCGGACAGATCACCGCCTCCAATGCGCCCGACGGGCACGCGATGCAGGACAGCACCGGTGCAATGTGGTCCACGCTTTTGTCCGGGGCTCATCAGGTTTGGCACGCAGCGGGCTGGCTCGAAGGTGGGCTTGTGATGTCCTACGAGAAATTCATCATGGATCTCGACCACTGTGGCGCGATGCTGAAACTGTTGCAGGGCTTCGAAACGGATGACGAGGCCTTTGGTCGTGATGCCTATTTCGAAGCAGGCCCGGGCGAAAATTTCTTATCGACCAATCATACATTGCGGCACTACGCGACGGCGAATTTTGAGCCACATATTTCTGACGCCGGACCCTTCGAAACCTGGTTTGAAAATGGCGCTCTCACAGCAGATCAACGCGCCGCCACCCGATGGCGTCAGATGTTGAACGACTATCAACGCCCCGAAATGAAACCCGACATCCAGGCCGCGCTTGAAGACTTCGTGTCAGAGCGCAAAGCGCGAATGCCGGACGAATGGTACTAGAGAGAGGAACCCCCATGGCCGAAGAACTTAGCCGCACGTCCGCGCTTGCATCCCGCCACACCGCGCTTGGATCGGGGCTCGAGGATTGGAATGGTATGGGCACCGCCTGGACCTACCACACCGATCCCAACGATGAACACGATGCGGTTCGCGAGCGCGCGGGAATGTTTGACATGTCGCCTCTGAAAAAGGTGTTCGTGCGCGGTCCTGACGCCCAAGCGGTTCTTGATCACCTAACCACACGCGATCTTTCCAAGGTCACACCGGGAAAGGCGGCTTACCTGTGCGTGCTGACAGATGAGGGCGGGATCGCCGACGATGCCATAGTGTCCAATAACAGCGGCGACGAATGGATGATCGTGCATGGCTCGGGCAACACGATGGCGCTTCTGGAGAATTCGGCGGAAGGGCGGAACGTGCAGATCGAATTTACCGATGATCTGCATGATCTGTCAGTACAGGGGCCAGCCTCATTGGAAATTCTCAACGCGAACGCGGATTTTGACCTGGCCGATCTGGCCTATTTCGAACATACGCCTGCGGTGCTTTTCGGTCACCCCTGCCGTATCTCGAGAACCGGATATTCCGGCGAACGCGGCTATGAGATTTTTGCCGATGGCTCTGTGATCACCGACATTTGGGACAAACTGGCGGAGGCAGGCGTCATGCCCTGCTCCTTTACAGCACTCGACAAGGTGCGGATCGAGGCGGGGCTGCTGTTCTACGGATATGACATGACCGAAGTCAACACGCCCTGGGAGGTCGGCCTTGGCTTTACTGTCAACAAATCCAAGGGCGATTTTCGCGGCAAATCGGCCGTCATGGCCGCAAAAGGTTCCGAAAAGGTCAATAACTTCTGCCTGGATATCGATCATTCTGACATGGTCGAAGGCGGAGAAACACTGTCATTGAATGGCGCGGAGGTGGGCGTCATCAACAGCCCCTGCTTCTCGCACCGTTTGGGCAAATCGCTTGCCCTTGCGCATGTTCAGCCACAGCTTGCCATCGGAACCACGCTAAAGGTTTCAAGAAATGATTTCGCGACAAACGCAACAATTGTGTCCAGCCCAATTTACGACCCCGAAAAAGCTCGCACACATAGTTAGGGAGGTCTTGGCAGGCAGCGAGGGTTGCGTCAACGTCGGGTTATCCTCCTAAGTGGGCATGACGGATTGGAGGATCAGTTAAGGAAACACCAAACTTACCGGCCATTCGCGCACTTCGCCCAGCCTGGAACAAAGGCCGTGTCGTGGGTCAGAAGCACCCCTTGAAAACAAAACATGTCTGGGCGATCCGAGTGCGCCTCGAGCTTGCCGAAAACCATCGCGATCTTGCGCTCTTCAACATGGCAACCGACAGTAAGCTCCGCGGCTGCAATCTGGTAAAAATAAAAGTGACAGATGTCATGTCATCGGGTCAGATCAAGGAACGGGCTTCAGTACTTCGAAGCAAGACGCAGAAACCTGTGCGCTTCGAAATATCCAAGGGCACCCGCGCCTCTATTGAGAAATGGGTGGTAGACGAACTCATGGTCGAGTCAGAGTACCTGTGGCCCGGCCGATTCACACTTTGCAGAAAATGTACCAATTCCTCGATTGCGCCAATGGCCGCTTTCAAAAATTGATCGGTTCGAAAGCCTAGGTTCGTGTCGGGGCTGCGACGTTTGGTTTTATACCTGCAGCCCTATTGGACAGATTCGGGAACGCGGTCCTGTCTTGGGGAACGTCCGAATTTGCGGACATACTCTCTTGAGAATTGAGCCGAGCTTTCATATCCAACCCCGTAGGCAATCTCTGAGACTTTTGAGCCGGTGGTTTGAAGCTCATTCCGGGCTTGGAGCAAACGCAAGTCTTTCTGGTATTGCAGCGGCGAGGTTCCCGTAACAGCCTTGAATTGTTCGAAGAATGCCGAAGTGCTCATACCCACGCGCCCTGCAAGTTCTCCAACGACTAGGGATTTAGCTAAATCTGACCGGATTTCGTGTGTAGCTGCGAAAATCCGGCTTGCCGTGTTTTCGTGCCACGCCAGTTTTCGGAGCGTGCCACCATGTCGCCCAATCAGCAGGCGGGCATGGATTTCCCGCACCGTGATCGGAGCGAGCATGTGACGTGTCTCTTCGGTTTCGCACTGGCGAAAATATCGCAATAGGGCGCTTTTCATTTCGTGATCGGTTTCAGCGAGGCAGATCGAAAATGGATCCGACACTTGATAGGTAGACGACCGCGGCCCTGACGAGGCCAGGACGCGCAAGAGTTCCAGATCGAGGGGGAACACGAGCGCGACGTAGGGACGTTCGGGTGTGGCCTCTGTGATCCTTGAGACAACCGGCAGCGCGTTACTGACGATCAGCGACTGCCCGGCCCGAACAGTGAGTGTTCTGTTACTGGTTCCTACCTCTTTGGCGCCTTGTAGGACCGCGCACAACAGCGGGCGGTAGACATTTGCGTCGTATAAGGTGGTCGACGGGTGAGTGAGAAAAACCGTCTCGCTTTCCTTCTGTGTCAGTACGCCCTGCGCGACGCCCGCGCGGTCAAGCAGTGCCAGAACATAGTCCAATAGTGTCTGAGATCCCATATACGCCTCCAGTGGTTGCTCTTATCGATAGCACGGAGGTGGGAAAACCTTCACAGAAGATCTCCACTTCTGGAGCATTGTGCAAGAAAACTGGATAATACTTAAAGACCCATCCGTGCCCAATTACTATTATGTGTTTCGTAACTTGCGGAGCAAAAACATGAAAACCATTCTGATCACCGGGGCCTCATCCGGAATTGGCGCGGCGACCGCCCGACATTTCCAAGCGAAGGGTTGGAATGTCGTCGCCACGATGCGCAACCCTGCAGGCAGCACGGATCTTGGGGCTTTGGATAGCGTGCATCTGGCCCAACTGGATGTGACGGATGCGGACTCAATTGCAACGGCCGTGCGAGATGGCATCGAACGGTTTGGACAGATTGATGTTTTGCTGAACAATGCGGGCTATGGCGCATATGGTGCGTTAGAGGCCTTCACAATGGACCGCATCCGGCGTCAGTTCGACACCAACGTGCTCGGGTTGATGGAAGTGACCAAAGCGGTTCTGCCTCATTTCCGCCAGAACCGGTCCGGCACAGTCATCAACATCTCCTCCATCGGCGGACAGATCGCATTTCCACTCGGCGCGCTCTATCATGGCACCAAGTTCGCAGTAGAGGGGCTTTCTGAAGCACTGCACTACGAGATGGAACCCCTTGGCATTCGGGTCCGTATCGTCCAACCTGGAATGATACGGACTAACTTTGGCGGCAGCTCTTTCGATTTCGCAATGGATGAGAACCTGCCGGACTATGCACCAATGGGCGAAGCCATGAGGCGCCTGTTCGGCAAACTGGCCGCGAACCCTTCAGCACCAGAAACTGTCGCGCAGGTCATTTGGGATGCGGCAACCGAGACCCGAAACCGCCTGCGTTTTCGCGCAGGGCCTGATGCAGAAGAACTGCTTGATGCGCGCAAACAACAGAATGACGAGACGTTCATCGGCGGTCTCAAGCAAAAGATGGCGCCTTGAAGGGCCGTTCAGTCATTCATAGGAAAAGAGGATGATCCATGTACCGCGAAGCTATCGAAAAAGGCGGCTTTGCCGTTGTAACCGGGGCGGCCAGCGGCGTCGGCAAAGCCGCGGCCCAACGATTTATTCAGGACGGTCTAGGGGTTGTGCTGGTCGATTTGGCGGGCGAGGCCTTGGCCAGCGCCGAGGCGGAATTGCGCGATCAAGCTGGGTCGTCCGCAACTGTTCAGGCAGTTCCGACTGATGTCACCGACACCTCTGCTGTGAACACCTTGGTGGATCAGGCTTTTGCGCTGGGTGAGGTGGCTGTCCTGATGAATAATGCCGGTATCGCCGCGCCAACCGGTAGTTGGGAAAACACGGAAAACTGGCGCAAACTACTAGAGGTCAATCTTTTCGGCGTCATGAATGGCGTGCATGCTTTTCTGCCGCGCATGATCGAAGCGGCGCGCCCGGCTGTCGTGATCAACACCGGATCAAAACAGGGCATTACCACACCGCCCGGAAACCCTGCTTATAATACCAGCAAAGCCGCCGTAAAGGTCATGACAGAAATGTTGGCACACGATTTGCGACAGGCTGAAGTGCCTATCACCGCTCATCTGTTTGTGCCGGGATTTACCTATACCAGAATGATTGAGAAGTTCATGCCGGAAAAACCTGCCGCCGCTTGGACCAGCGAAGAGGCAATTGACTATTTGCTGAAGCGCATGTCGGACGGGGATTTCTATATACTTTGCCCGGACAATGATGTGCCCGAAGAGCTCGACCGCAAACGGGTTGAATGGGCCGCGGGTGATATTATCAACAATCGCCCGGCTCTTTCACGATGGCATCCCGACTATGCGGATGCCTTTGCGGCGCATGAGGTCTCAGAATAGTCGAATTAAACAAGAGGTCTAAAAAACACCGAGTGTGTGTCCGTCTTCAGAGTTTTTCGGAGAGCTGAGGCGTTTTCGTAACGGAGGCTCTGGTTCGATTTCTGTTTGAGTTTA